>NZ_JAMZFY010000002.1:0-372274 GCF_025457605.1 Haloarcula laminariae | reverse complement strand
CGGCGACGCCGGCGACTCCGAGTTTGTCAAGCATACCCGAGTTCCGACCGTCGGTCGAAAAAGCCCGTCGAAGGGCGTCGGGTCCGGGCGGCAGGGCAGCCACACGGGACAGTGGCTCAGCGCGGCTGCGGTGCCGCGCTGAAGCGCCGCTAATACTCGAAGGCGGTGTCGATTGACTGGGCGGCGGCGACCATCTCCGAGACGGCGTCCTGGCGGCGCAGCAGCGTCATCGTGTTGCCGGCCACGTCGAAGGTGCCGTCCATGACGGACTCGGAGACGTCGAGTTCGCCCGAGAGCAGGTCGACCCAGGCGTCGTAGGGGCCACGCATGGCGAAGTCGTGGTCGGCGTCCGCCGCAGCCAGCGCCGCCTCGGTGCAGGCGCCGTCCGCGAGCCTGACGAGGAAGCGAACGGGGTCGCCGTCGTAGCGGTCGTCGGCCCGTATCTCGAACAGAAAGGTCGCCTCGAAGTCGGCGGCGGCGGCCGCAAAGTCCTCCCGGTCGTTGATGCGGCCGCGCCACGTGTCGGCCCACGCGGCGGCGTCAGCCGGCAGTGTCAGTGTCATTGACAGCCGTTCTGTTGGCCGGGTCTTGGGCCTTTTGACATCCCGCCGACCCATCGAGCGGGCGCCACACGCAATCGTACAAAACTTAACCCTCCCGGGACCGAACACCCGCGTATGAGTGACAACGAGGGCCGGAAGGACCTGCGGATGCCGGACGACAGCGAGGTGTTCGCCGTCGTCACCAACATGCTCGGGGCGAACCGCGTGAAAGTGCGCTGTATGGACGGGGTGGAACGCACAGCCCGGATTCCGGGCAAGATGCAAAAACGCATCTGGATTCGCGAGGACGACGTGGTCCTCGTCGAGCCGTGGGACTGGCAGGACGAGAAGGCCGACATCACCTGGCGCTACGAGAAACAGGACGCAGACCAACTCCGCGAGGAGGGACACATCAAGGAGTAGCGCCGAATGCACCGCGCCACAGCGTCGACGGGTGACCGGACGTGACAGACAGCGATTTCGGGCTGCTCGAGACCGACGAGGTCGACGGCGTCGGCGACGAGTGGGAGGAGATAGATGTCAGCGACACCGACGCCGACCGGATCGCCCGCAAGCGCGACCGGGAGTTCAGCGAGTTCCGGGAGCGGATCAAGGACGCCGACCAGTTCAAGGTCGAGGCCAGCGTCTTCGACGACGCCACCTACGGCGCGCTGTACAAGCTCGTCCAGGACGGCCACATCGACGCCTTCGGGGGCCCGATTTCGACCGGCAAGGAAGCCAACGTCTACACCGCGCTGGCGGGCAGCCAGGCGCGTGGCGCCTCGGACGGGGAGAGCGAGGAGCCACAGGGCCACGAGGTCGCGGTCAAGGTCTACCGCATCAACGCCTCCGACTTCAAGGACATGCGCGGCTACCTCGACGGCGACCCGCGCTTCGAGGGCATCGGCTCGGACAAGAAGAAGGTCGTCACCGCGTGGGTCCGCAAGGAGTCCTCGAACCTCAAGCGCGCCCGCCGGGCCGGAGTGCGGACGCCGGAGCCGATTGCCGTCGAGCGCAACGTCCTCGTCATGGAGTATCTGGGCACCGAGGCGGGGCGGGCCAAGCGGCTCAGCGAGGTCCACATCGAGAACCCGGACACCGCCTACGAGGTCGTCAAGGAGTACCTCCGGCGGCTCTACGACGCCGGGCTGGTCCATGGGGACCTCTCGGAGTACAACATCGTCTTCCACGAGGGACAGCTGTACATCATCGACCTCGGGCAGGCCGTCACCGTCCACCACCCCAACGCCGACGACTTCCTCGAACGGGACTGCCGCAACGTCGCGAACTTCTTCGCCCGCCAGGGCGTCGAGACGACCCCCGAGGAGCTGCTCGCGTACGTCCGCGAGTACGCGACCCCCGACGACAGCGAGGGCACCGCGCCCGGCAGCGACGACGACGCCGTCCCGCAGGGGACGCTCGAAGAGCAACGGGAGTGAGCGGGCAGCGGCTCCGCGAGGGTCGTGGGGCCTGTGGTCCCGCGGGAGGGAGCGTTTGCGAACAGTCGCAAGGGAGACGGTTTTCTCAAGGTTTAATGTCCGGCCTGCGATAGCCATCCACATGAGTACGGCAACGAAAATCGTCTTGGGTACCATCGCTATCGCCGCACTGCTCTCGGTCGCCATCGTCGCGAACCTCGTCGTGTTCTCGGCGTAGATGTTCAGCGAGCGCGCCCTCGACGGGGACGTGGCCGCTGTCCGTGACGCCTACGCGCCCGAGACCGTCGTCCTGAACAGTGCGACGGACTTCGAGACGCTGGACCCCGGGGCCGCCGAGGACCTGCTGTTGGTGACCGACTCGGTCGACCCGCTCGCGCTCGACCCGTCGTGGGTCCCCGAGAGCGCCCCGGACCAGCTCCATCGCTACGCCGGGAGCGACTTCACTATCGGGCTGCCCGGCGACGGCGGCGTCGCCTGGACGACCCAGACCGAGCCGGCCTGTGTCATCGTCAAGCCCCGCCTCGAAACGTCCCCCGACGCCTTCGTGGACTTCCTCGTCGCGGAGGCCATCGTGGAGGCGAGCCTCGGCGAGCCCGAGCAGTTCATCGAGTTCTTCGGCGACCGGTATCAGGAGCTCGCAGCGCTCACCGACTCCCGGCTGGGCCCCAGCGGCACCTACCAGCTCGCGGTGGCGCTGTACGACGCCTACCTCGGGCGACAGACGCGGGCGGCCTTCGAGACGTGGACCGAGGACTACCCCGATCTGCACGACGCCTGGGTCGACGCCGGCGAGCGCCTGAAGCCCCGACTGTCGGACCTGCCGACGGAGCTGGCCCAGGGCCGGACCGACTTCGCCGCCGCCGCGGAGCTGGCCTGTAGCGCCGTCAAACACGGACTGGAGATTCCCGCCCCCTTCGCGGCGCTGGACACCGCGGCCTACGACGACCACGGGGCCGACTACGCCGTCCGGTGGGCCGAGAAGACCTTCGAACAGCTGGAGTAGGTCACTCCTCCGGCGGCTGGAGGGTGAAACTGACTTCGGCGTCGAGTGCGTCGATGCGATAGGTGTACGTGCCCGGATAGTTGATTCGGACAGCCGCCCGCTCGACCTGTGTCGCCCCGCCGGCCGGAACGGTCTCGCGGTACGAGATATCGAGGTCGACGGGGTCAGCCCCGACGGGGCCGACCGTGACGGTATCGGTGACGACGCTGCTGTCGCGGTCGCTCAGGTTCCGGAACTCGAGCGTCCAGTCGAACTCCTCTGCGGCGGCGGCGTCGTCCGGGAACTCGGCGATGGCCATCTCGACCTCCCCCTCGCCGAGCGGCTCGACGAGTTCGGCGGCCACCTCGGTCGAGGTCGAGGTTCCGTAGTTCTCGGAGTTGACGACCACCTCCGCGGTGTAGCTGCCCAGCTCCCAGTCAGCGGTGCCGAAGCTGAACCAGGCCCGGCGGCTCACGCTGTCGCCGTCGGCGACGATGTCCACCTCGTTCGTGGAGGTGTCGAGACGGGTGCCGTCGGCGTCGAAGATACGCGCTTCGGCGAGTCCGCGGGCGCTGCCCCCGCTGGCCGGGAGGTCGTACTCCACGCCGACGACGAGCGGGGCGCCCCGACCGACGCTGTCGACATCGCCGAGGGAGTCGTACTCCCCGCGGTCGAGCAGGAGTCCCGCGTCGGTCACGGTCGGCGCCGGGTCGGGCTGGGGCGTTCCCCGTTCGGTCGGTGTCCCGTCGGCCGCCGTGTCCCCGTCTGGCGTCTCCGTACTGTTTCCCTCGCTACAGCCGCTGACGGCCGCTACGGTTGCGCCCAGCGCGGTGAGATACGTTCGCCGGTCCATGGTGGGCCGGGCTTGGCCGCGGTATCGTACTTAAATGTACGTTCTCAGAGTCGTTCCAGCACGGCGTCGGCGTCGTAGTTGAGCGTCAGCTGGCGCGAGCGGCCGCGCCCCTCCACCTCGGTGTAGTCGGCGTCGATGATGCCGAGCTGGTCGAGCTTGTTGATTATCTCGGAGTAGCGGGTGTAGCCCAGCCCGCTTTTGTCGTTGAACGCGTCGTAGATGTCGCCGGCCTGCTTGCCGTCGTGGTCGGCGATGACCTCGACCAAGGCCCGCTCCGAGTCCGACAGTTCCCGCAGTCGGCGCGAGAGGTGGACGTACTTCGATTTGTCGTAGGCCGATTCCACGTCCTCCAGTTCGACGGAACGGGAGGCGCGCATCTCGGCGTTCATCCCGGCCCGCCGGAGGAGGTCGATACCGACCCGCAGGTCGCCGCCCTGCTGCTCGGTGAGTTCGGCCACGCGGTCGAGCACCGTGGGTCCGACGACGCCCTCGTTGAAGCCGCGCTCGACCCGCTCGTCGAGGATGTCGACGATCTCGGCCTGGCCGTACTTGTTGAAGTAGACCTCCTCGGGGCGGAAGACGGACTGCACGCGGGTGTCCAGTTCCTCGATGACGTCGAGTTCGAGGTCCGAGGAGACACAGATGACGCCGACGCGGGCGCCCGAGTGGGCCTCGTGTGCGCGCAGCAGCGAGTACAGCGTGTCGCTGGCCTCCGATTCGTAGAACAGGTAGTTCACGTCGTCCAGCGCCACGACGAGCACCTCGTCGCGCTCGACGAGCTTGTCCGTTATCTGGGAGAAGAGCTTCTTGAACGAGATGCCCGAGGAGGGGGGCTCGTAGTCGAATATCTCCGCGAACAGGCGGGAGAAGACGGCATAGCGCGTCGAGTCGACCTGGCAGTTGACCCGCACCGCCTGGACGTCAGTCTGGGCGGTCAGCTCGTCGAAGAGTATCTGGGTCGAGGTGGTCTTGCCGGTGCCGGGCGGGCCCCGGGCGATGACGTTCAGCGGACGGGACCCGCGGACCGCCGGACGGAGCGCGTACTTCAGCGTCTCCATCTGCGTCTCGCGGTGTCTGAACGTCTCCGGTACCCAGTCTATCTCGAAGACGTGTTCGTCCCTGAAGACGGACTCGTCCCACCCGAGCATGTCCTCCTCAGGATTGTCGCTCATCACTTTCACCGAGCTTCGCTGCCCACTTAACCATTTGCCACCGAACGAGAACGTGGCGCTGATGGGGGGCAGCGGGGTCCCAAGGAGCCGGGCCTGCCGTCCGGGCAACGTCGTCTGCGCGAGGAATGCGTGGCGTCGGTCCCGCGGGTCGCTCACCGGGTCGTTTTGGAAGAATCAACCGCAGGGAGATTCCTCGGTCTGCTCGCGGCTTCGCCGCTCGCTCATCCGAGGGATTTCGCTTCGCTCAATCCCTCGCACTACTCGAACTTCTCTAACAGCCCGCCGTAGAACCCGTCGCCGTCCTCGGCGAGTTTCTCGACGATGAGCTCCGGGGTCGAGCGGGCCAGCTCCCCCTTCACCGGCGAGCGGTTGACGCGCAACTCGCCGTCGACGAGCCCCTTGGCCTGGATGCCGTCGACGGAGAGGTCGGCCTCGGCGGCTTCGAGGATGTCCTCGGCGAGGTGGGAGACGAAGACGCCGGCGGCCTCCCGCTCGGCCAGGGATTCGAGGATGCCGGCGATGATGGTCGCCGCGGCGCCGGGCTCCGTAATCGATTCGAGTTCGTCCACGAGTACGAGGACGGGGCGGTCGGCCGTTATCTCCGTGACGAGTTCGCCGAAGTCCCTGAGAGTGGTCTCGAAGGCCCCGGCGTCGAGTGTCCCCTGCGTCTTGGCGTGGTAGTGGAGTTCCGAGATACGTCCGACTCGGGCCGATTCGGCGGGGACGGGCAGCCCCATATGGGCCAGCGTGGTCACCAGCGCCACGAGGTCGAGCGTCGAGGTCTTGCCCCCGCTGTTGACCCCCGAGAGGACGGTGACGCCGTCGACGCCGTAGTCGATGGGTTCGACCTCGTCGAAGGGGACATCCAGCAGGGGCGACCGGCCACCCTCGATGGCGAAGCCCGGCTCGTCGGTCAGTTCGGGCATCGTGCAGTCGAAGTCGGTGGCGAAGCGGGCGACCGCGAGCTCCACGTCGAGTTCGAGCGCGGCCTCGACGAGCGCCTCGGCGTCCGGCCGCAGCGCCGCCAGGTCGTCCGCGAGCTCCCGCTTGCGCTGGGTCGCCCGCCGGTCACGCGCTGCCGTCAGCTCCTCGCGCAGCCGCGAGACGACGCGCTCCTCGCGTTCGACGGGGTAGGTAGGCTCGTCGGGGAACGCCCGGCGGGCCATCGACTCCGTCTCCCGGAGGTCGAGCGCGTCGACGAGGTGGTCTCGGGCCCGGGAGACGGCGGCGGCGTACTCGTCGGCCAGCTCCCGGTCGAGCAGCGAGTCCACGCCCGCGCCGCGTTCGACCAGCGACAGCAGGTCCGTCCCCTCGATGGTCACGTCCCGCTCCTCGATGGCCTCCCGAAGGTAGTCGTTGGCGACGCTCTCGGCGGTCGAGACGGCGGCGTCCAGGTCGTCGACTGCCGTCGAGAGCCGGTCCAGTTCCTCGTCGCCCCGGACGCTCCCGTCGGCGTCGAGCTGGTCCAGCGCGTCGTCGAGCGCGTCGAGGTCACAGGGCGGTTCGAGGGCGGCCGCGCGGTGGACCGCGATGGCCGCCCGCACCGCGTCGCGGTTCCGGGCGAAGAACGTGAGCACGCGCTCGGGGACGACCGAGGCCGGCTCCTCCAGCGCGTCTGGTTCGACGCGTACGTCCCCCTCGACGTCGACGCCGGCGAAGGCCTCGTCCAGCACCACCACGGTCGCGTACGAGCGGGCCAGTTCGGCGAGCTGGCGGGCGTCGTCGACGAGTTCGACGCTCACCTCCGGAATCGCGGACTGGGCGGCGGCGTAGGTCTCGGCGTCGCCGGTCGCCAGACAGCGGTCCCGGACCCGCACGTCGCCGGGCTCTGCGAGCGGTGCCACGCCGGCGAGGGCCTCGCGGACCGCGGGCGTCGGCTCGCGGGCGAGCGCCCGCTCGGTGAACGCGCGGACCTCGTCGATGCGGCTCCGGGCGCCGCTGGGATACAGCGTCTCCAGGCGCTTGGCGCCGTAGTCGGTGACGGTGCGCTCCTGTAACAGGGAAAGCGCCGTCTCGTACAGCTCCCGGGCCCGCGGCGTGGCGGCGAAGCCGCCGGGGTCGTCGTGTTCGGCCCGAATCGCGCCCCGGGCGATGTGGGCGGCCCGCCCCTCGCTGATGCCCGGCGCCCGCGAGAGCGCGGCCACGTCGCCCTCGCTGAGTGCGCGTTCGGGGTCGTCGAGTTCGCGCAACGCCTCGGCCGTCTTCGCCCCGACCCCCGGTACCGATTCGAGCTCCATCTGTCGGGCCATTCGCGGCCGACGAGAAAAAACCTCGCGTGACGGGCGCCAGTGGAACGATTCGTCGGTGTTCGCTGCCGTGAGCGTCGGACTGACGGGCAGTGGATGCGAGGGGGTGCCGCCGAGCGCGGGATAATATCTATTTCTAGACAGATAGTTTAAGCGGGCGGCCGACTGAGGGCCCGCATGGCACGACGACCGACGAGGCGCGAATATCTGCTATCGCTGGGCGTCGCCGGCGGGGCAGGGCTCGCGGGCTGTAACACGACCGAGACGGGGACGCCGTCGGGGACCGATGCCGGCACCGCGACATCGTCGGGACCCGAGACGCCGACCGAGGGACCGACCGACCCCCCGGAGGAGACGCCGGAGCCAGGGCCCATCGACGAGGCGACGATAAGCGGGTGGCCGATGTTCGGCGCCGACCCCGCGCGTACCCGGGCGGCGGCCGGGGAGACGGGGCCCACGGCGCCCGTCACCACGCGGTGGGAGTTCCGGGCCGACAACATCATCGCGACGTCGCCGGCGGTCGTCGACAACACGGTCTACGTCGGGAGCTACGACGGGAACGTCTACGCCGTCGACGCCGCCGAGGGCACCGAGCAGTGGCGCTTCGGCGCGGGCACCGTCGTCCAGTCCTCGCCGGCGGTCGTCGACGGCACCGTCTACGTCGGCAGCGACGACGGGCACGTCTACGCTATCGACGCCGCCGAGGGCACCGAGCAGTGGCGCTTCGAGACGGGCGACGCCGTCCAGTCCTCGCCGGCGGTCGTCGACGGCACCGTCTACGTCGGCAGCGACGACAGGCACGTCTACGCTATCGACGCCGCCGACGGGACCCAGCAGTGGCGCTTCCGGACCCGGGGGCGCGTCCAGGCCTCGCCGGCGGTCGCCGACGGCACCGTCTACGTCGGTAGCCTCGACCAGCGGGCGTACGCGCTCGACGCCGCCGACGGGACCCAGCGGTGGGAGTTCGGGACCGGCCGCTACGTCTACAACGCGCCGACGGTGGCAGACGGACTCGTCTACATCAGCACGACGAATCGGACCGAAGGGACGCTACACGCGCTCGACACCGCCGACGGGACCCAGCAGTGGCGCTACCAGAGCTATACCCCCCACGGACCGACGGTCGCGGTCGCCGACGGCACCGCGTACCTCGGGACCAGCCACGACAACATCTTCGCGCTCGACGCCGCCACCGCCGGCGAGCAGTGGCGATACCGGCCCGGCGACTGGCTGATGGCCGAGCTCAGCGTCGTCGGTGACACCGTCTACGCCGGCTGTGGCGACGGGAAGGTCCGTGCGCTGGCGACCGGCGACGGCGCCGAGCGCTGGACCGTCGACACGGGCAACATGATTCGGTCGCCGCCGGCGGTCGTCGACGGCGTCGTCTACGTCGGGAACTACAACGACACGCTCTCGGCCATCGCGGCCGAGGACGCCTAGTCGTCGCCCACGGCCCGCTCGCCGGCCGGGACGGCCCCCGACGCGTCGACCGCGAACGCGAAGGCGTTTTGGCCGTTGGCCGAGTAGCGTGGCCCATGACTGCTGTCGCCGAGACCGTGTGTGAGGACCTCGCCGCCCGGGACGGTGTCCTGATAGCCTTCTCCGGGGGCGTCGACTCCAGCGTGGTGGCGGCGCTGGCCCACGACGCCCTCGGCGACGACGCCGTCGCCTGTACCGCCAAGTCCGAGACGCTGCCGGCCGCGGAGCTCGACGACGCGGTGCGGGTCGCCGAGGAGATAGGCATCCGCCACGAGCTCGTGGAGTTCTCGGAGCTGGACAGCGACGATTTCGTCGCCAACGACGACCAGCGCTGCTATCACTGCCGCTCGATGCGGCTGGGCGCGATGTACGACCGCGCCCGCGAACTCGGCATCGACGTGGTCTGTGACGGCACCAACGCCTCCGACGCCGGCGAGGGCCACCGGCCGGGCCTGCGCGCCGTCGAGGAACTGGACGCGTACTCCCCGCTGCTGGAACACGGTATCGCGAAAGACGAGGTCCGGGAAATCGCTCGCGAGTACGACCTCTCGGTCGCCGACAAACCCTCGATGGCCTGTCTCTCCTCGCGCATCCCCACGGGGCTGGACGTGACCGAGGAACGCCTCTCCCGCGTCGAGAAGGCCGAGCGCCTGCTGCGAACGTGGGGATTCGAGCAGTTCCGGGTCCGGGACCACGACGGGCTGGCCCGTATCGAAGTGGGGGAAAGCGAGCTGGAGGCCGCGCTCGACCCCGACTTCGTCCGTGCCGCCCGCGACCACATTGAAGACTGCGGGTTCGACCACGTGACGCTGGACCTGCACGGCTATCGGACGGGAAGTGTCAGTCCGGCGGACGAGCAGCGAGGCGAGGACGTGGTGAGCGACGTGTTCGGCCAGGAGTATCCGAGCGCGGAGTAGTGAACCAACTGCCAGCCAACCACAATTTCTCGTCTCTGACTGTAGCCGTTTTCGACTTCCCCTATCTGTTGAACGTAGATTGTTACAGTGTTCTACACCGTAAAATTAGTCTATCAAAGACGGTAGTATATATGTTATCGTGTATTAATTGTATTTTTCACAGTAAGTTTTAAATAACATTCTATCTCATAATGTAATTGCAATGTCCGATAAGGGCAAGAGTTATCGACGACAGTTCATCAAAGGTCTCGGAGTCGGTGCAGCGACTGTTACGGTTCCTGCAGGTTCGGCGTTTGGCCGACGTCGCCAAACTTCGAAAAAGCCAGAAGAGATCTATAAAGAAGCACTAGAACTGCGAAAAGAGACCGGCGACAGCGAAAAGTTCGACGAGTACCTGAAAGAACGCGGATTCAAGGGTTACAACACTAGTGCAACCAAAGAGGTTCAGCCCACGAAAAGCGACTCGGAGAAAGAAATCGACCGCGAAAGCTACGACCTGACTAAATGTCATGGTGATCTCGACCTCTACACGTATGAGTCGACAGACGACGCGTGGTGTGATTTGGAACTAACGATTCACGAAGACGGATATGCGGGGGAAGCCGAGCCACCTAACGACGTTATTGGTCTGTACTGGCCGACCGATCACTTCGACCGGGTGCCCGAAAGTGAGTACGGCTATCCGCTTACGTACATTTACACGCCGACGGATAACCCGACGAAGGGAGACATCAGTGGAAATGGTGTCGCAGTCGAATATGACGATGTCGCTCACAACGAGGACAACGCTGGTGACCCAGTCGGTGACGGATGGGAGGTGACGGTCGGTTGTAATATGAACATTGACGACGACGATGTCGAAACGCGTCGGATATTTGCAGACTGGACCCACACGCGTTCTATCGCCAACCTAGAAGGTATCAGTAATATAGGCATTAGCGCCGCCGGCCTGAGCGTCAACCTCGATACTGGACAGAACAAGGACAACGCCGTCTGGGAAGCCAAAGAGGAGTAATCAGTCGCGCTGTGTATAATCAAAATGATTTCGTTTGGGTATAGTTTGTGGATAATCTGCGTACAGAAGTGAGTCGCTAGTTCGGTTTTACACCGCATCGGATTCGTCGCTGAACACATCATTTGTCACAAGCTGAACAACAAGCGCATAGATGACAACAAAGCTGTAATTCTACCATCTTTGCGAAGCGAGACCGGTAGCACACGTCAACCCGTTTGTCGTCCCGTGACACCGTGCTTGCTCCTAGAAACCGTTCCGTACTGGACTGACAGATGCGTCCCCGTCGTCTAATCGTATCTCCGTCACGGAGCAGTTCGGCGGGGAGTGGGCGGTCAGCGCCGCGGCCCGCGAGCGTCCGGTGACGAGCGACAGCACGACCTTGACGACGCCGCCGTGGGTCACCAGCAGGGCGGTCTCGCCGTCGTCGACCCGCTCCCGGAGTCCCGCCCACGCCGACTCGACGCGGGCACAGAACTCGTCGATGCCCTCGGCGCCCTCGGGGGCGGCGGCGAGCGCGGAGACGCTGTCGCCGGACGCGTGGTCCGGTTCGCGCTCGAACAGCTCCTCGGCGAGAAAGCCCTGGTAGACGCCAAAGCCCCGTTCACGCCACGCCCGGTCGACGGTCGGGTCCGGCAGGCCGTCGCCGGCCGCACGCAGGTGGTCGGTCGTCTCGCGGGTCCGTCGCAGGTCCGAGGCGACGACGCGGTCCACGTCGTACTCGTCGGCCAGCCACGCCCCCAGCGCCTGGGCCTGCTCGTGGCCCCGGTCGGTCAGCCCCGTAGCGGCCCACCCCTGGACCCGCCCCTCGCGGTTCCAGGGGGTCTCGCCGTGGCGCACGAGCAGCAGCGTCGTCATCGCTCGGCGCCCCCGCTCGACCTGCGCCGGGCGACCAGCAGGCCGCCCTCGAAGACGAGGAGCAGCGCCAGGGCGACCCCGGCGGCCGCGGTCGGCGCCAGGCCGAACTGGTCGACGAGCCGGAACAGGGTCGGGTCCGGCGTCGAGAGGTAGCCGACGACGATGGCGACCGTCCAGACCGGCAGGCGGACCCGGCGGAGGCCCCGCCACAGCCGCGCGCTGCCGTAGTAGTTCTTGTTGAGGTAGGCCGTCAGCTCGAAGAGGAGGATGAGCCCGCCGCCGACCAGGATGGAGGGCGCGAAGCCGACCTCGGCGAGCGGGCCCGTGACCGAGCTCGGCAGGGCGCCGTAGTAGCCCGTCGGCACCGGGAGCGGGCTGAGGACGTAGCCGACGAGGGCAAAGAGGAGATAGGCGTAGGGCCGGCGCTTGGCCACGTCCCCGGCGGTCGGCATCGGGGAGCTGGTGCCGGTCCACTTCAACAGGAGCAGAGTCCCCTCGAAGAGGCCGATCATCGTCACCGCGACCATCAGCGGCGCCATCCCGGTCGGGTCCGGGCTGAAGACGAAGGCGATGGCCGCGAAGGCGCCCCAGAAGTAGAGCCGGCGCTGGACCAGCCACCGGCGGGTCACGATACCCATCATGATGGCCAGCATGACGAACAGCGGAATCTGGAAGACGATGGCGAAGAAGCCCAGCATCAGGATGATGAGGTTGAACGTCTCACCCAGGCCGAACGCGAGGTCGGCCGCCCGGTCGGAGTAGGTGATGAAGTAGTCGAACATCGCCCGCAGGACGAGGAAGTACGCGAACGCGACGCCGACGGCCGCGAGCACCAGGCTCGTGGGCACCGCGGCCAGGTAGTAGCGGCGCTCGTTGGGGTACAGCCCCGGGCGCATGAACAGATACGTCTCGTAGACGAACACCGGCAGCCCGACGACGAGCCCCACCAGCGAGGCCACCTTCAGCCGCGCGAGGATGAGCGCGAGCGGACTGTAGACGTGCGGGCAGTCGGCGCCGGCGGGACCGGCCGCCTGACCGCCCGGCTGGGCGTCGACGGCGACGCGGGCGCAGTTCTCGGCCGGCCCGTCGAGGAAGGAGTACCACAGGAAGTTGATGAGCTCGTCCGAGGCCGGCAGGGCGAGCACGGCAACCCCGGCCATCACGGCGAGCACGATGAACAGCCGGGTCGCCATCTCCTCGACGTGGTCCGCAAGGGGCATCTCCTCGTCGTCCGGGGCGCCGTCGAAGGCCCCGTCCGACGCGCCCGGTTCCGGCGCAGGTTCGGGGCCGGTCGCTCCCGCGTCGCCGGCGGGCGCCGGGGCCCCGCGGGGGTCCAGGCTCGGGTAGATATCGCTCTCGTGGCGTGAGATGTCCCCGTCGAAGCCCGAGCGGTCCACGTCGTTACCCATCTGGGACGCGTTTAGCGGGAGGTCGTTGTAAACTTTCTTTTCGAGCGAAGCCGGCCCGCGCGGGCCATGAACAAATTGATAACGGTCAGTCGGCTACCCACACGAGAGATGTCGAGCGCTATCGACGAGGACACCGTTCGCACGGTCCAGAGCGGCCGTGAGACGCTGGGTTCGATGCTATCGGCCGCCCAGTCGAACCTCCAGAAGGTGTTCATCGTCTTCGTCGTCGGCATGATAGGGACCATCATGGCCCTGCAGTACGGGGGGTGGGAGAGACTCCGTTCGGACCTGCTGTACTCCCAGATGAACGCAGCGACCCGGGAGGCTACCAGCACGGCCGCTATCACGCCCTTCGACGTCATCCTTTTGCAGGTGAAAATCGGGGCCGTCATCGGGATTCTCATGGCGGTGCCGCTGTTGATATTCTTCGGCCGCGACGGGCTCCGACGCCGGGGCTGGTGGCCCACCGAACATATCCCCGCCTGGAAGGGCGCGCTGTTCGTCGTCATCAGCCTTGGGCTGTTCGCCGTCGGCGTCGCCTACGCCTACGAGCTGTTCTTCCCGATAATGTTCAACTTCCTGGCCGGCAACGCGCTGGCCGCCGGGTTCACCCCGCAGTACTCCATCGTCAAGTGGTTCCAGTTCGTTTTCCTGCTCGCGGTTTCGTTCGGCCTGGCGGCCCAGCTCCCCCTGATGATGACCATCCTCTCGTACACGGGTATCGTCCCCTACGAGACGTTCCGGGAGAAGTGGCGCCTGGCCGTCCTCGCTATCTTCGGGTTCGGGGCGCTTTTCTCCCCGCCGGACCCCTTCACGCAGATTATGTGGGCCATGCCGCTGTGTGGCCTCTACGGCTTCAGCCTCGCGCTCTCGAAGCTCGCGGTGACGGTCAAACGGTCGGGCGACCTCATCAGCACCCGCCGGGTCGCCCGCGAGCAGTGGAACACCATCCTGGGCGCGTTCGTGGCCGTCGGCGGCGGGATATACCTCCTGTTGACCACGTCGGCCTTCGACGCGCTCCGGGCCATCGACGCCGCCGCCGCGCCCTACTCGGAGAGCCTGAAAGGGAACCTCGCCAGGCCCGACCTGCTCGGCCTCTCGACGGCGGAGACCGCGGTCGCCATCGGCGCCGTGATCGGGCTCGCCGGCGCGGCGGTCGTGCTGTACTACCACGTCCTGCAGGCGCTCTCGGAAAGCGCCGTCCCCGCCGGCCGGCGCCACGGCGACCCGACCGCCATCGACATCGGCGAACTTGACGCCTCGGCGGTCAGGGTCGCCCCCGAGGAGGCCTTCGAGGTCATGACTGAGGAGGAAGCGCTGGGCCACGCCGACCGGGCGCTGTCGAGCGGTGACGAGGAGAAGGCCCAGGCGGTCCTCGACCGCTGGGACGCCGTCCACGAGGACGGCGGGCCCGACGCGCCCGAGACGGGCGGCGAAGGGGACACGGCGGACGACCAGTCCGAGGACAGCGACAACGTCCTCGCTTCGACCACGGCGGGGATGGCCGACGCCTTCACCGAGGAGGAGACCACCGAGGACGACATCGGCGGCTACTACTACGACATCCGCTTCATCCTCGACTCGCTGCTCTCGAAGGCGTTCTGGATACTGGGGCTGTTCGGCGCCGTGCTGGCCGGCGTCTTCCTCTTTCTCTACCAGGGCGGCATCGGGGTCATCCGGGAAGTGTTCGTCGGCCGCCTCCCCGAGGAGATGCAGGCCGGCGTGAACATCGTGACGCTGCACCCGGTCGAACATCTGGTCTTCATCGTGAAGTTCTCGACCATCGTCGGGGCCGTCTCGATAATCCCGCTCGTGGCCTACTTCGCGTGGCCGGCGCTGAAAGAGCGCGGGTTCGTCGTCGGCGACCGGAAGATACTGCTGGTCTGGGGCGGGTCGCTCTTCGGCGCGCTCGCCGTCGGCAGCCTCGTCGGCTTCCTCTACGTCGCGCCGGTGACTATCTCGGCAATCGCCCGCGACCAGCTGCAGGCCAACATGATAATCTCCTACCGCATCAGCAGCTTCGGCTGGCTCGTGTTCTTCCTCACGGTCGGCATCGGTCTGCTCGCGGAGATACCCATCACGATGTTCCTGTTCCACCGCGGCGGAATCGTCCCCTTTAGCCTGATGTACGACCGCTGGCGCGAGGTCGTCATCGGCATCGTCACGCTCTCGGCGCTGTTCTCGCCGAAAGGCATCTTCACCATGTTCCTGGTCGGCATCCCCGTCTCGCTCGCGTACCTGCTCGGCCTGGCAATCCTGTGGGTGTACACGCTGGGCGGTCGCCGGACCCCGAAGGGACGGGGCGAACCGGCCGATTAGGACCGCTTCGACTGATTTAAGCCGGCCGGCAGTATTCTCCAGATATGCCCAAGATAAGCGTCGAAGTGCCCGCTGAACTCCTCGAGGACCTGGACGGCCACGTCGGCGAGGACGGGAAGTTCGTCAACCGCAGCGAGGCGATTCGGGCCTCCGTCCGCAAGACGCTGGACCTGCTAGACGACATCGACGAGCGACAGGGGCGCCTCGATGACGAGCAGTGAGGACCCCCTGCGCGTGGGCCTGGTCGGCCTCTTCGTCACGTCGCTGGTGGTCGCCCAGGTCACCGCCTCGAAGCTGCTCGCCTTCTCGCTGCCCGTCGCGCTGCCGGTCGTCGGCGACGGGCTGGTCCTTCCGGGGGCGGCGCTGGCGTACGCGCTGACGTTTTTCGCGTCGGACTGCTACGCGGAGCTGTACGGGCGACGGGCCGCGACCATCGTCGTCAACGTCGGCTTCGCGATGAACTTCGTCCTGCTGGCGCTGGTCTGGTCCACCATCCTCGCGCCAGGGCTGCCGGGCCAGCAGGTCGACCCCGCGGCGTTCCGCGCGGTGCTGGGTTCGAGCACCGCCATCGTCGCCGCCAGCCTCGCCGCCTACGTCGTCAGCCAGAACCTCGACGTCGTCCTCTTTCACGCGCTGGGCGACGCGACGGGCGGTGACCACCTCTGGCTGCGCAACATCGGCTCGACGGCGACCAGCCAGCTGGTCGATACGGTCATCTTCGTCGGCGTGGGGTTCGTGCTGCTACAGGGGCTCTCGCTCCCGGCGGCGCTGTCGCTCGTCGTCGGCCAGTACCTCCTGAAACTCGCCATCGCGCTGGGTGACACCCCCTTCGTCTACGCCGTCGTCGCCGCGGCCCGTGCCCGCGACCAGGCCGCCCGCCCGTCGCCGTGGTAAGCGAGACATCGACCGGAGGGAGATGTCTCGGATTGCGAGCGGGGAGCGAAGCGACCCGCGAGCAGTAGCGAAGACCCTCGATAACGGACCGCAGAGAAGTGGCGAGACTATTCTGCCGGCTGCGCGAAGGCAAAGCGCGGTTTCACGTCGTCGATGCGCACCTCGACCGTCTCGCCCTCCTCGACGCCGCTGACGAAGACGGTAAAGTCCTCGACCTTCGCGATGCCGTCGCCCTCCTCGCCGATGTCGTCGATGGTCACCTCGACCACGTCGCCGGCCCGGACCGGCGCGGTCAGTCGGTGTTTGGCGACGAGATACAGCTCCGAAGAGGAGTCACGCGAGGCGTCCGGGCGCACTTCGCGGACGTACTCGAACTCCGGTTCGATGTCGGCCTTCAGGTCCTGCAGGTCCTGCCCGTCGAACACCTTCGCCGCGAAGTCCCCGCCCGAGCCGAGCAGGTCGGTCGCGACCTCGAAGGCCTGTCGGACCAGGTGGACCGAGCGGGCGTGGTCCAGGTCGTAGTCGCCGCTCATGTTCGGCGCCATGTCCGAGACGACCACGTCGACGGGACCGCCGAGTTCGTCCGAACTGCCGCCGACAGCGTCGCGGACCTTCTGTTTCGTCGACTCTTCCGTCATGTCCCCGCGGACGTATTCGACGGTCGGCTCCGGGTTCTCCAGGTCCTCGATGCGCTGGCGGTCGACGCCGACGACGGTGCCGCGTTCGCCGACGCGTTCGGCGGCGACCTGCAGCCAGCCCCCGGGAGCCGCGCCGAGGTCGACGACCGTGCGGCCCTCGCCGAGCAGGCCGGCGGTGTCGTCCAGCTGCTGGAGCTTGTAGGCCGACCGGGCGCGGTACCCCTGCTGTTTGGCTTTGTTGTAGTATTCGTCCTTACCGGACATCGTTACTTCACCGAATCCCCTGTCGAAACTGCTGGCGAATTCCAGTTCATACTGGAGATGACGCCGCGGAACCGGAAAGGTACATCGGATGGGGGCTGGCGCTCAACTCCGAACGTGAGCGGGGCAACACGGCAGGGACGGGCGTTCCCTGCTACGATTGCGGGACGGGCCGTCGGGACCCGTGCAAAACGGAGTCAGTTACTGGTGGTGACGCTTCCGGGCGTATACGCCGCTGCGGCCGGGCCGCCGATGTCGAACATCCCGCCGCTGTAGGTCACGGTCACGGTGTCCGTGACTCGCTCGCCGCGGTCGTCCTCGATGGTCACCGGGACGTCGACCTCGTCGCCGTCGGCATACCCGTCCGGCCACTCGCCCATACTCCGGATGGACTCGGGCCACTCCTCGTTCTCCCCGCCACTGTCGGGCTCGAAGTAGAGGTGTCGGGGGTTCGGGAAGAACGGCACGACTTCGGCGGTGCCGCCGGCGGGAACGAGCACGTGGTCGGAGGGGTCCGACAGCCGGTCGTCGGCCGCGCCGGCGGGCGCGACGGTCGCGACACCGTCGGTGAGGTAGACGCTCGTGTCCGGTTTGAAGCCCCACTGTGGAACGAACAGGGGGCCGTCGCCCGCGTTCTCTATGGTGACAAGCGCGGTAGTGAACTCCCCGCTGTACTCGTTGGCGGCCTCCTCGGTCATCGGACGGTCGTTCTTGGCTGCCTGCGACCGCACGCGGCTCACCGACGGGTCGGCGGCGAAAGACTCGGTCGTCGAGTCGATTTCGTTGTCCTCGTCGTCGACGGCGACCAGTCTGACCGCTTCGCCGTGGAAGGTCCGGTCGGCACTGAAAACCGTGATTTCGGAGGCACCCGTGGGGACCTCCTCGCTCCCGATTAGCTCGTCTTCCCAGAACGCGTTCACCGCGGCGACCGCGTCGTCGCTGATACCGACGGTCAGTTCGCCGTCCTCGAACCCGATATCGCCGAACGGACCGTCAGCGCGGGCGTCGGTACTTCCGTCGCCGCCGCTGCTGTCACCGTCGCCGGAGTCGGAACCGGTCTCGTCGGGGCTGCTGCCGCTGCACCCGGCGAGGCCGAATATCGCTGCGGCCCCAGCCGTCGTAAAGAATGTCCGTCGTTTGAGACTATTCTCGTCCGTCGTGGAACTTCGTCGAGTCATGATACGTATCTTATCTATGTACGTACCGCTTGCATGCGGTTCGGTACTCGTCTGCGGATAGTTGGTGGAAAATCATCGGCTTAGATATTACTGTTTGCACTAGATTTACTGATAAAAACAAACGCCTACCGGCTGAGAACGCCAGTTAGTGAGTGGGAGCTGACATAACAAACCTCAGCTTTCTGTTCGCAAACAGTGGCCGTCGCCCCCGGCGGGCCAGGGGAGTATCATACTCTGCTCTCGGTGTCGCTTCGCCGGTGTCAGCGCCGCCGACCCAGCAGCCAGCCCGTCCCGAGCAGTCCCGCCAGCCCGCTGGCGACGCCCATGCCGGGGCCTGCGGCGCCGACACCGCCCCCGCCATCTTGGGTCTCGGGGTTCGGCGTGAAGTCCCGGCTCCGGAGCTGTGCCAGGTTGATACCGACCGGTTCGAGGTAGATGCCGAGGTACCCGCTCCGGCACTGCTCGCGGTTGTTGATGATAAACAGCGCCCCGGGCTCGACCTCGACGCGCTCGTGGAGATACAGCGTTATCTGCGTCTGTTCGGGGTCGGCCTTCCGGTCGATGAGCTGGGCGTCGTAGGCCAGCGTCTCGTCGTCGGCCCAGTCGACGAAATCGCACTGGTCGGCGACGCCGGCCTCCGTCGGGTCGACGCCGGGACCGATGTGGATGAAAAAGCCCGTCACCGTCTGGTCGTACTGCTGCTGTTCGGGGATGACGGCCCGTTGCTGCCCGCCCTGGTCGCCGCCGCCGTCCGTCTCCGTCTGGCCCGCGGCGAGGCCGGCAGTTCCGAGCGCCCCAGCGCCGACAGCGACTGACCGGAGCACTGCCCGACGGCTCCACCGGCGCGTCCTCTCGTCGACTGGGTCGGTCATTCACTCTCGCTTGTCGTGCCGGTCGGATACGGGCGGTGCCTGCAGTCGCAACCACCCCGTCGCCCGCTGTGTCCGGCCCGCCCCCGCGCGCACGCGGATTCAATGAGGGACTTTTTAATGCATGGGGGCGTAGCCCGGTTCAAGATGTTCAACGCCATCGTGAGTGCGGACACGCTCAAGTCGGCTCTCGACTCAGTGAGCGTGCTGGTGGACGAGTGCAAGATCCACCTCGAAGACGACGGGCTGGAGATTCGGGCGGTCGACCCGGCCAACGTCGGCATGGTCGATCTGCGACTCGACGCGGCGGCCTTCGAGTCCTACGAGACCGACGGCGGCCTCATCGGGGTCAACCTCTCCCGGCTGGAGGACATCGCCGGGATGGCTGACTCGGGCCAGCTCGTCCACCTCGAACTCGACGAGGAGACGCGCAAGCTCCACATCGCCATCGACGGCCTGGAGTACACGCTCGCACTCATCGACCCCGACTCCATCCGCCAGGAGCCCGACCTCCCCGACCTCGACCTCTCCGCCCACATCGTCATCGAGGGGAAAGACATCAACCGCTCGGTGACCGCCGCGGACATGGTCAGCGACCACATCGCGCTGGGCGTCGACGCGACCGACGAGCTGTTCTACGTCGACGCCGAGGGCGACACCGACGACGTCCACCTCGAACTCACACAGGAGGACCTCATCGACCTCACGCCCGGTGACGCCCACTCGCTGTTCTCCCTTGACTACCTGAAGAACATGAACAAGGCCATCCCGAAAGACGCCGAGGTCGAGATGGAACTGGGCGAGGAGTTCCCCGTCAAGATGCACTTCGACTTCGCCGAGGGCCAGGGGCGGGTCACCTACATGCTCGCGCCGCGCATCCAGAGCGAGTAACCCGCACCACCGAGGCTCAGGCTTTTTCCGCGGCTCTCCGGTACGACGACGTATGGTCCCCGCCGAACCGACTGCCGGCGACTGGTCGACCGACCCACAGTATCTCGCTCTCGACGGCCGGCGGCTCGCCTACGAGACCTACGGCGACCCGACCGGCCGCCCCGTCCTCTTCTGTCACGGGACGCCCGGCTCGCGGCTGCTCGGGCGGCTGCTCGACGCCCCCGCCGCCGAGCGCGGCGTTTGCCTCATCGCCCCCGACCGGCCGGGTATCGGCGACTCCGACAACGCCGATAGGGGCATCGCCGACTGGCCCGACGACGCCGCCGCGCTGCTGGCCCGTCTCGACGCCGACGCGGCCGGGGTGGTGGGCTTCTCCGGCGGGGCTCCCTTCGCGCTTGCCTGTCACCGGCTGGACGCCGTCGAGTCGGTGACGGTGGTCAGCGGGAGCGGGCCGCCCGGCGTCGGGGACAGGGGCCGGGCACAGCGAGCGATGGGGGCACTGGCCCGACACGTCCCGCGGCTGTGTGCGCCGCTCGTCCGGCTCCAGCGGTGGGCGCTCGGTCGACAGGGCCCCGACGCGGCGCTGGACCTCGTCGCGGACACGCCGCCCGAAACCGAGGCGCTCACGACCGACGAGGTCGCCGAGCTGGTCCAGGCCGACGTGCTGGCGGCGACGAGCCGCGGGCCGGGCGGCGTCGTCCGTGAACTCGGTCTGCTCGCCGAGCCGTGGCCGTTCGAACTCGACGCGGTCTCGGTCCCGGTCGCCGTCTTGCAGGGCCGGCGGGACACCAACGTCGCCCCGGCCACCGGCGAGGCACTCGCCGACCGGCTCCCCGACGCCACGCTCGAACGGGTCGACAGCGACCACCTGGGGACGCTCTGTCTGGCCGCGGGGCGCGCGCTCCGGGGTCCGACGCCCGTCTGACGTACCGTTTTGTGGGATGGGACACAACGAATTCGCATGGAGCAGCTCGGAGACGCGTACGGCGGCCGCCGCTGGGAGGGGCGGGACCCGCGTCGCGTCTTCGCCGGGGCCACGCTCTGTGTCGTGGGGGCGCTCGCGGTCGTGTTCGGCCTGCTGGTCGTGACGACGCCCGTCGGCGGGTGGCTGGGCGCGAGCGACCTCCGGGCCGCCGAGAAGCTCGCCGGGACGCTGGGCGGGCTGGGCATCCCGGCGATGTTTCTCGGCGTCGTGGCCGTCCTCCCGTCCTCGCGGCGCGAAAACGTTGGCGTCCTCGTCGGCGCCGGGCTCTGTCTGGTCGGCGTCGCCCTCTTCCAGGTGGCCTACCCGGAGCGATGGACCACCGGCGCGGAGACGCTCGCCTTCGAGACGGCGATGGCGTACTTCCTCGGGGCCGCCCTGGCGTTCTGGTTCGTCTTCACCGCGATGGCGAGTTTCCGCACCCGGAACAACCCACAGGGGATGGTCCGGCTGGAGCTGACCCGCCGGGGCGAGTCGAAGACCGTGACCGTCTCCCGCGAGGAGTACCAGCGCTACGCGGCGGCGATTCGCAGCGACGGCGGCGAGAGTGAGCAGGTGATTCGGGAACTGGAGTCCCGGGCGGGACTCCGGTCGGAGCGGGACAGCGACGACGCGGACGGACCGTCGTAGGCCGGACGGAACCGCGAGGCGTTTTTACGTGCCACGACGAAACGACGGGCAATGGCAAACTCGAACGCGAAGGGGGACCGCCGCGAGCGGGAACTGGTCAACGCACTCGACGAGGCCGGCTTCGCGGTGATGCGGGCGCCGGCGAGCGGCAGCGCCACCGAGCGGGAACTGCCCGATGTGCTGACCGGCGACGGGGAGACGTTCTACGCTATCGAGGCGAAATCAAGCGCCGGCGACCCCATCTACCTGGACGGGGAGGAGATAGAGGCGCTGCTCTTTTTCGCGCGGAACTTCGGCGCGAAACCCCGCGTCGCCGCCCGCTTCGACCGCGAGGACTGGTATTTCTTCCACCCGGGCGAGCTCTACACGACCGACGGCGGGAACTACCGGGTCAAGAAGGAGACGGCGCTGGCCGACGGCACCGACTTCGAGGAGTTCGTCGGCAACACGGAGAAGGTCACGCTCGACGAGGTGGCCGAGGAGAGCGGCCCGGACCAGGCCGTCCTGGACGTCCTCTCGGCGTTCGAGCGGGGCGACCTCTCGAAGGACGAGGCGGCCGAGATGCTGTAGCGCCGACGAAGGTTTATCCGGGATACCGGTGCCAGAACGCATGCCGCCGTCGCGGGGGTGGGCCGAACCGACTCGTGGTGCGTCGAACCGCCCAGAAGCGTCGACGCGCCGACGGCGGCGTCCCCGTGTCGAGCGGTCATGCTGGCGGCTCGTGAAGATAATCGGTAGTGACTTACCTCAGTTTGAGACAGCCGTCGGTATCACTCGATGCGCTGTTCGTCGGTCCGCTCCAGCCGCGACCGCGGGAACGCGTAGCGCCGGGAGGGGTTCGAGCCCCGGGCGTCGCTCAGATACGTCGCCTCGACGACTGGGTCGTCGGCGGGGTAACCGTCGTTTCGCTCGTACTCCGCGACGGTCTCCCCGGTGGCCTCGACGACGCGCTCGTCGGCCCGCTCGTCGAGAACGCGGGCGACGACGAGGCGCTTGCCCGTCTCGCGGTCGAGGACGATATCGCCGGCGACGAGCCGGCAGTGCCGGCAGCGGTGGGGCGGGGACGCCGCCTCGGGGACGAACGTGACACGGCCACAGACATCACAGCGCGCCCGCTCGCGGCCCGGCGGGGCGACGCTGCGGGCGGTTATCTCGATGGCGACCCGCCGCAGGTGTTTGCACTGCTCGCCGCGGATACGGTGGTCCGGGCAGCTACAGCTGTGCTCGCGCAGGTCGACGCGGTAGGTGTGGCCGCTCTCGGTGGTGACGGCGTACGTGTCGTCCTCGCGACGGTCGACGGCCATCCGCTCGGTCCAGGCGCGGCGGGACCGGGCGTCGAGTCTCTCGGGGTCGGGTGCCAGTGCAGTCGGCTCGGTGTCGTCCGAGGGGTGAATCAGGGTCATAGCGGGCGGACACGGCTGTTTTTCGCGGTGTGTCCAGTCGAAACGTAGGGCCCGAACGACCCTAAATCTCTCGGCGGTACGGAGGGGTCGGGCGCTTCGACACCCTTTTGCCCGCCCCGGGGATATCGCCGGATATGGAAATCGAGCGGGAGGCAATCGTACAGGTCGTCATCTCGGCCATCGCCCTCGTGACGTTCGTCGGCGCAACCGTCTACGTCGCCTCGACCTACTCGGCGAACGGGGGGCTGACTCCGCAGGGCGGCACCGCACTGGTCGGCGCTATCGGGCTCTTCGTCGTCGTGATGCTCGGAGCGGGTATCTGGCTGGAACGCCAGCAGTTCTAAGCTTCGGCCTCGTCGTCGCTGTTCTCGTCGCGCCAGTCCTCCAGTTCCTCGTCGTCGGCGTCGTCTATCTTCCGCTCGTAGTACGCCATCGGGTGTGAGATTTGCTCACAGAGGTCGTCCATGTTGACACAGTCGCCGTAGGACTGCATGGTCGAACACGCCGGCGTGGAGTACTCGGTCGGGCTGGTGTCCCCGCGGATGTGGTCGACCTGATAGCGGGTCGCCTCCTCGCCGAACCCGGGGTTGACGTTGAACAGGTCGACGATCTCGTCGGTCGTCATCCCGATGCTCGTCAGGAAGGCGGCGATGGCGAAGCGGGAGTGGTGTTCGAGGTGTTCGCCCTTCTGGACCTGGTCCAGCAGCGCCTGCATACACGGCGGGAACAGCTCCGGCACGACGGTGTCTATCTCCCGTGTGAGGTCGAGCTCCGCGAGCACCTCGTTCAAGCGTTCGACCTCGTCGCCGAGCTCGTCGGCGATGGGGTCGGGCACCTGGAACGGGAGCCCCTCCGCGACCCGGTGGCGGATGGCCTGCTTCAACAGGACGTGGAGTTCGTCGGCGGCGATGCGGACCCGTCCGTCGGCCAGCGGCCGGTTGACCAGCCGCCAGCGGTCCCCGCGCTGGTCGGCCGCCAGGTCCAGATACGTCCCCACCTCGACCCAGTAGCCGCCGTCGGCGTCGGTGACGGCGCTGGCGAGGTCGAACTCGGCGAGCAGCTGGTCGAGACTCACCCGCTCGGTGCTCGTGGACTTGAACTCCGTCGTCGCCGCGAACTCCTCGCTGAACCGCTCCTGGGCCGTCTCGGCCTCGGCCTGGGCGTACTTGCGGGTACAGACGTGTGTATCGACGAGCGAGACGAGCACCCGCGCGACCGGATAGGAGAGCAGTTCCACGCGGGTCCGCCGGTGTGGCTCGCCGACCGTCCCGTCGGTGATGGCGTGTTCGACCCGCTCCACGGCCCGCTGGGTGACGGCGTCGTCGGTCGCGACCACCTCGCCCAGGTCGACCGCCGCCGTCTCGACGGCCTCGCGGGCGGCGGCCAGGAACGGGTAACGCGCGTGGAGGGGCTGCATGGACACCGCTTGCGCGCCGGGCCGAATAAAATTGCCGTCCCGGGGTCAGCGGTCAGCACAGCGGGTCCGCTTTCGGGGCGACATCAGGACGGGATTCCTCGCCTGTAGACCAGCCAGTACGAGAGCGGGAGCGTCACCGCCAGAATCACCACCGTCGAGAGGAGCTGTGAGTACGGGTCGGGCGGCAGCAGGAACGCGGCGACGAAGAACCCACCCATAATCAGGAGGGACTCGACCGCGAAGAATTCGACCAGGAGTTTTCCGGCCATTGATACGTTCAGTCGGGCGCCGAACCGTATGTGTTCCCGCGACGACGCCGCTGAACGGGCAGACGGTCGCTCCCCGTGCGCGTCTCGCCGGGCCCCTCCGCGGGTCACGCTGTTCCCGTTCGGCTGTTCGGTGCTCGCGCCAAGCGCGAGCACCTACGTCCCGTGCTGCCAGGAGTCCATGTACTCCGCCTGCGTGTCGGTCAGCGCGTCGAACTCGACGCCCTCGGCCTCCAGCTTGATCTCCGCGACCTCCTTGTCCAGCCGGTCGGGCACGTCGTGGACGCCGGCCTCGTAGGCCCCGCCGTTCTCGACCAGTTCGCGCACCACGACGGCCTGGACGCCGAAACTCTGGTCCATCACCTCGACCGGGTGACCGAGCGCGATGGGGGTCGCCAGGTTCACGAGTCGGCCCTCGGCGAGCACGTTCAGCCGCCGGCCGTCTTCCAGCTCGTAGGCCTGGACGCCGTCGCGGGCCTCGTAGCTGTCGACCGCGAGGTCCGAGAGGGCGTCGAGGTCAATCTCCACGTCGAAGTGGCCGGCGTTGGCCAGCAGGACGCCGTCCTGCATCGCCTCGAAGTGCTCCTCGACGATGACGTCGCGGTTGCCCGTCGTCGTGATGAACACGTCGCCCTCGGCGGCGGCCTCGGCCATCGGCATGACGTCGTACCCCTCCATGTGCGCCTCCAGGGCGCGGCGGGGCTCGACCTCCGTGACGACGACGTCGGCGTTCTGGCCGCTCGCCTTCTTGGCGACGCCCTTGCCGCAGTGGCCGTAGCCGGCGACGACGACGGTCTTGCCGGCCCACGAGAGGTTCGTCGTCATCGCAATCGACGCCAGCGAGGACTCGCCGGTGCCGTGGACGTTGTCGAAGAGGCGCTTCATCGGCGTGTCGTTGACGGCGAAGACGGGGTAGTCGAGCTGGCCGTCCTCGTCCATCGCACGCAGGCGGTGGACGCCGGTCGTCGTCTCCTCCGCGCCGCCGACGATGGTGTCGATGAGCTCGGGGTACTCCTCGTGGATGGCCGCGACGAGGTCCATCCCGTCGTCGACGGTGATGGTCGGCTCGTGGTCGATGACGGCCTTGATAGCGTCGTAGTAGGCCTCGTCGTCGACGCCGCGCTCGGCGTAGGAGGTGACGCCGTCGACGGCGTCGAGCGCGGCGCTCACGTCGTCGTGCGTCGAGAGGGGGTTACAGCCGGTGATGGCGACCTCCGCGCCGCCGGCGGCCAGGAGCTCGGCCAGGATGGCCGTCTTCGCCTCGACGTGCATCGCCATGCCGATTCGCTCGCCGGCGAAGGGCTGGTCGGCCTCGAACTCGGCGGCGAGTGCGTCGCAGATGGGCATGTGCTGGGCTGCCCAGTCCATCTTCCGACGGCCCGACTCGCGGGCCGCGTCGACGTCGTCGAGTCGCTCAGAGATGGGCGCTGTCATGCCCGGAAGGAAGGAGAGAGTTCGTAAAACGCTACCGAAGCCAGTCAGTTGCCGTTGCCGCGAGCCTGTTCCGGCGGCCCGCCGCTGTCGTCGTCTTCCGTCCCGCTGTCGTCGTCAGCATCCGTCTCGTTGTCGTCCGCGTCGTCGCTATCTTCGGACGGGCCGGCGTGCTCGGGCGGACCGCGCTCGTCGCCCTCGGTCTCGTTGTCGTCCGCGTCGTCGCTATCTTCGGACGGACCGGCGTGTTCGGGCGGGCCGCGCTTGTCGCCCTCGGTCTCGTTGTCGTTCCCACCGGCGTGCTCGGGCGGGCCGCGCTTGTCGTCATCGACGGGCGGGCCGGCCCACGCCGGCGCGTTGCCCGGGTTGTTCTCGGTCACGTAGTCGGCGACCTGCTGGCCGACGCCGGTCGTGTTGCCCGCGAGCAGCGACTCGACGAACGCCGAGACCTGGGCGCCGAAGCCGACGGATTCGTTGCCCGCAGAGACGGTCAGGTCGGCCGTCGTCGAGCCGGTCGCCCCCTCGGCAGTCGCAGTCACTTCGACGGAGACGTTCTCCGTCGGCTCGGGAAGTGTCGCCGTCCCGTTCGCGTCGGTCGAGTAGTTACCGCTGGTGCCCTCGTACGTACCGTTGTCGAGCGCCTCGACGGTCACGGTGGCGTTCTCGACCGCGGTGCCGTTGTCGGTCACCGTCACGGTCGGCTCGGCGTCGGTCTGGTCGACCGACACGTCGAGCGCGTCGTTGCCGGCGGTGTCGGCCGCGACGGTCGCCGCCCCCGGTCCCAGCGCGAACAGGACCAACCCCATCGTGGCCATAACTGCGAACAGTCTGGTATGCATCACACGTCTACGCTGGACGGACATCTGATTAAACCCCCAATCCCGTTCAGTCCGTTCACCCGGTTTGCCGTCCAGGTATGAACCGTTCAAAAGCCGTTAGAGCGTTTATCGACAGTTATGAGCGTTTAACCTTCCTCGGCCGCCCGCTCGACCAGCGCCGCGGCGTGGTCGCTCGCCCGCTCGCGGACCGCCCGCTCGTCGAGGACGGTGACCTCGCGGTCCCGCATGAGCACGGTGCCGTCACACACCGTGTGGCACACGTCGCTGCCGCGGGCGGCGTAGGCCAGATGCGAGACGAGGTCGTGGGCCGGCGTCAGGTGCGTGGCGTCGAGGTCGACGACCGCGAGGTCGGCGTTCGCGCCGGCCTCGATGCGCCCCGAGTCGAAGCCGAGCAGGTCGGCACCGTTTGCGGTCGCCATCTCGACGGCCGTCTCGGCGGGGACGGCGCTCGCGTCGTCGGCGGCGAGCTTGCCGACCATCGCGGCGTCGCGCATCTCGTCGAACATGTCGAGGTCGTTGTTCGAGGCCGCGCCGTCGGTTCCCAGCCCGACGGTGACGCCGGCGTCGAGCAGCTCCTGAACCGGCGCCATCCCGCTCGCGAGTTTCATGTTCGAGGCCGGACAGTGGACCGCCCCCGTCCCGGTATCGGTCAGCAGGTCGATTTCCGTCTCGTCGACGTGGACGCAGTGGGCGAGGAAGGTGTCCGCCCCCATGAGCCCCACGTCGTCGGCGTATTCGAGCGGCCGAACGCCGTGGTCGTCGACGAGCGGGTCGACCTCGTCGGTCGTCTCGTTGGCGTGCAGGTGGATGGGCAGACCGGCCTCGACGGCCTCCGGGACGAACTCCCGGAGGTACTCCTCCCCGACGGTCGTCAGGCTGTGGGGCTGGAACGTGGTCCTGATGCGGCCGCCGGCCGCGCCGTCGAGTTCCAGCGCCGTATCGAGACTCGCCTGCATGTCCGCCCGCGCCCCCTCGTCGTCCTTGGCGACGGTGACGGCGGTGTGGCCCAGCAAGGCCCGCAGGCCCGCGTCCTCGACGGC
Organism: Haloarcula laminariae; assembly: GCF_025457605.1. Taxonomy (NCBI): domain Archaea; kingdom Methanobacteriati; phylum Methanobacteriota; class Halobacteria; order Halobacteriales; family Haloarculaceae; genus Haloarcula; species Haloarcula laminariae. The sequence continues at coordinate 344,307 of NZ_JAMZFY010000002.1, read as the reverse complement.
CGCCGCTATCTCGTCGACGTGGAAGTACATGTCCGAGAGGGCCGTCGTCCCCGACCGAATCATCTCGACCAGGCCGAGTTCCGCGCCGACGCGGACGTCCTCGGCCGTCAGTTCGGCCTCGACGGGCCAGATGTCCTCCTGGAGCCAGGCGTCGAGCGGCTTGTCGTCGGCGTAGCCCCGAAGCAGGGTCATCGCGACGTGGGTGTGGGCGTTGACCAGCCCGGGGACGACGAGGCCGTCGCCGGCGTCGAGTTCGTCGTCGCCGGACAGTTCTCCGGGGTCGTCGACGGCGACGATGTCGCCGCGGTCCTGGTCGACGAGTACGTCCGCGCGCTCTACGGTCATATCCGGTCTGAGGACCTGGCCGCCGGTGACGAGGAGCTCCGTCATGGGGCGAGGTTGGGAACGGCCGCTCTTAGTTCGGCCGGGTTCCGCGCTGTCGGCGTCACGTCCCTTTCGTCAGCGTCTTTCCGGTCGAAGCCCCGTGGCTATCCGATGGGTGTCACCGACCGAGTTCGTGGCGTCGTCAGCGACTCGCGGGCCGGCAACCCCTACCGCCTGCTCGCGGCCGTCTCCGCCGGGTGGTTCCTCGTGCTGGGGATGCGCTTTGTCGTCCCCGCCGTCCTCCCGACCATCCGCGCGGAGTTCGGCATCTCGAACACGCGGGCCGGCATCGCGGTCACCGTCCTCTGGCTCACCTACGCGGCGATGCAGTTCCCGGCGGGGGTGTACATCGACCGCGTCGGCGAGCGGACGCTGCTGGTCGGGTCGGCGCTGCTGTCCGGCATCGGACTGCTTGGCTATCTGGTCGCGCCGACGTACGCGCTGTTCGTCCTCGCCACCGCCGGCTTCGGCATCGGGACCGGGCTCTACGGGCCGCCCCGCGGGACCCTGCTCTCTCGGACCTTCGACGCCCGCGAGGGGGTCGCCTTCGGGACCGTGATGGCCGCCGGCTCCGTCGGCTCGGCCGTCCTCCCGCTCGCCGCCGCCGTCGTCACGACCCGCTACGGCTGGCGGGCCGGGCTGGCGGCCGTCGCCCCGCTCTTTCTGCTCGTCGCCGGCGCGCTGTGGCTCAGCGTCTCGGACCGGGAGACGGCCACGGAGCAACGGTCGCTGTGGGCCGACCTCCGGGCGGTCGTCGCCGGCCTCGGCGACCGGCGGCTGGCGCTGGCCGTCGGCGGCGCGATGGTGATGTTGCTCGTCTTTCAGGCCGTCACGGCGTTTCTGACGACGTATCTCGTCACTACGCACGGTCTCACGCAGGGGACCGCCGGGGCGATTCTCTCCGGGCTGTTCGTCGGCGGCGCCGTCTCCCAGCCAGTGGCCGGCCGGCTGTCCGACCGCTACGGCTCGCCCAGGGTCCTCGTCGGCATCGCGGTGGTCAGCGCCGTCCCGCTGGCGCTCTTGCCCCTGCTTTCGGGGCGGGCCGTCCTGAGCCTGGCCGCCGCGGCTATCGGCGTCCGGATGTGTTCGGGACCGCTGACCAACGCCTACATCGTCGATTTGCTCCCCGACGCCGTGGAGGGCACCGGCTGGGGGCTTCTGCGAACGGGCTTCTTCTCGGTGGGTGCGACCGGGTCGACGCTCGTGGGCCTCTTTGCCGACCGCGGGCTGTTCGACCTCTCGTTCTACGTGATGGCCGGGCTGACGCTGCTGGCCGGCGGGCTCTTTCTCCTGTTGCCGCGGCGCGACTAGCGGAGAGGGAAAGACAGTAGACCCGCCCCCTCCCAGTCACAGTATGCGAATCGCCGTCCCCAACAAGGGTCGCTTGCACGAGCCGGCCGAAGAGTTGCTCGAACGGGCCGGCCTCCACATCGTCGACGGGGCCGACCGTCAACTGTACGCCGACACCGTCGACCCCGAGGTGACGATACTGTACGCCCGCGCCGCCGACATCCCGGAGTACGTCTCGGACGGCGCCGCCGACATCGGCATCACCGGGCTGGACCAGGTCAGGGAGTCCGAGGTCGGCGACCTGGCGGAGCTGCTGGACCTGGAGTTCGGGAGCTGTCGGCTCGTCCTGGCCGCGCCGGAGGAGGGCGACATCGAGACCGTCTACGACCTGGACGGCGGCACCGTCGCCACGGAGTTCCCCAACATCGCCCGGCGCTACTTCGACGACCTCGACGTGTCGGTCGAACTCACCGAGGTCTCCGGCGCGACGGAGCTGACGCCCCACGTCGACATCGCCGACGCCATCATCGACATCACCTCGACGGGGACGACCCTGCGGATGAACAAGCTGGGCATCATCGACGAGGTGCTCGCCTCTTCCGTGCGGCTGTTCGCCCGCGAGGACGTGGCCGACGACGAGAAGGTCGAGCAGGTCCGGATGGCGCTGCAGTCGGTGCTGTCGGCGGAGGGCAAGCGGTACCTGATGATGAACGTCCCCGAGTCGGCGCTGTCGGACGTGAAGGAGGTCCTCCCGGGGATGGGCGGCCCGACGGTGATGGACATCGCCGGCAGCGACGACGTGGCCGTCCACGCCGTCGTCGACGACAGCCACGTCTTCGAGACCATCAACGACCTCAAGCAGGTCGGCGCGCGCGACGTGCTGGTGACCGAAATCGAACGCTTAGTCGAGTGACGGCGCCTGTCGCCCCGGTCCGGGACTCAGGCTGAGCGCCCGGTGTCGCGCCGGCCCAGCCGCCACAGCGCCAGCGCGAAGCCGAACCCGAGCGCGGGGAACACCGCGAGCCCGAGGAAGGTCCCGTTCACGCCGACGGTCGACAGCAGATATCCCGAGACGGCCGCGCCGGCCGCGCCCACCCCGAACGAACAGAGGTAGGTGTAGCCGTAGGAGAGCCCCCGGCCGCCCGGCGGGCTGTTCTCGGCGATGGTCGCCTGATAGAGCGGCTGGAGGGCGAAGAGCAGGAAGCCAAGCACGGCGCTGACCGCGAGCAGCGGCCCCACCCCGATCCGAGCGGCGGGGACGAAGGACACAGCGACCACCGCGAGACCGGCGAAGACAGCCACCATCCCGGCGGCCGTCGGAATGCGGTCGGTGAGCTTCCCGCCCGCGTACTGGCCGCCGATACCGACGGTCAACAGCGCCACGTACAGGTACGAGGCGAGGTCGAACTCCGCGGCGAGCGGGCTGTCGGCGAACAGCCCGACCACGTCGCCCAGTGGCGGGAGGAAGTCCCCGAGCACGTCCGGGAGGAAGGTGAGCACGCCGCGATAGAACAGCCCGTTGGCTATCACGACCAGCATCGCGAGGGTAAAGCCCGCGGTGAAGAGCGCGCGGCTGTCGGTCAGAAACTCCGCGAGCGAGTCCGGGGCGCCGGTCGTCGAGTCGCCGCCGTCGCTCGCGGGTTCCGGGGCCGCGTCGACGGCGGCCGTCTCGTCGAACTCGGCGGTGCGGGCGTAGGCCACGGCGGCGACCGCCGGGAGGACGAGCAGGGCGGCGACGACGCGCCAGTCGACCACCAGCAGGAGCAGGGCGGTGACGAGCGGTCCCAGCGCGATGCCGGCGTTGCCGGCCATCCCGTGGTAGGCGAAGCCGGTCCCCCGGGCCTCGACGCCCTTCGAGATGAGCGCCAGCCCGGCCGGGTGGTAGACGCTGGCCGCGAGGCCCCACAGGCCGAGCGCGACGGCGATGACCGGGACCGAGGGCGCGACGGAGAGCAACAGGAACGAGGCGCCCATCCCGACCAGACAGGCGGTGACGAGCGTGTTCGAGCCGTAGCGGTCCGCCAGCACGCCGCCGGGTAGCGCCCCCACGCCGAACAGGCCGTAGCCGACGGCGACGGCGGTGCCCAGCGTGGCGGTCGTCACGGGGAACTCGGTGAGCCAGACGACGACGAAGATTGGGACGGAGAGCTCGTAGGTGTGGACCAGCGCGTGGGCCAGCCCGGTGAACGAGACGATAGCGCGGTCGTTGCTGTCCATTTATATGAGCCCGAAGATGTTGTTCAGTGCGAAGCCAAGCACCGCGGCGAAGGCCAGGTGGAGCGCGACGAGCGGCGCCGTCGAACTCGTCGAGAGCCGATAGGAGAGGCTGATAGCGATGCCGTCGGCGACGAGCGTGGCGACGACGACCACGAGCACGCCGACGCTGGGCGAGACCAGTCCCGAGGCGACGCCCCACTGCTGGAGCAACATCGAGACGACGGCGGGGACGAGGGCGGCTTTCGCAGCCAGCTGTGTCGGTGTCTCCCCGATAAAGAAAGTCGCCGCCAGATGGAGGGTGACGGCGTAGAACAGCCACGTCAGCAGGAGTGTGACGATGACTGCGAGGACGCCGCCGCCCGTCAGACTCGGCGTTCCGGCCTGGAGCATACCCGACGGTTGGGCACGCCAGTGTTTGTGCGTTGTGCTACGGCGCCGACTGACGCCGCGCACCGTGTGGCGTCGTCCGTCGTGGCGTCTCGCGGTCTCAGTCCAGCAGGCCGAGCTCTTCGAGCCGGGAGACGATCTTGTCGACGGCCTCCTTGGCGTCGTCGGGCTTCTTGCCGCCGGTGATGACGAGTTTGCCCGAACCGAAGAGCAGGGCGACCACGTCGGGCTCGTCGAGTCGATAGACGAGGCCGGGGAACTGCTCGGGCTCGTACTCGATGTTCTCCAGGCCCAGCCCGATGGCGATGGCGTTGAGGTTCAGATTCCGACCCAGGTCCGCGCTCGTGACGATGTTCTGGACGACGATTTCGGGGTCGTCGTCGACCTGAATCTGTAGCTCACGGAGCTTGTCGAAGACGATGCGCAGGCTCTGGTGGACGTCGTCCGTCGACTTCGCACCGGTACAGACGATTTTGCCCGAACGGAAGATTAGCGCCGCGGATTTGGGGTCCTGCGTGCGGTAGACGAGTCCGGGGAACTGCTCAGGGTCGTAGTCGGCACCCTCGAGGTCCATCGCCACGCTCTGTAGGTCGAGCTCCTGGCCGATACCGGTCGAGGCGACGACGTTTTCGATGTTGATGGTCTCCTTGGGGTCAACCATATCTCGACTTAAAACACGTATTTAACCTTTATAAAGGTTCATGGCATGGATTGCCAGTTATCAGGGTATCCCCTATAATAAATCGTTTTAAATACGACAGTCATTCCGGCCGGTGCCACGTCGGCAGACGGGCCGTCCCGTCGGCTGGACCACGCGCCGTCCCCGGGTTCGGGCGCCGACCGCGGCGGACCGGCACGCTGATACCGCCCCGGGAACAGTGCCAGAGCGTGTACGTCCTCGAACTCGGCGGACAGGACGACCCCTTCGCGCGACGCGAGGCCGCGAGCGCGGCGAGCGACGTGGCCCCGCTCGCGCCCGGCCTCGCCACCGCCCGCGGCGTCACCGACCGCGCCCGCCACCTCGCCTACACACACCGGGCCTGCGAGCTCGTCGGGACCGGCGACCCCGATATCGGGAGCGCGGAAGCCGTCCTCGAAGCGGCCGCGCTCGACCGCGAGGGCACCGTCGCGGTCCGGGCCGTCGACGTGCGGGCCAGCGCGGGTATCGACACCCAGCGGGCCGAGCGAGCGCTGGGCGGCGTCCTCACCGACCGCGGCTTCGCCGTCGACCTGGAGCGCCCCGACCACACCCTCTACGCGTACTTCGCGGACCCCGCCGGCGACGACGAGACCGGCGACGCGGGCGGGCCCTGCTGTGCGCTCGGCTGGCAGGCCGTCGAGTCGCGCCGGGACTTCGGGAGCCGCCGGCCCACCGACCGCCCCTTCTTCCAGCCCGGCAGCATGGCCCCGCTGGAGGCCCGGGCGCTCGTGAACGTCGCCGGCGCGCGACCGGGGGCGACCGTCGTCGACCCGATGTGTGGCACCGGCGGGCTCCTGCTGGAGGCCGGCCTCGTCGGCGCCCGCGCGGTCGGCGGCGACGCACAGGCCAAGATGGTCCGCGGCGCCCGGGAGAACCTCCGGCATGTCCTCGACGGTCCGGGCCATCCCGGCGGCGCGTATCCGGACCCGGGCGGCTGGGACCTCGTCCGCGCGGACGCCGCCCGCCTGCCCCTCGCCGACGGCGCCGCGGACGCCGTCGTCTTCGACGCCCCCTACGGCCGCCAGTCCCGCATCGAGGGGGACCTCGCCCCCCTCGTCTCCGGCGCGCTCGCCGAATCCCGACGAATCGCTCCCCGGTGCGTGCTGGTGGCCGACCGCGACTGGTCCCACCTCGCGCGCGAGGCCGGCTGGACCGTCACCGACCGGTTCGAACGCCGCGTCCACCGGTCGCTGGTCAGGCACGTCCACGTGCTGGCGTGATTACACGGCCGCCGGCGGCCGGGAGTGACCGTCCGTTCAATTTTCCTGGACGAACGTCCACCGTTGCGGAATGGTAACAATGTTTAAGCTTCCGGACCGGACATGTGTGAGTGAGTATGCCACGGTGGTCAGACCCCGCTCCCTGTGACGACGAGGAACAGCTGTTCGAATGCCCGGACTGCGGCAGTCGGCTCTGTAGCGAGCGCTCGACGGTGAGCTGTGACCGGTGTGGGGTCGAGATGCAGAACCTCTCGGTCCCCCGCCCGCAGTAATCGGACCCGTTTCCGGTCGCCCGGTTCTCCCGAAGTTTTTGCGCTCTACCTACGCTATCCGCCGGAAGCCCCGCTAAGTGGAAAAGCAGTCCCCATCGGTGGGCGGACAACCGCGGCTAGGAGTCCTCGCCGGCCCGCTCGACCAGTTCGAAAACGGCGTCCGGGTCCCCGTCCATCCGCGACAGAATCGACCGCGCACGCTCACGAACGCCCCCGTCGGGCGCGACCAGCACCATCCCCTCGTCGGGCTGTCCGTAGACGACGCTGGCCGTCCCCGGGGCCATGAGGACGGCCGGCAGCGCCGCCAGGTCCTCCTCGCCCTCCACGTCGACGAGCGTCGTCCCGTCGCCGTCCAGGCCGTCGCGCATCGCCGCCAGGAGTTCGTGGGTCAGCGTCCCCGCCGGGTTGTCGACCGCGACGGTCCGGTCGAAGCCGGTGATGGCGGCGGTCACGTCGTCCTCGACCGCCGACCGCTTGGTCCGCTCGTCGACCAAGGCGAGGTCGGGGACTCGCCCGGCCTCCAGGAGGTGATACGTGACCATGTCCCCCACGGCCACGAGCGGGGCGCCGGCATCGGAAAGCAGCGCCGCTGTGTCGGTGTAGATGTCGCCCATCGGCTCCTTGAGTTCGCTCCGAAGCTCGCGGGGCAGGTCGAGGAGAACGTCGGCCACGTTAGCGGACTTTCAGCGCGTACTGGCCCGGTTTCGTCACTTCCATCTCGGCGGCGATGTCGGACTCCTCGGGGTGGGCGATGACGACGTATCCCGCCCAGTCCTCCGTGAGCGAGGTGCCGCCACAGGCCTCGCACTGGCTCTCGATTTCGGCGCCCTGGACGCGGTGACAGTCGCGACAGACCAATCTATCGGCCATCAGCTATCACCGGCTTCCGCTGGGCCCTCTCGCTTCTTGCGCTCCTCCTTGAGCCAGCCGTGCTTGCCCAGGCCGACCTGCTTTGCCGTGAGGCCGATCTTGGAGTCCCGCGGGTTGCGCTCGTCGATACTCTTGGTGACGATGCGGGCCCGGACGGCGTCGCCGACGCCGAGCGTGCGGTTGGACTCTCTGGAGGCGAGTTGCTGGTTCTCCTCGTCGTAGGCCAGATACTCGTCGGAAATCTGGGAGACGTGGAGCAGGCCGTCGACGGGACCGATGCCGACGAAGGCCCCGAAGTTGACGACCTCGACGACCTCGCCGTCGACGACCTCCTGCATCTGCGGGTCGAAGGTCAGGGCGTCGAACTCGGCCTCGTAGTAGACGCCGGGCTTGTTCGGCAGGACCGCGCCGTCACCGATGTCGTGGACCTCGATGACGGAGACGACGCTGCCGACGTCCTCGTCCATCCGACCCTCCAGTTTGTCCTGCAGGAGCTTCTTGACCATCCCCGGACTGACGTCCGCGAGGTGGCGCGGCGGCACTTCGACTGTATCGCGTAGGCGTACCCGTTTGTACATATTATGGTTGAGTGATATCCAGTTTGTTCCGGCCCCTTAAACTAATTACTGGAATCCCCGCGTCGAGCAGGCGGCGTTTGAGGGGGTTATCGTTCGTTACGGCGTGTGTCACGTCGTCTCGCCGTGCGAGTTCGAGCACGGCGTCGTCGGCGTAGTCGGCCCCGGTCGCGGCGAGCGTACAGCGGTCGAGCAGGTCCCGACCGACCGACGCCGCCGTCGCCTCTTTCCCGGCCCCGTCGGCCAGTTTGTCGAGTTCGTCACGGACCGCTTCGGGAGCGAGATAGCCGTCGGCGGTGGGCAGCAGCCGGTCGAGTTCGTCGAAGAGACGAACCTCGCTTTCGACCGGCATCATGAGTGCGTTCGTGTCCAGCACTATCATCCACGCAGTGTGCCGACGCCGATGAGCCGCCACCGGGTGCCGACGCGACGGTTGATAGCGATTTTCGCGCCCGGCTCGGCACACACCGGCCGTTTGAGCGCGACCTCACACTCCTCGTCGCGGGCGCTCGTGACCGAGCCCACGGTCGTCGCGGTGCCGATGGTGAGCATCAGCGGCTCGCCGGTCGATATCTTCTCGACCTCGCCGCCGTCGTCGCCGACGATGCGTTCGAGCAGGTCGACGTCCATCGTGAACTGCTCGTGGGTCGGCGGCAGGCTGCCGGGCGGGCCGGCGACCTGACCGGCCAGCGCGTCGCCTTTCGTAATCGAGGGGTCGAGCCCGGTCCCGACGCCGAGCAGTCCGCCGGGCGTGACCTCGTCGACGAAGTCGCCGCCGGCCTGCAGGGAGCGGACGTCCGTCTCGACCGGGCGCCACTCCGTCTTGCCGCCCTCGTCGACCTCGCGGCCGGGGCGGAGTTCGAGTTCGTCCTCGACTTCGAGTTTGCCGGCGACGAGCGAGCCGCCCAGTACGCCGCCCAGCAGGTCCTCGTAGGTGGTGCCCGGGCGGTTGATGTCGAACGAGCGGGCGACCATCATGCGGGCGTCCGCGTCGGGGTCGCGCTCGGGGGTGGGAATCTCCCGCTGGATGGCGTCGATGAGCAGGTCGATGTTGGCCTCCTGGCCCGCGCTGATGGGGACGACCGGCGCGCCTTCGGCGACGGTGCCCTCGACGAACTCCTGAATCTGCTCGTAGTTCTGCATCGCCCGCTCCTCGTCGACGAGGTCGACCTTGTTCTGGGCGATGACGATGTTGTCGATGCCGATGATGTCCAGCGCCGAGAGGTGTTCCTCGGTCTGGGCCTGCGGGACGGGCTCGGTCGCGGAGACGACGAGTACGGCGCCGTCCATGATAGCGGCCCCCGACAGCATCGTCGCCATCAGCGTCTCGTGGCCGGGCGCGTCCACGAACGACACCGTCCGGAGATGGTCGGTGTCGACGTCGTGGTCCTCGCAGTGTTCGGAGACGGTGAACGCCTCGGGTTCGTCCTCCTCGGGACAGCGACGGAAAGTGGCGTCGGCGTAGCCGAGCCGGATAGAGATTCCGCGCTTCATCTCCTCGGAGTGCTGGTCGGTCCATTCGCCGGACAGCGCCTGTACCAGGGTCGTCTTCCCGTGGTCGACGTGGCCGACGAGTCCGATGTTCACCTCCGGTTGGTTGTTTGATGTCATCTCGGGAGTAATCTTGGTGGAGATTCGCCCCGTGCGACTGATAAACCTGCTGTTTCGCCCCGCCGTTCGGGGTCAGTCCGGAAGCTGCCCGCGGACCAGCGTCGCCAGACGGCGGAACTGCTCGCGGCCGGCCCCCTTCTGCAGGTAGGCGCCCCCGCGGTCCGCGACGGCAGTCCGGAGGCGCTCATCGCGGCGCTGCGTGAAGACGACGAAGGGCGTGTCGGTCGTGTCCCGGTCGACGAGCGCCAGCCCGTCGGTGTCGCCCATCTCGTAGTCCGTGACGAGACAGTCGAAACGGCCCTCCCGGAGCCGCGACACCGCCGCCGCCGGCTCGGTGGTGTAGGCGGTCCGGAGCCCGCCGTCGACGTGTTCCAGCGACTCCGCGACGGCGGCCGCGAGCGCCTCGCTGTCGTCGACGACCAGCACGCGGTGCGCCGGGGCCGCCTGTGTCCCGTCCGCCTGTCCGCTCTCCCCCATTCGTTCGGGGGTCGGGAGCGTGGAAGTATAAACCGTCCCCGGCGCATTCACGCGCTGAAACTGCGTGCGGTCGGCGGGGTGAGCGCACAGCTTTTGCCCGGGCGGCCCCTCTCTCCCCCCGTGCGGGAGTTCGGATTCGAGCTGGCGTTGTGTGCGTCCCTCGAAAGGGACGAGCGGCTGGTGAGTCGCCAGCTCGGCGGCCACGTCCACGGGCGGCGCATCCTCGACACCGTCGTCGTCGAGGGCGACGTTCCGGCACGGGCCGCCATCACGCCCGACCGCATCCCGACGGCGGCCATCGAGTCCGACGCGGGGACGGGGCGGGCCCGGTACTGGAAGGCGGCCTTCGACTGCCACCCCGACCGGGCCGAGCGGGCCGTCGAACTCGCCGTCGAGCGGGGCTTTTTCGAGCGGGAGCGTCGCGGAGGGCGGACGTACGTCCGCCAGACCGCCCGCTACCCGGACTGGGTCGACCGCGTCACCGCCGTCGAGAACAAGCCCGACCTCGACCGCCCGGGCGACCTCGAAGCCCAGCTCCGGACCGACGTGTCGCTGGCGCTGGTCGATTCGGTGGTGCTGGCGACGGCCGACTACGTCACCCGCGCCCACCTCAACCGCATCCCCGAGGAAGTCGGCATCTGGCGGTTCGACCCCGACAGCGGCGAGCGGGAGGTGGTCCGGGAGGCGACGCAGCTCCCGACCGACGGGCCGGGCGTCGAGCGCATCGAGGGCCACCCCGGCCGGACCGACGTGCGCCCGGTGACCACTGCGGAGAAAGCGAGCGCCCGGACGCGGCTGGCCGAGCGGGCCTACGCGAAGGGGTGGCGGACCTTCGACTATCCGGCGTGTGCCCAGTGTTCGCCCGACGGGGACGGGCTCCCGCAGTGTGCGTGGAAGGGCCGCCCCGTCCGGGCGAGCGAGGAGTGTGGCGCCGACTGTGGCGGGTACGAGGCGGCCGACCCGCCGGCGGTCGACGCCGACGAGCTACGGGCCCAGCGCTCGCCGTGGGAGCCCGACCCCGACGGGTTCCGGCGTCGGCAGTCGGGGCTGGACCGGTTCACCTGACTACGTGCGGCCGTCCTCGACCGACGGCTCCGCTTCGATTCCCTCGGTACCGCCGTCGCCGGCCGTGACCGGGGTGTGGTCCTCGAAGTTGTCGGCGGTCACCTCGGGCGCCTCCGTTGCGACGGCGTCGGCGTGGCCGGTCCGGGCGCGGTAGTTGGCCGCGGCCGCGATGGCGACCCCGATGGCGGTGCTGGCGACCAGTACCCAGTCGACGTAGCCGACGGCTAGCCACAGCGCCGCGATGGCGAGTAGCGCACTTACAAGCGCCGCACCGCCCGCCTCCGCGATTCCACGGCGTTCCATGGCGTGGTGTTTACCGAGCATCGTACAAAGGTGCCGGGGACGGCTCACCGACCGATACGACCGGTCCGGTGGCCGGAGTCACAGCGAGAAGCGCTCGCCGTCGACGGCGATGTCGTCGGCGAAGGCCCGTTCGGCCGGGACGAAGTGGGCCGTGTGGACGATGCGGTAGTCGTCTGGCGCGATACCGGTGGCGAAGTCGCGGGCGCCCTCAAGGGTCATGTGTTTCGTGCCGAAAGTCCGCGGGACCCCGTTCTCGTCGTGGTGGGCACCGCCTTTCGGGTGGTGGTCGCAGGCCTCGGCGTGAATCAGTCCCTCGACCAGGGCCAGGTCGGCGCCCGACAGCAGTTCGCGGGAGCGGTCGGGCACGTCGTAGCAGGTATCGCCCGAGATGGCCAGGACGGCGCCGGTCCCGGGCTCCTCGATGCGCAGGCCGTAACACAGCAGCGGCGGGTGGGCCACGGGGACGAGCGTCACCTCGAAGCCGGCCACCTCGAAGGGCTCGTACGGGGTCTGTGGGTGAACCGAGACGGTGTCGAGGTAGTCGTAGCGGCTTCTGATACCGCCGGCGACGCTCTCGCCGGTCACGGGGTCGGTCTCGTCGGCCGCGTACACCGGCAGGTCGTCGAACAGCCGATAGGCGTTGCCCAGCCCGTCGAGGTGGTCGAAGTGGACATGCGTGACGACGGCGGCGTCGGGCAGGGCGACCCCCTCCCGCAGGAACTGGTGGCGGAAGTCGGGGCCGACATCGACGAGCAGCGTCTCGCCGGTCGCCTCGTTCTCGACGTAGACCGAAAAGCGCGACCGCTCGACGCCGTCGCTCGCGTCCACGCCCCGGGCGGCCAGCGCGTCGCGGAGCCGGTCGTCGGGGTCGCGAGCGCGCTCGCAGGTGTCACAGTCACAGCCGACGGTCGGCGTGCCCGTCGTGTCGCCGGTGCCCAACAGCGTGACCTCCATCGGTGGACACTCCCGGGGCGACGCCCCTAATACTGCCGGCTGTACGCTCGTGGAAACGTCCGCCTGGCGGGCGGATTCTCCATGGTCACTCCTCGGTCGCCAGGTCGGCCGGCTCGATACCGCGCTTTCGGACCGCCTCGACCAGAATCTCCCGGGCACGCGCGTCGGAGACGTCGTCGACGAGGCAGTCGATAAAGCCGGCGAGCAGCGACGGTTCGATTCGGAGGTCGACAAACGCCACCCGCCCCTCGGCGACGACCACGTCGATGTCCCACTCGCCGGTCTCGGGGTCGGTCATGCGCACGTCGACCCAGTCGTCGCTGGTGTCGTCGGGCTCCGTGAACACGTCCTCGGTCGCTGCGTCGTCTGTCATACCAGTATTTCGTCGCGGGGGGAGATAAGCTACGACTGAGGCGAGCACACAGCCGCCACGGCGCGAGCCGAGGGATATATTTCGGTGCTCGCCGTGCCGGCGAATATGACCTTCGTCGTGCCCTTCGACGGCGCGCCGCGCACCGTCGCCGCGCTCGAACGCGCCCGCGAGTTCGCCGACGCGCTCGGGGAGGACCTGCTCGTGGTGAGCGTCATCCCACAGAACAACGCCGCCTACGCCCGGGAGCGCGGCTGGCTGGCCGCCGGCGAGCCCTTCGATATGGCGACGGTCGTGACGGCGCTGCGCGAGCAGGTCGCCGATATCGCGCCCGACGCGGCCTTCGAGTACGAGAGCTGCAGCCGGAGCGTCACGGCCAACCGCATCGCAAAGCCGGTCCGGAAGATAGCCAAGCGAAACGGCGCCGACATGGTGTTCGTCGGTTCCGACAGCGCCGGCCGCCTCACGACGACGGCGTCGAGCGTCGGCAACCGCATCGCCACCGACAGCAGCTACGATGTGGTTCTGGTCAGAAGCAAGTAGCGACGGTCGGTATCGCCGTCAGTGGTCGTGGTCGTGTCCGCCGTCGGAGGCCGCGCCCTCCCCGTCGGTGAAGTCCCCGCCCGCGACCAGGGCGTCGTGGTCACCGTCTATCATGTCCATGTTCTTGAGGTTGTCACGCTCCTCGAAGTCCTTGATGGCGTCCTCCAGGTCCGCCTGGGTGAGCGTGGTCCGCTCCTCGGTCAGGGCCTCCAGCACCGCCTCGCGCAGCACCATCCGGAGGTCGCTGCCGGTCAGGCCCTCGGTGAGGTCGGCCAGCGTCTTCGGGTCGAAGTCGGTGATGTCCATCTGCCGGGTGACGATGCGGAGGATGTCGGCGCGCATGTCGCGGTCCGGTTTGGGGAAGTTGACGATCTCGTCGAAGCGGCGCCACGCCGCGGCGTCGAGCTGGTCGGGGTGGTTCGTCGCGCCGATGAGCAGGACCTCGTCCTGAATCAGCGATATCTCGTCGATGCTCTTCAGTAGGGTGTTGACCGCGCGCTTGATGGCGGCGTGTTCGTCCGACGAGCGGGTCTTGGCGACGAAGTCGAACTCGTCCATGAACAGGATGCAGGGCGAGAGCCGCTTTGCCACCTCGAAGACCTTCTCGACGTTTTTCGCCGTCTCGCCGAGGTACTGGCTCGTAATCATCGACAGCTTCACCTCGACGAAGGGGAGGTCGAGGTCGTGGGCCAGCGCCCGCGCGACGCTGGTCTTGCCGGTGCCCGGCGGGCCGACAAAGAGGAGCTTGCCGATCTCGCGCAGGCCGATACGGGCCAGGTAGTCGCGGTGTTCGATGGCCTTGACGATCTTCTGTATCTCGCCCTCCTGGTCGGGAGTCAGGACGAGGTCGTGCAGCGTGGTCTCGACCTCAGCGGGAGCGCGGACGTCGACGAGGTCCAGCATCTCCTCGTCGTCCTCGTCGTCGCTGTCGAAGGCCTCTTCGAGCATCGCGTCGATGAAGGCGCGGTCCGCTCGCGCGGGGCGGTTCCCCTGGCGGGCGGCATCGTAGTCGATGTCGTAGTCGTCGCCGTACTCGGCCGCGAGCACCGGATTCGCCTCGATAGCGGCCGCGTCCGCCCGCTCCAAGAACCACTCCTCGGCGAGGTCCCGGTCGGTGAAAGAGAGCGTGCCGGAGAAGTCGTCCCGGTCGGTGAACATCAGCCCGGAGACGGCGCTCCAGGGCCGCTCGACGCCGGTGGCTTCCCGCGCCGTCGACGTCGTCGCCGACAGCGGCCGCTCGATGTCGCCGTCGCTCCAGAACACCGCCCGGTAGGCCGGCGGCAGGTCGTCGGGGTCGAGGTCCCGTCGCTCGCTGTAGATAGTCGTCGTCAGCAGGAACTCCACGACGTCCAGTTCCGGATTGCTCATTCCCACGCATGTTACCCCGGGATGGGCATAAGTGACTCGAAGCGTCCCGCGCGAACAGTATTTTGTGTTGACATGACAACAGTAGTAGTTATATCCCTGGTGTGTGAAAAAGGAACTATGGCATCAGATGGACCGTTATCTAGGGTGTATCGCGGTCGTATCGGGACACCGACCACGGACGACGAAGTGTACGGTTACTGGCTGTTCGTGGTGGGTATCGTGCTGGGCGTCCTCGGACTGGCGCTGTTCTACGGTTCGCCCTCGCGGTCGGGGCTCCGGGAGTTCGGCTACGTCTTCGCCGCGGTCGGCGTGGTCGCGCTCTTCGTCGGCCCGACGATGCGGCTGCCGCTGTCGCGGACGGCGCTGTTCGTCTCGTATACGGCCGCGCTGGTCTGTCTGGCCGCGACGCTGTGGTTCTCTCTCATCTACCCGGCCGGCTGGTCCGGCCCGGAGGGGAACCCCGCGGTCACGCTGTACATCGGCGGGCTGGCGCTGGCGGCGGTCGGCGCCGTCGTCGCGCCCCTGCTGACAGGGCGAGCGGAGGCCTACGAGCGCGCCCAGGAGACCGCCGCCGAGGCCACGGCGGCGGCCGAACAGGCCACTGAGACGGCCGCCCAGTCCGAGGTCGAGCGGGCGGAACTGGCCGAGGAGCTGACCGCCAGCGAGTCGGCCCGGGAGGACCTCTCGGCGCTGGTCGACGCGACCGAGGCCGAACTCGACACCGCACAGGCGGCCATCGCCGCCGCGATGGAGAGCAAGGCCACCTTCGAGATGTTCGAGGACAAGGCCGGGAAGTACCGCTGGCGCCTGCGCCACCGCAACGGCAACGTCATCGCCGACAGCGCACAGGGGTACGCCTCGCGCCAGAAGGCGATGCAGGGGCTGCGAAGCGTCCAGACCAACGCCGCCGGCGGCGCCGTCGTCCTGCTGGAGGACGCCACGGAGGACGACACGGTCGAGGACGTCCCCGAAGTGCCGGCTCCCGAGAGCCAGGCCACCTTCGAACTGTTCGAGGACGCTGGCGGGGAGTTCCGCTGGCGGCTGCGTCACGACAACGGGAACGTGCTGGCGGACGGCAGCGAGGGGTACGCCTCGAAGTCCAACGTCCGGCGGGCGCTCAAGGGCGTCCGCGCCTACGTCCCCGGCGCGGCGTACCTGCGAGTCGACCCGGTCGCCTTCGAGGTGTACGCTGACAGGGCCGGCCGCTATCGCTGGCGCCTGCTCCACAAGAACGGCGAGATTCTGGGCGACAGCGGCGAGGGGTACGAGACGCGGGCCGCGGCCCGCCGCGCCGCCGACGAAGTCAGGACGCTCGCCCCCGACGCGACCGTCGGGGAGGGCTTCGAGGTGTACGAGGACAGCGGCGGGGAGTTCCGCTGGCGGCTCACCGACGACGAGGGTATCGTCGCCGACAGCGGCGAGGGGTACACCGAGCGTAACAAGGCCGTCAGGGCCGTCGAGCGAGTCCAGAGCTACGCCGCCGACGCGGACCTGCTGACCGTCGGCAACGCCGCCTTCGAGATATACGAGGACAACGGCGGGAAGTGGCGCTGGCGCCTGCGCCACCGAAACGGGCAGATCATGGCCGACGGCGGCCAGGGGTTCCCGAAGCGAAGCGCCGCCGTCGAGAGCATCGAGCGGGTCAAGCGCCACGGGCCCGGCGCCGAGCAGTCCGAGTAAATCGACGTTTGCGGTGTCGGCTCCCGCGGGCCGGGAACCGCCGAACCACTTATTCTCCGTTGCGCCGAAGTTCCATTCATATGACAATTGAAAGGATGCAGCTGA
Organism: Haloarcula laminariae; assembly: GCF_025457605.1. NCBI lineage: Archaea > Methanobacteriati > Methanobacteriota > Halobacteria > Halobacteriales > Haloarculaceae > Haloarcula > Haloarcula laminariae. The sequence goes on along the minus strand of NZ_JAMZFY010000002.1, from coordinate 327,916 downwards.
CCGAGATGGACGACGGCGCCATTCGGGCGTTCCTGACGAACCAAAAGATGGGCGTGCTGGGGCTCCCGACCGACGGCACCCCGTATCTGCTCCCGATGTCGTTCAGGTACGACGACGGGTCGACGCTGTACTTCGCGTTCGTCGGCGGTCCCGACAGCCGCAAGCGGACGCTCATCGAGGCGACCGACCGCGCCGGGTTTCTGGTCTATGCCGCCGAGAGCCCGTTCAACTGGGAGAGCGTCCTGCTCTCCGGAACCGTCGAGGCCGTCCCCGAAAGCGAGTGGGACGACATCGACTCGGTGCTTGCGACGGCGTGGCGCCCGGCGGTCGTCGAGGCCGCCATGGAGACCGAGGCGGTGGCCGTCTACCGGTTCGGCGTCGAGGAGTGGAGCGGCTACAAACACACCGGGCTCCCGCCCGGGTTCGACCCGGCCACGGACGCTTGAGGCGGGCCGACAACGGCTCCCCCGTGGCGCCGAGTTTGTGAGGGTTTAACACGACCGCGGTCGTTGTAGCGGCCATGTCAACACCGGTTATCGTCGCCGCCGCCAGGACCCCACAGGGCAAGGAAGACGGGGCGCTGGCGGGCGTCCGCAGCGAGGACCTCTCGGTTCCGCTGGTGAACGAGTTACTCGACCGCACGGGCGTCGCCCCCGACGCCGTCGACGACCTGCTGTGGGGCTGTGCCCAGCAGCGGGGCGAACAGGGCAACAACGTCGCCCGGGTCATCGCCCTGCTGTCGGACCTCGGCGAGCGCGTCCCCGCGTCGACTATCAACCGCTGGTGTGCCTCCTCCGCGGAGGCGCTGATGCGGGCCGCCGACGCCATCGCGGCCGGCCAGCGGGAGGTGCTCATCGCGGGCGGCGTCGAGTCGATGTCGCGGGTCCCGATGGGCGAGAACACCCACAACGTCCACCCGCGCCTGGCCGAACACTACAACGTCGGCGAGCTCCAGATGGGGATGACCGCCGAGAAGGTCGCCGAGACCGAGGCCGTGAGCCGGGAGCGCCAGGACGAGTACGCGCTACGCAGCCACGAGCGGGCCGCCGACGCGACGGACTCGGGTCGCTTCGACGACGAGCTGGTGGAAATCGAGACGGACGAGGGCGAAGTCACCGAGGACGAGGGCATCCGCCGGGACACGTCGCTGGAAACGCTCGCCGGCCTCCCGACGGTATTCAAGTCCGACGGCACGGTGACGCCGGGCAACGCCTCGCAGGTCTCGGACGGCGCGGCCGGCCTGGTCGTGACCAGCCGGGCGTTCGCCGACGAGAACGGGCTGGACGTGCTGGCCGAAGTCGGCGCCCACGAGGTCGTCGGCGTCGACCCGACGGTGATGGGCATCGGCCCGGTGCCGGCGGTTCGCAAGCTCACGGAGCGGACCGGCCGGGCGCCCGGCGACTACGACCTCGTCGAGCTCAACGAGGCCTTCGCCGCCCAGACCGTCTACTGCCAGCGTGAGTTGGGGTTCGACGACGACAGCTTCAACGTCAACGGCGGCGCCATCGCCATCGGCCACCCGCTGGGGGCCTCGGGCGCGCGGCTCCCGGTGACGCTGGTCCACGAGATGAACAGGCGGGACGCCGAACTCGGACTGGCGACCGAGTGCGTCGGCTTCGGACAGGGCGCGGCCATCGAGTTCCACCGGAACTGATACCTATTCGCCGACGCCGGAATCGGCGATAGCCCGAAACAGTCTACGACGAGTGCCCGCGGCTCAGACGCCCAGCCACTCGTCGTTCCGGACCTCGTAACCGTTCGCCCGGCAGACCTTCGCGGCCTGCCGGCGGACCGCCCGCGACCCGGGGGTTTTCCCCTTCTCGTCTATCTGCTCGACGGCCCAGTCCGCGACGGTCCCGATGGCCTCGTCCTCGTCGACGGCGTCGATGTCCCTGAGCTCCCGGAAGGTCCGCTCGTAGGCCTCCCGCTGGGAGTCGGGCAGCCGGTCGTTCGAGACGGTCGCGTTGGCCTCGATGACCCGCTTCATCGCGCCCGCGATGGTGGGGCGCTGGAGACGCAGTTGCACCGCCTCGGGGTCCTCGAACGTCTCGGTGTCGGTCTCGGGGAGGAAGTCCGCGATAGTCGCGGGTCCGAGCGGTCGGTCCCCCACCGCGTCGACAACGTCGGCCCCCGTCGCCGGGAACGTCAGCGTCTCCAGCTCCGGTTCGAGTTCGTCGAGCGCCTCGGGTTCCAGCGGCGGCTCCGTCTCGTCGCCCCGTTCCAGCTCCGCGACGATGTCGCGCTTGCGCTGTCGTCGCCGCTCGTCGTCGGCCTGCTTGTCTCGCCCGTCTTTATTGTCTGCCATCCTGAACTTTTGGATTCCCAACCTGATAACCCTGTGGCTGGATATGCAAGCCGCGGGCGACGGCAGAAAACTCCGGCCGCTACGTCTGTGAGACCAGCGTCATGCCGTCACGCACCGACTCGCGACGGCCCAGCAGCGTCACCATGTCGCCCTCCTGCAGGACGTAGTCGGCGGTGGGGACCTCGGCTTCCTCGTGGTCGTCGCCGCTGACCAGGGCGATGAGACAGGCCTCGGGCAGCATCGGCCCGACCTCGCGGACCGGCTTCCCCAGCAGGTCGGGGTTTTTCACCTCGACCTCCTGGACGTCGCCGGTGCGTCCGACGTCGGTCATCCACTGGGCGATGGCGGGGCGTTCGATCTGGTTGTCGATGGCCCACGCCGTCGCCATGGCGGAGGAGATGGTACGGACGCCGAGGTCCTCGAAGGCCTCGACGTTGTCCGGGTTGTTCGCGCGGGCGATGATCCGCTCGACGTCGAACTTCGAGCTGGCCAGCTGCGAGACCAGCAGGTTCGCGTCGTCGTCGCCGGTCGCGGCCACGACTGTCTTTGCGTTTTCCGCCCCGGCCGAGCGGAGGACGTCGGTGTCCGTGCCGTCGCCGATTTCGACGGCGAACCCCTCGTTGCGGGCGCGTTCGACTGCCTGTTCGTCCTCCTCGATGATGACGACGTTTTCGCCCCGGTCTTCGAGGCGCGTGGCGAGCGACCGGCCCACCTTTCCGCCGCCGACGATGATGACTCGCATTGGTATTACATCCAGTTTTTCCGCGATCGTCCGCGCCAGCCCGCCCTCCAGCATCGCCGTCGCGAAGATGACCAGGAAGACGGTCCCGAGCAGGATATCCGCCTGGCTCGACAGCGTGCTGGCCTCGGCCGTGAGCCGCGCCGCCTCCGCACCGCTCAGTTCCGCCGCCTCCTCGCGAAGCACGGCGGCCTCGTCGTTCAGCTCCACGGCGAACAGCGTCGCGACCGACGCGGGGATGATACCCCGCGGCCCGACGAAGCTGATGAACAGCTTCTCCGGGCGGGTAAAGCGGTCACCGACGGTCGAGACGAAGACGAGCAGCGGGCGTATCACCAGCGCCACCGCGACGACGACGATGATACCCGCAAGCCCCACGTCGATGAGCGACTGGAGGCTGAGCTGGGCCGCCAGCGCGATGAAGACGAAAGAGAGGACAAGCAGCGTGATGTCGCCCTTGAACGACTCGATGTCGGCCTCGTAGGGGTGGTCGGTGTTGCCGAGGGCGATGCCGGCGGTCGCGACCGCCGCGACGCCCGCCTCGGTCGCCAGGGTGTTTGCGGCGGCGTAGGCGATGAGCGCGCCGGCGAGCGTCAGCAAGCGGGCGTTGCGGGGCGCGTCGCCCGGCGAGAGGTCGACGTACTGCAGCGCGTAGTAGAGGACGCCGGCGACGATGAGACCGATGAGCAGCCCGGTCCCCAGCCGTTCGGTAAAGGCGAGCAGGAGGCCGTCGCTCTCGGTGGCGGGGTTGATAGTCTCGAAGACGACGACGGCGATGATGGCGGCGGTCACGTCGTTGACGATACCCTCGGTCTCCAGCGCCGTCGCCACGCGGTCCCGCACCGGGACGACCTGCAGGATTGGCGTGATGACCGTCGGCCCCGTCGCGACCAGCAGGGCGCCGATGAGGAAGGCCAGTTCCCAGGTGACCGCGGGGGAGTCGAAGGCGAAGTAGACGGCGACCGCGGTGCCGACGAGCGCGATGGCCGCGCCCAGCGTCACCAGCCGAAAGGTCGCCGCCGGGGCCTCACGAATCCGCTCGAAGCGGAGGTGGTAGGCCCCCTCGAAGACGATGATAGCGACCGCCAGCCCGACGATACCTGGCAAGGCGTTGCCGAAGGTGCCCCGACCGATGATACCCAGACCCGGCTGCCCGATAGTGACACCGACCAGCAGGTAGAAGATGATGCTCGGCACCTGCAGGCGTGCGGCCAGCACCTGCGCCACCACGCCCAGGCCGATGATGCCGGCTACCAGCGGAATCAGGAGTCCGGAACTACCAGCCACTACTGTCCTCCATCTGTTCGGCCCAACGGCAGCGGAACTTATAAACGCACTCACTTCCGGTAACCCGAAACCCAGCGACAGGGCTCGTGCTGGGAGTATCCCACGGTCGCCCACGTCAGTGTCGCAGAAACCGCCAGGACGAATCAGGGGCCGGCGGTCACTCCGCGCGGTCGAGCATCACGAGCACGCCGCGGACGTTCAACGCGATTTCCTCGCGGGCCTTGTGGTCGCCCCAGACGGCGGGCATCTCCAGGGTCTCGATGAAGTGGTCGACGACCGCCGCGTCGTCGCCGAGTTCGGCGCGTTTCTCGCGGACGGCACTGACCCACGCGTCCAGCTTCTCGGCGTACTCGTCGAGCCGGTCGCCCGTCCGCTCGGCCCCGAAGTGGCCGTACAGCAGCGTCGACGGGTCGAGCTCCCGAATCGTCTCGATATCGGCGAGCGCCCCGTCGAGGTCGAAGTTCACCGGCGGGCTCGTTACGTTTATCTCGCCCACCGAGGGGGTAAAGAGGCCGGCGGCGTCGGCCGCGAACACGCCGTCGATGGCGGGGTCGTGATATATCACCTGATGCGGCGCGTGGCCCGGCGCGTGGTGGGCTTCGAGCGTGTGGTCGCCCAGGTCGATTTCGTCGCCGTCAGTGAGTTCGACGATGCGGTCCTCGGGCACCGGTTTCGGCTCGGCGTAGTACTGCACCTGGTCGCCGACGGCCTCCTTGGTCCCCTCCCAGAGCCGCGTCGGGTCCGCCAGGTGGGAGGCGCCGAACTCGTGGATGTACGCCGTCGCGTTCGGACACGCCTCCGCCAGGTAGCCCGCCCCGCCGGCGTGGTCGAGGTGGACGTGTGTCAGCGCCATCACGTCGAGCGCTTCGGGGGCGATACCGACCTCGTCCATCGCATCGAGGATGGTCTCGTAGTTGGTGCCGATACCCGTATCGACGAGCGCCGGCCGCTCGGCGTCGATAATATACACCGAGCCGTATTCGGGCGCGTCGTACATCCCTGTGTCGACGTAGTGGACGTCCGCACAGTCCTCGGCGTCGTACACGTCACCGATTGCCATACCGAAACGTGGCTGCCGGGGTGGAAAACGGTTGTGTCCCGCCAGCACTCCGGCGGGAGCGTCGGCCGTTACCGCTCGCTCTCTTCAACGCCGGCGAGGCTCGACATCGGCGTCGCACCGGCGACGATGGCGCCGGTCGCCAGAATCGCCGCGGAGAGAACGATGAAGTCGCCACTCGGCGAGTAGCCGGCCAGCCCGGCGCCGACCTGGACGATAAACACCGTGACGAAGAAGCTCACGATGGCAAACACCAGCAGGACGATTGACGCGATGATACTACTGACCAACGCACCGAACGAATCCAGTACACTCATTGAACGTTTCCGGTGAACAGTCGACGGCCAGACGTATCCGGTTTGGGGCTGCGTGCGACGGCGGCCGAGTGCCACCATCAGAGGCAACAAACGAATCCGGGAGCACGGCCGACTCACACGGCTCCTGCTAGGACCGACACGCCTAATTTCGACCGTCGAGAACCGGCGACCATGTTATCGAGACAGTTCGTCCGGGAGAACCCCGAGACGGTGCGTGACGCCATCGAGCGCAAGGGCGTCACGGGCGTGGACCTCGACGAGGTTCTGGCCATCGACGAAGAGTGGCGCGAACTGAAGGCGAAAGGCGACGGGCTGCGACAGGAACGCAACGAAGTGTCCTCGAAAATCGGGGAGCTGAAACAGGAGGGCGAGGAGGAGGCCGCCCAGGAGGCCATCGAACGGTCCAGCGAGCTGAAAGAGGAGCTACAGCAGGTCGAGGAGCGGGCGGACGAACTCGAATCGCGACTCGAAGACGCGCTACTTGAGATTCCCAACGTCCCACACGAGTCGGTGCCGACGGGCGAGGACGAGAGCGACAACGTCGAGCGCTACCGCGAGGGCTTTGCCGACCTGCGCGACCTGCCCGAGGACGTGGTTCCCCACTACGACCTCGGCGAGGAGCTCGACATCCTCGACTTCGAGCGGGGCGCGAAGGTCAGCGGCGGCGGCTTCCAGTTCGTCAAGGGCGAGGGCGCCCGGTTGGAACACGCGCTGGTCCAGTTCATGCTCGACGTGCACCGCGAGCAGGGGTACTCGGACGTGTTGCCGCCGATTCCCGTCAACTCCGCGTCGATGGAGGGGACCGGCCAGCTCCCGAAGTTCGACGAGGACGCCTACCGCGTCGGCGCCCGCCAGGACGACGACATCGACGAGGACGACCTCTGGCTGCTGCCGACGGCGGAGGTCCCGGTCACCAACATGTACCGCGACGAGATTCTGCTGGACGACGACCTGCCGGTGAAACACCAGGCCTTCTCGCCGAACTTCCGGCGGGAGGCCGGCGAACACGGCACCGAGACCCGCGGCTACGTCCGGGTCCACCAGTTCCACAAGGTCGAACTCGTCAACTTCGTCCGACCCGAGGACAGCTACGACCGCCTGGAGGGGCTGCTCGACGAAGCGAGCGCCGTGCTGGACGAACTCGACCTGCCCTACCGCGTGCTGGACATGTGTACCGGCGACATGGGCTTCACCCAGGCCAAGAAGTACGACATCGAGGTGTGGGCGCCCGGCGACGACATGGACGACGGGCCCGACGTGGGCGGGCGCTGGCTCGAGGTCTCCTCCGTGTCGAATTTCGAGGGGTTCCAGGCCCGGCGGGCCGGCCTGCGCTACCGGCCCGAGCGCCACGAGTCGGCCGACTACCTCCACACGCTCAACGGCTCCGGGCTGGCCGTGCCCCGCGTGATGGTCGCGATTCTGGAGTACTACCAGAACGAGGACGGCACCGTCACCGTCCCGGAGGCGCTCCGGCCCTACATGGGCGGTCAGGAAGTAATCGAGGGGTCGGCGCCAATCGGCGAGAGCGCCGTCGGGTCGGGCGAGCGGGACTAGTCGCTCGCGACGGCGTCCGAACAGAGATAGCGGACCTGCGGGAGCGTCGCCGGCGGCAGCGCCTCGGGCTCGACCCACTTGGCCTCGAAGACCCCCTCGTCGGGGTTTGGCGCCGGCTCGGAGAGCAGCGAGCAGTCGAACACCGTGTACACCGACAGCGGCGCGGCCAGGCTGTCGTGGGCGTACCAGAACGTCGAGACGGGGTCGTCGATTCGCGCCCGACAGTCGAGTTCCTCCGCCAGCTCCCGCTCGAGTCCCTCGGCGGGGCACTCGTGGTCGCAGACGCCGCCGCCGGGGAGCGTCCAGAACGGCGAGCCGTCGGCGTGGCGCTCCTGTACGAGCAACACGGCGTCCTCAGCGGTCACCAGCGCCTTCGCGCCCGTTCGCGGCTCGAACCGCCCGGCGAGTGGCTCACCCATCTGTCGCGACGCGGACCCGTTCACCATGGCCGTTACTCCGGGGAGTAGGAGATAGTTATTGGGAGCCTGAACGACCGCAGCCGCCGCCATCGTCCCCCTACCGAGCGGGGTATGCTGTCGGTACGCATGGTATGTGGTGTCTGAAATCGCGGCCAGTCCGATATATGTCTTGTCCCCGTCACCGCGTGTAGGTCTCGACCCGCCTAATCCCCCCGGCGGCGAACGCGAAGACGTCGACGAAGCCGACGATGGGCACGCCGTCGGCATCGAGCAGGCGCCCGCGCACTGCGACGGTGCCGTCCGGCCGTCGGTCGGAGTGGTCGCCCGGTCCGCGCCCGGCGCCCTCGGCCTCGAACACCGCGTCGATGGGGTGGGTGGTGTCGGTCTGGGGCCGCTCCTCGCGCATGAACCGGACGAACCGCTCCCGGCCCTCGATAGTGCGGTCGGGTCGGTCGTGGACGAACTCCTCGGCGAGCAGGGCCGCGAGCAGGTCGTAGTCGGCCTCGTCCAGCGCGCGGTAGTACGCCCGGGCCTGGGCGGTCGGCGCCGTCGGCGGGTCACTCATCGGCGCCGGCTCCCCCGTCGGCCTCGCTCGGTTCGTCCGACGCCGCCTCCGACTCGTCGGCCGGCGGGTCGTCAGCGTCGATGGGCTCGGGGTCGGGCTCGGCCAGTTCGAGCGAGAGGTCGGGCGCGTCGTCGGTGTCCGGCCCCTCGGACTCCATCGCAGTGGCTTCGTCGGCGCGGCCGTCCCCGGCGTCGGGAGCCGGGCCGTCAGTCGTGTCGCCGGCCGCCCCGGGCTCGTCGCCATGCTCCGACGCCGTATCCGCCTCGTCGGCCGACGCGCCCGCGGGCGGGTCCACGATAGACGTGGATTTCTCGGGGACGCCGTCGCTCTCGTCAGTCTCGTCGTCGGCGTCGCCCATCGGCGGCGCCTCGACGATGGCGGTCGACTCCTCGGTCACCTCCGCCGCCGAGGGCTCCGAGTCGGGGTGGTTGGCGGCGAGTTCGGCCTGAATCTCGGCCAGTTCCTCGTCGTCGATGTCGTCCTCGACCGGCTCGCCGTCGGCTGCGGCTGTCGGCGCGCCGTCGGCGGTCCCGGGCTCGCGCCGCCGGTCCGGCGCCGGCTCGGCTCCCGTCTCGTCGCTGGTCGCCTCGGCGTCGGTCGCCTCGGCCGCCGCGTCGATGTCGACCGTCAGCGCGGCGTCCTCGTCGTCGGCCTCCGTCGGCAGGACGGTGGCGTCGTCGGGCTCGTCTTTCTCCAGAGTCTCCATCTCGGGGGGCCACTCGCCGTCGGGGTCGGGGGGTTCCCGGTACTCCCGGACCGTCGAGAGGGGAATCTCGGCGTCGTCTCGTAGCTCCTCGCCCTCGCTGCCGCTGCCGCTGGAGTAGGCGCTGGCCGACTGGACCAGCCAGTCGGCGGCCTGCCACAGGGCGGTGGCCTTCTCGTGTGCCCCCTCGTAGATGGGGGTCAGCGACCCGTCGTCGACGAAGCGGACGGCGGTGTCGAACCGGTCGGCGGCCGCCTCGAACTCCTCGCGGGCCTGCTGGAAGTCGTGCTGGGCCATCACCCACTCCGTCTGCCGGAAGGCCTCCATCGCCGATGTGAAGGCCCGACGCCCCTCCGTGTAGTGGGCGTGGCCGACCCGATAACGGGCGAAGGCGGTGTCGTCGCCGCCCGTCTCCGCCAGCGCGTCCGTTATCTCCTCGACCGCGGGCAGCTCCGTCATGTCGTCGGTGGACCAGCTGTACGTGATGGTCCCGTCGTGGCCGACGACGGCGACGGCCCGCTCGATGAGCGACTGGCCGATGTCGTCGACGAAGTCGACGTCGTAGCGCTTTGCGACCTCGCCGTCCGTGTCGGCCAGCAGCGGGACCGTGAGGTCGTACTGGGCCGTGAAGGCCCGGTGGCTGTACACCGAGTCCGGACTGATACCGAGGATGCGTACGTCCTTCTGCATCGTAAAGAGGTCGAGCCGGTCCAGGTCACAGGACTCCTCGTCGCAGGCGGGGTTGAAATCGGCCGGGTAGAACGCGAGGATGACGGCGTCGTCGCCGAGATACTCCGACAGCGCGACGCGTCGCTCCTCGCCGTCGACGAGTGCCGGCAGCTCGAACCCCGGAGCGTCCGCCCCCTCGGAAAGCACACGACGACAATCGGTCCGTCGACACTTAAGCGCTGGTGCGAAATCGAGCGAGAAAACGGTCCTCGACGGCGCTGGGCGGCCGTCGGGGTACCGAGCGGCTTTTGCCCGCCGCCGCAGTAGGGCCACCGTGGACCTGCACGTTCGCTACGAGGGCGACGACGACCCCGACAAATGCAGCGCCCGGAAGCTGGCCCGGTTCGACCTGGCCGAACTCCACCGAGCGACCCGCTCGACGCCGCCGGGCATCGTCCTCAACCCCTTCGCCGACCAGGCGCTCTCGCCCGCCGACGCGCCGACCGCGGGCGACGGCGCCCGCCACGGGCGGCTGGTCGCGCTGGACTGCTCCTGGGAGACCGCCGAGCGGGAGGCGTTCGACCTCCAGGGCGTCCACCGGTCGCTGCCCTTCCTCGTCGCGGGCAACCCCGTCAACTACGGGACCCCGTTCCAGCTAAACACCGTCGAGGCGTTCGCCGGCGCGCTCTGTATCCTCGGCGAGCGGGCCCAGGCCGAGGAGATACTCTCGAAGTTCTCCTGGGGCCACACCTTCCTCGAACTCAACGAGGAGCCCCTCAAACGGTACGCCGACTGCGCGGACTCGGCCGAGGTCGTCGCGGTGCAGGACGACTACCTCGTCGAGGAGTAGCCGCCCGCTGGGCTATCGCGCCGTCGGTTCGAGCAGCCCCGCGCCGCAGTACGGACACGCGTGGCGGGCGTGGGCTTCGAGTTCGTCCTCGATTTTCCTGTCGCAGTCTGGACAGTACATGTGAGACAGTACCACGCCGGAAGTAATGTAACCCACCCATCACGTGTCAGGGCCGAAACCGGTCCCGATACCCCTGGGGGAGGCCGGCGGTGCCAGCGGACTGGACGGCAGCCCCGCGCCCGCCTCGGGGTCGTTGTAGCCGCCCGGGGCGACGTCGTTCGGCGAGTCCGGGTAGCAAAGCGACGCCAGCGCCTGGATGTGGTCCCGGCCGACGCCGAGTTCGAACTGCCCGCCGCCGTACAGCTGGATGCCCTCGCGCTCGCAGTAGGCGATGGTGTCGAGTACGGACTCGACGGTGCCACAGCGGGACGGTTTCATGTTGAGGACCGACGGCTCGAACGGGAGCGCCTCGATGCTCTCGACGCCGGTGATGGGCACGTCCCACGTGACGCGTTCCTCCCGGCCCTCGAAGACGGGGCGGGTGTCGTCGGTCAGGTTCGGGTCCTCCAGCAGCGCGTCGGGCAGTGCGTCGGCGACCCGGCGGTAGAAATCGGGGTCCGGCTCGATGTCGACCTCGGTCCCCTCGTAGAGCCCCTTCAGGTCCAGCACGCGAACGTCGTAGTCGGCCAGCGAGGCGAGCAGGTCGCCGTCCCAGTCGGGCGTCGGGTCCAGCTTGAACGCCAGGTCGTCGTGAATCCGGCGCAGGGCGTCGAGCCGGTCGGTCGTCGGTGGCTCGTCGTCCTGTGGGTTCGACAGACGCGTCGAGACAACGAAGTCGACGGGGTCGTAGGCCCGCCCGAGCGCCTCGCCCAGCGACGTGTCGGCCTGTTTGAGCGCCAGGTCCAGCGCCGCGCTCTCGAAGCCCCAGCGGCGGTAGTGACGGAAGCGCTCCTCGTCGGGCGGCTCGGGCCAGAGGTCGGCGTCGTCGAGCGTATCGGAGAACTCGTCGAACGTGTACTCGCCCGAGAGGTCGACCGCGTGGTCGGCCAGCGCGTGGTGGGCCTCGTTCGTGTAGGTCACGTCCTCGCCCCGCCCCGTCTCGCCGTCGCCCGAGAGCGCGATAGTGGTCGTCGCGCGGTCGAACCCGCTGGAGGTCGCCCGCTCGCGCAGTTCGAAGGCACAGTCCCGGACGGTCAGGGGGAGGTCCGAAACGCGGTCGTACATAGCCAGGAGAGAGGGACCGACCGGGTAAAAAACTGCGTCGGCCCGAAACTCAAAGCTTAAACGCACGGACAGGGAACCCAGGATATGGCCAGTTTCGAGCAAGCGTCAGACCGAATCCTGAACAAGCAGATCTGCATGCGATGTAACGCCCGCAACCCACAGCGCGCCCAGCAGTGCCGGAAGTGCGGCTACGGCAACCTCCGTCCGAAGGCCAAAGAGACCCGCTCCGCCTGATTTTCCCGTTCTCTGTTTCCCGCTACCCCTCCGGCCGAGCGGCGAGCTCGCCCAGCCGAACCGTCGCGTGAGCGACGACCCGCGCCGCCGTCTCCTCGACGGTGTCTCGCGCGCCAGCCAGTAGCCGGCGTAGGCCAGCCCCATCGCGGCGAAGGGGGGCGGCGTCGACCGCGATGTCCGTCCGCTGTATAGCGTGGACGAGCTGGATATCGGCCAGGACGAGCCCGGCGGCGGCCAGGCCCGAGCCGGCGAGTGTCCGCCGATACATGGGCGACCCTTCTCTTCCGATATGTAGAAGCTTACGCCGATATCGAGCCGTCACTCGGGGTACTTCGGCTCGCGGCGCTGGGCCCGCTCCAGCGCTTTCTCGACGATGCCCCGGACGTCGCCGTGGAAGACGCCGCCGTGGCCCGAGTACATCCCCTCGACGCCGTCGGGCATCCGGTCGAGCAGCCGCTCGATGCTCTCTATCTCGCGTTCGCGCGACTGGCCCGGCCGGTCGGTCCGGCCGAAGGACCCGCCCTCGAAGGCGCCGTCGTCGTGGACCACCACGTCGCCCGAGAACAGCGAGTTCGCCGAGACCAGCGAGACGTGGTCGTCGGCGTGGCCGGGCGTGTACACCACCTCGCAGGTCTCGTCGCCCACGAGCAGTTCGTCGCCGTCGTCGATAGCGCGGTCCCGGCGCGGGTGCTCGGCGTAGGCGTACAGCTCCGCGTCGAAGGCCGAAAGGACGCCGTCGAGTTCCTGGACGTGGTCGCCGTGCTGGTGGGTCAGGACGACCGCGTCGAGGTCGTCGGTGTGGTCGCGGACGGCGTCGACGACGCCGCCCCAGGCCCCCGCGTCGACCAGCGTGGTCCGCTCGCCCAGCGCGAGGTAAGCGTTACAGGTGAACGTCTCTGCGTCGGCGGTGACGTTGTGGACCTCCATGTCCAATCCGTGTGGCGGGACGCGCTTGAGTGTCTAGCACGTCTCGGGGCGCTCGTGGCTGTTCGGACTCCCGACTGCTCGCTAGGAACCGACGTAGCCTCAGTCGATACTGCGATTACTTACCGCTAGAAAGCCCTCGACAGCTCGCGGGCGCTGTGACGGATACCTCGCTCGGTAGTGCCGCCACAGCGCCCGCCAGCCGTCTCGCCCTTTCAGTCCGCCAGGGACGACCCCGATAGCCTGCCTTTCCCCGAGTCGTGCGACGGAGCGCACTCCCGGCCGCGAAGCCGTTTCATCGGCTGAGTCGGGGAAGGGCAGGCCCGCTGTGCCTGGCGGACTGGAAGGGCGAACGCGGTCGGCGCGGCTGCGCGGGCCCTATCCGAGCGCCGCGAGGATATCCCGCACAGCCGCGCCGAGCGGGTGAGGGCTTCCGAGAGAGAAGGAAGCGTAGCGTTGCGGTCACAGACAGTTACAAGCAAGCGAGTAGGGCCGAGTGTCACAGTAGCTGCCACCACAGGCAAGCACTACCTTTAGCCACACACCGGCCCAAGCGTAGCCATGCCATCAGTCACAGTCTGGAACGAGTACATCCACGAGCGCGAGGACGACGCGGTCGCCGAGGTCTACCCCGACGGCATCCACATGGCGATAGCGGACGCACTCGCCGAGCGGGGCCACGATACGCGGACGGCGACGCTCGACGAGCCCGAACACGGTCTCACCGAGTCGGTGCTCGCCGACACCGACGTGCTGGTCTGGTGGGGCCACACCGCCCACGATGCCGTCGACGACGCCGTCGTCGACCGGGTCGTCGAGCGCGTCAACGGGGGGATGGGGCTGCTCGTCCTCCACTCGGCCCACGCCTCAAAACCCTTCAGACGCCTGCTCGGGACGCCCTGTGACCTGACCTGGCGCGAGGGCGACGAGCGCGAGCGGCTCTGGGTGACCGACCCCGGCCACCCCATCGTCGACGGGCTCGGCGAGTCCGTCGTCATCGAGGAGACCGAGACCTACGGCGAACCCTTCGGCGTCCCGGAACCGGACCGGCTCGTCTTCACCTCCTGGTTCGAGGGCGGCGAGGTGTTCCGCAGCGGCTGTACGTACCGCCGCGGCCGCGGGAAGCTGTTCTACCTCCGACCGGGCCACGAGACCTACCCCATCTACCACCGCGAGGACATCCAGACGGTACTGGACAACGCCGTCCGCTGGGCCGCGCCGAGCGAGGGCGCCGACGCCCACGGCGGCAACCGGAACGTCGAGGCCCCGGAGTCGCGGTAGTCCGCCCATTCGACGGGGTAGTCCGGTCGTTCGGCGGCGGCCGCTCGCGTCCGCGTGCGCACACGCGAGCGCCGTCAGGCGGTTCGGCGAGCGATTTTTGACCCTGAACTGCATAGTTGTACATGCAATGGGGTTCGGGAGCTACGACGAGTCGGAACAGGAAAACCAGGAGTACGACACGGACTTCGACGATGACGATGGGCTCGACACGGAGGGCGACGCCCATCAAGGGGACGTCGAGTTCGAGTTCACCGCGTCGAACGACGAACTGCTCGACCGGCTGAAGGACATCAAGGAGGACGAAACGACGAACACGTGAAACCGGGCCGACGCGCGCTGGGCATCGCGGCGTCGGACCGGGAGCGGCTGAGTCACCTCGCCGGGGCCGTCGTCCGGGCCGACCGGGTAGTCGACGGCTTCCGTTTCGGGACCTGCGCCGTCGGCGGGAGCGACGCCACGGCCGCCGTCTGTGAGCTTTTCGACCGCCTCGACCGCGAGGACCTGCGCTACGTGTTCCTGGCCGGCATCGCGCCGGCGTGGTTCAACCTGTTCGACCTCGACGCCGTCGCCGACCACACCGGACTGCCGGTAGTGTCGGTATCCTTCGAGCCCTCGCCGGGGCTCGCCGACGCGATTCGCGACGCCTTCGACAGCGACGCGGTCGTCGAGGACCGGCTGGCGACCTACCGCGCCCTGCCCGACCGCCGCGAGCTGTCGGTCAACGGCGAGGCGGTGTTCGTCCGCAGCGTCGGTCTCGACCCGGAGGAGACAGCAGATATCGTGCGAGCCTACACGCCCGAGGGCGGGCGGCCGGAACCGCTCCGGGTGGCCCGGCTGGCGGCGCGGGCGGCGGCGGAGCGCGAGCGCTGAGAGCGCCTGTAACGTTCCCGGGAGCTTGATACCGCCCGGCCCCAACCGCCACCCATGAGCAACATGGACGGGCTGACCGTGACCGAGTGCCGGCGCTGCGAGGCGCTGTGTGAGTCGCGCTCGCGCATCGTCAACGGCGTCGGTCCCGCCGACGCCGACCTGCTGTTCGTCGGCGAGGCCCCCGGCGCCAACGAGGACGAGCAGGGCGAGCCGTTCGTCGGCCGGAGCGGCGACGTACTGGACGAGACGCTCCGGGACGTGGGGCTGGACCGAGGCGACGTGCGCATCACCAACTGCGTCCGCTGTCGTCCGCCGGAGAACCGCGACCCCCACAAGGAGGAGCTGGCGAACTGCCGGGGCTACCTCGAAACAGAGATAGAGCGGGTCGACCCCGAACTCGTCGTCACGCTCGGGAAAGTCCCCGGCGAACACCTGCTGGAGCGGGACGTGGCGGTCACGGGCGAGGCCGGCGACGTGACGGATATGACCGTCGCCGGGTGCCCGCAGCCGGTGATGGTCTGTGTCCACCCGGCCGCGACGCTGTACGACCCGAGCCAGAAGGAGACGTTCCGCTCGACCCTGGAGAAGGCCGCGGAGTTCACCGACGGGGAGAGCGGACAGAAGCGGCTCGGGGACTTCTGAGCCCAGGCGTCGAGACGGGGTCCGTGGGACGGACCGTGCGGCCGTTCTCCGAGTCCGTTCACCCGCTGTCAGTAGAGCCGGCGGGTGACGAAGATGAAGATGCCGACGACGAGGAGGCCGATACCCCAATAGACGGACGGGTACGGCAGATACGCGAGCAGGAGCGTCACGATTCCGGACGTGATGAGCGACCATCCTATCGTCGTTCGAATCGCCATACCCTCCACTCGGCACCGGCGAATATCGTTAGTCATCTGTTTCGGGCAGTAAGCAGACGTACCGTCCACCGCTACGTGCTGGATTCGCCCCGCAAGAAGACATATTCTCACCGTGTCACTGTCCGGTATATGAGGACCACACACTCCCGCCGGCAGCTTCTCCGCTTGCTGCTCCCGGTCGGGCTGGCCGTGGTGGCTGGGTGCAACCAGCCAGACGGCGACCGGACCGTCGAAGTCGTCGAATCGACTGCGTGCTAAACGGGTCGACGGCGCACTGCAAGTGCTGTCCGAAGGGGAAGCCACTTAGCCGGCCTCGGCGTACCTACGCGCATGAACGCCAGACAGACGGCCGCGGAGGTGGTCGTCGTCGACTACGGGCTCGGGAACCTCCGGAGCGTGACCCGCGGGCTGGAACGGGCCGGCGCCGAGGTGACGCTCTCGGCGGACCCCGAGGAGTTCGACAGCGCCGACGGCATCGTCCTGCCCGGCGTCGGGGCCTTCGCCGAGGGGATGGACAACGCCGGCCCCTTCCGCGAGGCACTGGAAGCGGAGGCCGAGGCGGGGACGCCCCTGTTCGGCATCTGTCTCGGGATGCAGATGCTGCTGACGACGAGCGAGGAGGCGGACCACGAGGGCCAGGGCGACGCGGAGGGTCTCGACCTCGTCCCCGGGAAGAACGTCCGCTTCTCGCGGGACCAGACGGTCCCGCACATGGGCTGGAACGAGCTCGACGTGCAACGGGACCACCCCCTCGTCGAGGGCGTCGACGGGGAGTACGCCTACTTCGTCCACTCCTACTACGCGGTCCCCGAGGACGACGAGGCGGTCGTCGCCACCACCGACTACGGGACCGACTTCGCCTCCATCGTCGCCAACGAGGAGGGCAACGTCTTCGGGACCCAGTTCCACCCCGAGAAATCGGGGGAGACGGGGCTGCGGATTCTCCAGAACTACGTCGACTACTGTCTCGACCGGCGGTAGTCACGTCGGCTGCGGGGGGCGGTCGCGGCCGGTGACGGAGATGGATTCTTGTGTCGGCCGGGACTCGGTCCGGGTATGACAGCCGACGCCGACCCCGTCGTCCTGGTGACCGGTGCCGGCTCCGGCATCGGCGCGGCGACGGCGCTCGCCTTCGCCGACGACGGGTGGACCGTTTACGCGACCGATATCGAGACGCCGCTCCCGGACCGGGTGAGCGAGCGCTGTCGGACGCGGGCGCTCGACGTGACCAGCGACGAGCAGTGCCAGGCTGTCGTCGACGGGATACTGGCCGAGGCGGGGCGACTCGACTGTCTGGTCAACAACGCCGGCTACGCGGCGTCGGGACCGCTGGAGGACGTGCCGGTCGAGGCGGGCCGGGACGTCTTCGACGTGCTCGTTCACGGCCCACACCGGCTTTCTCGGGCCGTCCTGCCGGAGATGCGCGACGGCGGCGGCCGCATCGTCAACGTCTCCAGCGTCCTCGCGCGGCGGGCCTGTCCGGGGCTGGGCGCCTACAGCGGCGGCAAGGCCGCGCTGTCGTCGATGAGCGACGCGCTCCGGATGGAGCTGGCGGACACGCCGGTCCACGTGGCGCTCGTCGAGCCGGCGTGGGTCGAGACGGCCTTCGCAGACAGCGCGCGCTCGGGGCTCCCCGACGACCGGACGCCCGACTACGACGGGGTGTACGAGTCGCTGGAAGACGGGTGGACCCTCGACGGCGGCCCGCTGGCCGCGGCGCCCGAGGCCGTCGCGGCGGCGGTTCTCGACGCGGCGACGGACGAGAACCCCAGCGCTCGCTATCCGGTGGGCCGGTTCGCGAAGTTCGTCCGGTGGACCGAGTGGCTCCCCCAGCGGGTCGTCGACCCGATAACGCGCCGGTTCGGCCGCGTGACCGCGCGGCTCGACAGGTGGTTGTGATGAGCCACACCACGCTCTCGACGGGCCAGACGGTGACGGTTCCGCTGGAGACGGCGGCGACGGTAACCGGGCTCGTGCTCCCCGCTGACAGCGACGCCGTCGGCAGTCTGCTCCCCGACGGGCTCGCCCCCGTCCGCGTCACGCCGGGCCGGGGCGTCGTCACCGTGCTGGCCGTCGAGTACCACCGCATCGGCGACGGCGCGGTACGTCCCTACGACGAGCTCGCGGTGGTGCTTGCCGCGACGCCCCGGGAGCCGTCCCCGCCGCTGGTCCCGCTCGCGACCGGCGACTACGGTGGCTACGTCCACTCGCTGCCGGTGACGACCGAGCCGGCCCGCGCGCTCGGCGACGACGTGTGGGGGCTTCCGAAGACCGTCGCGCGCATCGCCCACCACGACGCGGGCGGCCGCCGGACGACCAGCGTCATCGAGGACGGCGACCACGTTTTGACGGTCGATATCGCCCGTCCGCGGAGCTGGCCCGCGTCTCTCGAAACGACCGGCTATGCCGTCCGGGACGGGCGGCTCGAACAGTTCGCCGTCGGGGTGGACGGTCGCTTCGGCGTCCGACCGCTGTCGGAGGACTTCGAGCTGCTGGTCGGAACCCACGACCGGTCGGCGACGCTGCGTGACCTGAACCTCGGCGACCGCGCTATCGCCATGTTTGCCTTCGAGGGCACGGTTACCTACGGCTTCGGGCAGCCGGTTACGTGAGAAGGTTTTGGAGGGGGTCTGCGGTCGTAGCGGCCGGGCGCGAGGGCTGCGACGGCTGTCGCAGCCGAGCGTCGACGGGGAAGGGAAGGCCGTCGCGGTGAGCATACCGCTCGCCGTAGCGAGCGGTTTCACCGGAATCGCCGCAAGCGCGGTCGCTTGCGACCGCGTTGACGAACGGCGAAGCCGTGAGTCCGCGATTCCGGCCTTTTTAGCGTAGATTTTTGCAAGCTGGGGTGCCCACAGGGCCGAGGGCCCGAGGACACCCCCCGCAGCAAAAAGGTACTATAGGAAGTCCCTGACGTCGGAGTACCACATGTCGTGGTGGTCGACGGCGTCGATGGCGTCGGCGACGCGGACGGCGATGGCGTGCCAGCACAGTTGCTCGGGGTCGTCCCTATCGAGGTTGTACTCGGCGTCGGCGCAGTCACACTGGCCGTCCTCGACGATGTACTCGTCCTCGTAGCCGACGACGACCGTGAAGTCCCGGTACCGCTTGACGCGGCTCTCGCCGACGGCCTCGATGGCCCGGCGGCCGCGCTCGCCGTGGACGTCGACGATGGCCGTCACTACGTCGGGGGTCAGCTCCCCGGCGTCGGCTAGCCGGTCTACCCACTCCTCGACGGCGGTCACACGCTCGCTACGGATAGCCCCGACAAAACAGCGTCGTCTCCGGGAAAGGGCGGAGTCTCCGGCGGGTAGGGGTGCTCGGAGCGAATACAGCCAGAAGGCCCGATTTTGGCTCAGCGTGGCTTTCCGGCCGTTGTGTCGACCGGCGTTGCTATCCGGCTGTCCGCGTTCGTCCGGCCGTTTTCAGGCCTGGTTGCTAGCCCGGAAGGGTAAACAGTCGAGAACACGTGGATAGCTCATGGCCGACGTCCCGTGGGTAGCGCTGGGGTCGTTCGCGTCGGGGGTGGGGTCGCTGTATCTGCTGGCCCAGCTTCGCGAACACTGGGCGAAGCCGGGCGCGAAGTGGTTCGTCGCCACCATCGGCATCATCACCGTCTGGTCGACCGTCTACGGCGCGGCGCTGCTGGTGTCGAGGCCGGTCGTTCGGCTCGCGCTGGAGGCGACGACGTGGGGCTGTCTGGTGTGGCTCGGCTACGTCTTCGTCGGGTTCGCGCTGGGGTACACCGGACGCCGGGCGACGCTTGAGAGTGTGACGTTCCGGGGGCTGGGGCTCGTTCCGGCGGCGGTGACGGTGCTGGCGCTTTCGAACGGCGCGCACTCGCTGCTGTGGACCGACGCCGCCGTGGCGACGGCCGACGCGGGAACGGTCGTCGACTACACCATTGCGCCGCTGGGCTATCTCGCGATATTCGCGGCGATGCTCTTTGTCACGTTCGGGACGATGCTCGTCTTCGACACCGTCCTCAGCTACGGGCCCCTGTATCGCCGGGAGGCCATCGCGGTCGGTCTGAGCCCGATTCCGCCGGGGCTTGCGGTCCTGGCGTGGGCGCTCGGCATCGGGCCGGCGGTCAACCTCACGACGCTGGCCTTCCTGCCCCACATCGCGCTCGACACCTACGCGTTCGTCCGCAGCGACATGTTCGAGTTCCACCCCGCCACCCGCCGAGCGGGCGAGCGGGCGGCCATCGACGACATCGCGACGCCGGTGGCCATCGTCGACGTGGCGGGCCGCATCGTCAACCTCAACCCCGCCGCGGAGGCGATGCTCGGGGTCGGTAAGCGGGCGACGCTGACCGACAGGCTGGACGACCGCATCGACGGCGACCGGTTCGTCCCCGGCGAGGACGACGACCGCTTCGGGGTGGCAAACGGCGGCCGCCGCCGGGAGTACAAGCTCGGCCAGACCGAGCTGACCGACGGCGGCGGGACCCGCCTGGGGTACACCGCCGTCTTCCAGGACATCACCGACGAGATACGACGGGAGCGCCGCCTGGAGGTGCTCAACCGCTTTCTCAGACACAACGTCCGCAACGAGAGCGTCGTCATCCAGGCCCGCGCCGAACTGCTCTCGGAGACCCTCGACGGCGACGCGGCCGACCACGCCGCGACCATCGAGCGGGCCGTCGACCGGCTCGTCGCCTCGGGCGATAAGGCCCGCACGCTCTCGGAGGCGGGCACCGACGACGCCGACCTCGAACCGGTCGACCTGGCCGGGCTCGTCGCCGAGACCGTCGACTCGCTGTCGGCGGACTACGGCGGGACGGTGACGGTCGAGGTCCCGGACGGGCTGACCGTGCGGAGCCAGCCCGTGTTGCTCGGCGTCGTCGTCGAGAACCTCGTCGAGAACGCCCTCCAGCACGTCCCCGACGCCAGCGTGACGGTGCGGGCGGCGGTCGACGGCGACGAGGTGGCCCTGTCCATCGCGGACGACGGTAGCGGAATCCCCGACCACGAGCTCGGCGTGCTCGACCGAGGGGAGGAGACGCCCCTGTCCCACGGCAGCGGGATGGGGCTCTGGCTGGTCAGCTGGGCGACGACCACGCTCGGTGCCGACCTCGACTTCGACGTGAGCGACGGGACGAGGGTGACCGTCCGGCTGCCGGTGGTGGGTGAGGAAGTTACTGCGTCCACTCGCTAGGTACAACGAGCGAGGCGCACAGCCGGCCGGCTGTACGCATCGCGCCCGACCGAGCCGGCCGCGCCCGGCACACCCACGCCCAGCGCACCTTCGAACGACTTAACGGTCGCCGCGGGCACGCTCAGGTATGCGAGTGAGCGAAGGGCAAGTGACGGCTACGGTCCCCGAACAGCCCGACGCGGGGAAGGGCGCGGACGTGTTCTTCAACCCCGTCCAGGAGCTGAACCGCGACCTGACCGTGGCGGCGTTGCGGGCCTACCGGGAGCGGACGCCGCGGGTCGGGTCGTATCTCGACGCCACCGCGGCCAGCGGTATCCGCGGAGTGCGGGCCGCGGCCGACGGCTGGGAGACGAGCCTGTGTGATATCGACGACGAAGCGGTGGCGCTCTGTCGGTCGAACCTCGATGCCAACGACCTCGACGGGACGGTCCACCACGAGAACGCCAACGTGCTCATGCACAGCGAGGCCTTCGACGTGGTCGACCTGGACCCCTTCGGGACGCCCATTCCCTTTGCCGACGCCGCCGTCCAGGGGACGAAACACCTGCTCTGTGTCACGGCAACCGACACCGCGCCGCTGTGTGGCGCCCACTTCGAGAGCGGCGTCCGCAGCTACGGGGCCGTCCCGCGGAACACGGAGTTCCACCCCGAGATGGGGATGCGCGTGTTGCTGTCGGCGATGGTCCGGACCGCCGCCCGCTACGACATCGCCGCCCGCCCCATTATGAGCCACGCGACGAACCACTACGTCCGCACCTACCTGGAGTTCGACCACGGGGCGAAAGTCGCCAACGACTGCATCGACGACCTGGGCCACGTCTACTACTGCCAGCGCTGTCTCTGGCGCGAGGCAGAGCGCGGCCTCATCGCCGACGCCCCCGACGACTGTCCCCACTGCGGGGAACACGTCCAGACCGCCGGCCCCATCTGGCTGGCCCGCACGTGCGAGCCGGAGTTCGTCCGGTCGGTGGCCGAGCGGGTCACCGAGGAGATGGGGACCGCCGAGAAGGCGCGGGAGCTGTGTGCCACGCTCGCGGGCGAACTCGACACGCCGACCCACTACGACCAGCACCGCCTCTGCAAGCGCTGGGGTCGGGGCGCCGAGGCGATGGAGACGTTCAACGAGAAACTGCGGGACGCGGGCTTTTCGGCCTCCCGCACCCACTACGGCGGGACCACGTTCAAGACCGACGCCGACGTGGCCGAGATACGCGAGTCGACGGCGGAGTGACCCCCCGCGCCCGTCAGCGCTCGACCGACTTGCCTCCCCACCGACGGACCGTCTCGACGAGCGAGTAGCCGAGCAGATACACCGGACGGAGGAAGTAGTTCAGCATGCCGACCAGCCCGATGACCCCGCCCAGCGCCCCGAGTTCCTCGGCCGAAGCGGTCGGTTCCAGCAGGACGGGAACCGCCGCGAGCGCCGGGGTCAGCCACAGGGCCGACAGCAGGCTGTCGACGTCGAGACCCAGGACGCGTCCCGCGGTGGCGTCGGGCCGCGTGTAGTACAGCCCGGCCGACAGCGCGACCAGAAAGACGACCAGCGCCGGGGAGGCCGGGACCCCGGCGGCGCCCAGCGCGAGCAGCGTCCCGGCGGCGACGAGACACAGCACCGTCACCTGCATCGCCCCCGTTCGTATCGCCGTCTCCATGGGTTCAGGTCGGCGCGGCGGGACATAAGCGCTGTGTAAACTGCAGTCGGACCCGCCGCTCCGACGCGTCCGACGAGGGCAGCCACGGACACCGAGACAGGCGGCGCCGTCGAAACGCGACAGCTCCGGTCACAGCGTCCCATGTAAGCGGTTCGATTGTCACGATATATGTGCCGGCCGTTCGTGGGACAACTGTGAACCGGAACCGCACCGTCTCCGTCGGCCGGGAGCTCGTGAGTGCCGTCCGGACCCAACAGGTCTCCTTTCTGGCCGCCAGCATCGCCTACTACATGTTCGTCTCGCTGTTGCCGCTGCTGTTGCTCGGGCTCGCCGTCGCCACCTTCCTCGGCGGGACCGCCTTCGCGAACCAGGTCGTCTCGGCCGTCGGCGAGGCGCTGACGCCCCAGGCGGCCCGGTTGCTCGGGACGGCGCTCACGAACGCGACCGGTCGGGGCGGGGCGACCCTGGTCAGCCTCGTCGTGATGGTCTGGGGGGCGCTGAAGGTGTTCCGGGGCGTCGATACGGCCTTCTCGCGCATCTACGGGACCCACGATGTCGGGGGGTTTCTCGACAGCGTCGTCGACGCGACCGCGGCCCTCGGCGGCATCGCGCTCGCGCTCGTGGGGTTTGCCGTCGTCGGCTCGCTCGGCGCCGTCTTCGGGGTCACCGTCGCGTTGGGCGGGCTGGCGCTGGTCCCCATCCTCGTCGTCGCCTTCCTCCCGCTGTACTACCTCTTTCCCGACACGAAGACGACGGTCCGAGGGGTGTTCCCCGGAACGGTGTTCGCGGCCGTCGGCTGGACGGTACTCGCGACGGTTTTCGGCCTCTATGCCTCCGTCGCCGGTAGCTTCCAGCTCTACGGCGTCATCGGCGGCGTCCTCCTGCTCGTGACGTGGTTCTACTTCGCCGGCCAGCTCCTGTTGCTCGGCGCCGTCCTCAACGCCGTGTTGAGCGGCGGGGCGGACCGGCAATTACAACAGGAGTCCCTTCGACTGTCCGACAAAGCGATGAGCGAGGACGACGACAGCGAGACGCCCCCGCCCGCGGAGACCGGGGGGGTCGACGACCTGACCGACGAGGAGCTCGAACAGCTACGCGAGGAGTTCGAGGCGTTCCGCGACGACGTCGAGGAGCGGACGCTCCACCGCGACGACGTCGAGAGCGACCTCAAACAGTACGTCCGCCGGCGGATGCGTCGGGGACACGCTCGCGGTTGGGGCCCCTATCTCGTCCTGCTGTACGGGACGATTATGACGCTGGGCGCGTTCTACTATCTGAAGAGCGTCTGGGCGGTGCTCGCGATGCTCGTCGTCTGGCTGTCGACGCTGGGACTGTACGTCGTGATGGTGGTCGTGGGCCTGGGCATCCGCGTCACCGGGCTGCCGGGCATCGCGGTGGACAAGGTGCGAGACTGGCGTGGATGAGCCGCGGCGTCGGCGTCACGGAACTGCTCACGGAGCTGCCGACTGCGGTCCTCGTCTGTTTTGCCGTCCTCACCCAACTCGGTGACTTCTGGTTTCTGGCGGTCGCGAGCCTGCTCGCCTACTGGCTGGGCTCGGCCACACCGTGGCTGGGCCGTGGCCTCACCCGCGAGCGGGGCGCGATGGTCGTCGGGCTGGTGGCCACTGCCGCCGCCGTCGGCCTCGGATTGAAGGCCGTCTTCGCGTTCCCGCGGCCGCCGAACGCCGCGGTGGTGGCGGCGGCCGCCGACCTCCCGTGGCCCGTCAGGCCGTTCTACGAGTCGGTCGTCACCGGCCGCGGCTACGGCTTCCCGAGCGGCCACGCGACCTCGGCGGTGCTCGTCTGGGGCGGGTTCGCGTGGGCGCTGCGGGTGGGCCGGCGCCGACAGCGCTACGCGGTCGCGGCCGCGGCCGTCGCAGTCATCTCGCTCTCGCGGCTCGTCCTCGGGGTCCACTACCTCGTCGACGTGGTCGCGGGGGCGGCCATCGCCGCCGGGGCCCTCTGGCTGGCCGTGACTCGGCTGCGGACGCCGGCGCGGCTGTTCGCGTTCGTGACGGTCGTGGCCGTCGCCGGCGTCGTCGCGGGCGGGCTCACCCGCGACACCGCCGGGGCCGTCGGGCTCGGCGTGGGCGGGCTGGTCGCGTGGACGGTCCTAGAGCCAGTCCCGGAGCCGACCCGCCGTGGTGGGGCAGTCACGTCGGTACTGGGGGCCGTCTGGCTGGGCGCTATCGCCGCCGGCGTCGTACTGGTCGGGCCGCCGGACCCGGTGGTGGGCGGTCTCGTCGCCGTCGGGACGGCGGGGGCGCTGGCGCTGCCGCTGGTCGGCGAGCGCGTCGCAAAAAAGGCGTGAGTTTGCCGCGTTAGAACGTCTCGAGGTACTGGTCGAGCTCCCACTGGGAGACGTCGACGAGGTAGTCCTTGTACTCCTGGCGCTTCGCCTCGACGAAGTTCTCGTAGACGTGCTCGCCCAGCGCGTCGCTGATGACCTCGTCCTCTTCGAGTTCGTCGATGGCCTCGCCGAGGTTCGTCGGCAGCGTCTCGATGCCGTAGTCCTCGCGTTTCTCCTCGTCGAACTCGTAGATGTTCTCGCGGACGGGGTCGTCGCAGTCGAGGTCACGCTCGATACCGTCCAGCCCGGCGTGGATGAGCGCCGCGAAGGCCAGATACGGGTTACAGGACGGGTCGGGGAAGCGGGCCTCGATACGCGCGGCGGCCGGCGTGCGGGCGGCCGGCTTGCGGATGAGCGCCGAGCGGTTCCGGTCGGACCAGGCGACGTAGACGGGCGCCTCGTAGCCGGGGACCAGTCGCTTGTAGGAGTTCACCGTCGGGTTCGTGACAGCCGCGATGGCGGGCGCGTGGTCGAGGATACCGGCGATGAAGCTCTGTGCCGTCTCCGAGAGGCCGAACTGGCCGTCCTCGTCGTAGAAGGCGTTCTCGCCGTCCTGGAACAGCGAGATGTGGGTGTGCATGCCCGAGCCGTTGATGCGCGGAATCGGCTTCGGCATGAACGTCGCGTGCAGGTCGTGCTCGGCCGCGATGGCGCGGACGACCGACCGGAAGGTGGCGACGTTGTCGGCCGTCGACAGGGCGTCGTCGTAGGTGAAGTTGATCTCGTGCTGGCCCTGGGCGACCTCGTGGTGGGACGCTTCGATGTCGAAGCCCATGTCTTCGAGGCCGTAGATGATGTCACGGCGCACGTCGGAGGCCAGGTCCTTCGGCGCGAGGTCGAAGTAGCCGCCGGCGTCGTTGGTCTTCGTCGTCGCGCGGCCGTCTTCGTCCTCCTCGAACAGGAAGAACTCCGGCTCGGGCGCGGCGTTGACGTCGAAGCCCATCTCGTCGGCGCGGGCGACGGCGTCTTTCAGGACGCGTCGCGGGTCGCCCGAGAACGGCTCGCCGGTCGAGGTGTCGATGACGTCACAGATGAGCCGTGCGCTGGAACCGCCCTCGACGTTCTCTCTCCACGGCAGAATCTCGAACGTCGACGGGTCCGGGTCCAGACGCATGTCGGACTCCTGGATGCGGACGAAACCATTGATGGAGGAGCCGTCGAAGTAGATGCCCTCCGTGAATGCTTTCTCGGCCTGTTCGGCCGTAATCGAGACGTTCTTGATTGTACCGAGGATGTCCGTGAACTGAAGGCGCAGGAAATCGACGTTGTTCTCTTCGATCTCGTCGAGTACCTCCTCTGCCTCAGCGGAAAGTTCGCTTGTCATGCTTGGACACCGGGAAGGAACACTGCTAATACTAAAACCCTGCCGTTATGCGCAAGGATTTCGGCCTGCTCGGCCGCAGTTGGACATTCGTAAAATTCTAATCCCCCGCTACCGTGAGTGGATGTAATGACGTATGAAAATCTCGACCGCAAGTTAGTGAATGCCCTGTTGGGCGATGGCCGCGCCAGCCTGCGAAGCCTCGGCGAGGACCTCGACGTGTCGGTGACGACCGTCTCGAACCACCTCTCCGACCTGGAGGACGAGGGCATCATCAACGGCTACACCCCGAAGGTGGACTACGACGCGCTGGGCTACGACGTCACGGCGATTATCCAGCTCAAGGTCGAGGGGTCGTCCCTGCCCGACGTGACCGAGAGCCTCAAAGACCACAAGCAGATGATATCGGTGTACGAGGTCACCGGCGACTACGACATCATCGCCGTCGGCAAGTTCAGCGACACCGACGGGATGAACGCACAGATCAAGGAGCTGCTCACCGACCCCGAGATCAACGAGTCGAACACCTCCGTCGTGTTGAACACCGCCAGCGAACACGAGCAGTTCGACCTCGACATGCGATAGGGCGAGCCGGCCGCCGGCCGGGGACGACGCCGACCACAGAGCGGCGACGCTGTCCGTGACCGAGCCCGCGGTCGCGGGGAATCAATGGGTACATGACTGACCAGTCAGTTAGTGAGAACAATGAGTGACGGAGACGCCGCCACGGAGATAATGCATGCGACCTATCGCGCGCTCTGTTCGTACGGCTATGCGGATCTGACGATGCAGGACATCGCCGACGAGTCCTCGAAGAGCAAAGCCGCGCTCCACTACCACTACGACAGCAAACATGACCTGCTGTGTGCGTTCCTCGATGACCTCTACGACCGATTCGTCGCGCTCACGGACGACGTCGAGGGCGACGACCCCCACGAGGAGCTGCTGGCCCTCATCGAGGCGGTGCTCGAAAACCCCGACGACGACCGCGAGGAGTTCGAGACGGCCGTCCTCGAAATCCGCGCCCAGGCGCCCTACGAAGAGGGATTTCGCGAGCGGCTGCGGCGGCTCGACGACCACCTCGTCGCCGAACTGACCGGGATTCTGGAGGCCGGCGTCGCGGACGGGACCTTCGACCCGGGTATCGACCCGGCCGACACCGCGGGGTTCATCGTGACGGTGTTGACCGGCACGTCGACCCGGCGGGTCACCGCCGGCCGGCCGGTCGAGTGTAGCCAGCGGATGCTCGCCGACTACGTGGAGACGAACCTACTCGCCGACCCGGCGGAGCTGTCGGCATGACAGCCCGCGAACGCCTCAGCGCCCTGGTCGAGCGGCTTGACGGCCTGTTCAAGGGCCAGGACGAGCTGGAGCTGACCAGCGGCCCCATCGGGAAGCCGCTGCTGTATCTCTCCTTCCCCATCGTCATCACGAACCTCCTGCAGGTCGCCTACAACCTCGCCGACACCTTCTGGCTCGGCCAGTACAGCACAGAGGCGCTGGCGGCCATCTCCTTTGCGTTCCCGATGATATTCCTGCTCATCTCGCTGGGGATGGGCCTGTCGGTGGCGGGGAGCGTCCTCGTGGCCCAACACACCGGCGCCGAGGAGCACGACGAAGCCGAATACGTCGCCTCACAGACGCTCACGTTCGCAGTCGTCGGCTCACTGGTTCTGGGCGGGGTCGGCTACTTCTTCGTCGAGGACTTCCTGCGCGTGCTCGGGGCCTCCCAGCAGGTGCTCCCGGGAGCGACGGGCTACCTGCAGGTGGTCTCGCTGGGGCTGACGACGATGTTTGGCTTCTTCGTGTTCATCGCGCTGATGCGGGGCGCCGGCGACACCATCACGCCGATGCTCGTCATGCTGGGGACGGTGATACTGAACATCGTCATCGACCCGTTCCTCATCTTCGGCTGGGGGCCGTTCCCCGAGCTGGGCGTGGTCGGGGCCGCCGTCGCGACCATCTTCTCGCGGGGGCTGGCCTTCGCCGTCGGCATCGCCATCATGCTCCGCGGGGACCGCGGCATCCAGGTCAACCTCCGGGACATGGTGCCCGATTTCACCTACCTGAAGAAGCTGCTCTCCATCGGCATCCCCGCCTCCATCGAGGGGACCGGCCGCGCGCTGTCGGTCAACGCGATGCTCTTTATCGTCGGGACGTTCTCGGTCACGGTCGTCGCGGCCTTCGGCGTCGGCATCCGCGTGTTCTCGCTCGTGTTCATGCCCGCCATCGCGATGGACCGGGGCGTCGAGACGATGACCGGCCAGAACCTCGGGGCCGACCACCCGGACCGGGCGGCGACGGCGAACCACTTCGCCGCGAAGGTCTCCTTCGTCCTGCTCTCCGTCCTGGGCGTGGCCACCATCTTCGCCGCGCCCGCGGTCGTCAGCGTGTTCAGCGACGACCCCGAGGTGGTCCGTATCGGCGCCGAGTTCCTCCAGTGGGTCGCCCCGACGTTCGGCTTCATCGGCATCGTGCGGGCCTACTCGGGCGGGTTCCGCGGCGCCGGGAAGACCCTCACCGCGGCGGCGCTCGCGGTGACGATGCTAGGAGTCGTTCGGCTCCCCGTCGCGTGGGTCATGTCCCGCCCCGTCGCCGTGCCGGCCTGGGCGGCCGACCCGCTGTTTGCGGTGTCGGCCGCGCTCGGGACGGCCGTCGTCGACGCGCTGGCGTTCTCGCTGGCCGAGCGGGGTATCTGGCTTGCCTTCGGCGTCTCGAACGTCGTCGCCGCGGTCATCGCCGTCGCGTGGTTCACCCGGGGCACCTGGCGCGACGCCGACCCGCGAGCCGACCCCGAGGCCGCCGTCGCGGACGACTAGACGAGCCAGCCCGCTTCCAGCGCCGCGACGAGGCCGGTCACCGTGACGACGCTGAGGACCGTCGTGACGAAGACGGTCGCGCTGGTGAACTCGCCGGGCGCCAGCCCGTCGCCGATACCGCTGAACGCGCCGACGAGGATGATGGTCGTCACACCGGTCGGCGTCGCCAGCAGGAGGACGACGGTGCGGGCGACAGTCGGGTTCGAGACGCCGGCAAGCAGGACCGCCGCGCTCGCGACCAGCGGCGCGAGCAGCAAGCGCAGGGCGCCCGCGGCCGCCACGGGCCGAAGCGTCCCCTCAAGGTTGACGCCGGCCAGCTGAATCCCGAGGATGAGAAGCATCACGGGAATCGAGGCGTTGCCGGCCATCTCCAGGGTCTGCATCAGCGCCGAGTCCGCGGGCGGAACGACACCCGCGTAGCGGGCCGCCAGCGCGACGACGACGGCGTACACCAGCGGCACGCCGAACACCCGCTTCATGTCCGTGAGCGGGGCGTTCTCGCCGCCCCTGGCCGCGATGTAGATGCCGACAGTGTACATCAACACGGCCTCGATAGCGGTGACCAGGACCGCGACGCTGCGCCCGGACGGCCCGAAGGCGAAGTCCGCGAGCGGGATGCCGTAGTTACCGGTGTTGGGGAAGATGGTGACGAGGACGAACGCGCCCAGCATCGGCTCCCGGTGGCCGAAGAGCCGCCCCACCGCCTCGCCGACGGCAATCATCGCGGCGGTGAAGAGCCCGACGGCCCCCGCGACGGCGAGAATGGTCCCGCCGGCCAGTTCGGACGTGGCCAGGCTGTGGATGACCAGCGCCGGCGCGAGCACGTAGACGGTGACGGTGTTCAGGGCGTCGGCATCCACGCCTTTGAACCGGCCCAGCGCGTAGCCCACGCCCGCGACGGCGACGATGGGGAGAATAGCCGTCCCGAAGATGCCAAGCAGCGACACTGGTGACTGTCCCACGGCGAGGGGCAGAACAGTTTCGACTCGACTGCGCCCACCCGTGAGGCACGACCGCCGTCCCGCCCGCTAGAGCTTATCATAGCGTAACACGAACATCGGCCCATGACTGTTGACGAACTTGACACGTTCGGCATGCATCGGATGGACGACGACGATATCCGGCGGACGCTCTCGTCCCGAAGCGTCGGCGTGCTCGCGCTCCCGACCGACGGCGCACCGAGCATGCGGCCGCTGAGTTACTGGTACGACGGGGAGGACGCGCTGTACTTCGTCTACGTGCTGGCCGGCGAGAGCGAGAAACGGCGGCTGACTGAGGCGGCCGACGCCGCGCGGTTTCTGGTCTACAGCGTCGAGACGACGTTCAACTGGCGCAGTGTGCTCCTGACTGGGACCGTCGAGGCGGTCTCGGACGCCGAACGCGAGGCCCTCGAAGAGCGGATGGACCCCTCCTGGCGCCCCGACCTGTTCGAGCGCGCCGCCGAGTCCCGGACCACCGCAATCTACCGGTTCGACATCGAGGAGCGGGCGGGTATCAAACAGCTCGAACTGCCGCCCGAGCTTCGGGAGCCGTCCTCCGAAGGACAGATGGAGTGAGCCCGTCGTCCGCGCTGGGCCGCTTCGGCGCGACTATCGCGATACGCGGGGGTCACGCCTGCAGGACGAGGACGACACCGGCGACCAGGACCGCGACCGCCGCGCCGAGCCGCGGGGTCACCTGCTCGTCGTCCGGGGTCAGAACCAGCGAGCCAAGCAGGACGAGCAGCGGGCTCGCACCCAGCACCGGCGCGACGAGCGAGACGGACACGCGTGAGAGGGCGGCCAGATACGCCGACAGGTACACCGTGTTGGCGACGCCGGCGAGGAGCGCGGCGCGGGTCGGTCGCGCCGGACGGTACCCCCGGCCGCGGAGCCGCCGCCAGAGGAGATAACCGGCGAAACCGCCCGCGGCCGCGAGGACGCGGACGGTCACG
Source organism: Haloarcula laminariae (assembly GCF_025457605.1). Classification (NCBI taxonomy): domain Archaea; kingdom Methanobacteriati; phylum Methanobacteriota; class Halobacteria; order Halobacteriales; family Haloarculaceae; genus Haloarcula; species Haloarcula laminariae. Next base: position 296,826 of record NZ_JAMZFY010000002.1, on the reverse strand, counting down.
CCGACCAGCGGCGGCGTCCCCTCGGCGAAGCCGACCTTGGTGAACACCGGGTCGATGCCGAGCAAGAGCGCCGCGGCCAGCGGGAAGGCGATGTCGGCCCCCGAGGCAGTCGCCACGCTGGCGCGGGCGTCGCCCGACACCGCGGCGGCTCCCGCCACGAGCAGCCCCACGCCGACGACGAGTAGCGGCGTCAGCGGTTCGCCAAGCACCAGCACGGCCGAGCCGACGGCCACCAGCGGAAACGTCGACTTCAGCGGCTCGGCACGGCTCGCCCCCAGCCGGTGGATGCCGACGAAGAGCGCGGCCCGGGCGAGCAGCGACCCCAACAGCCCGGCGACGGCGAAGGCGGCGACGGCCCGCGGCGTCAAGCCAAAGTCCGGGTAGGACAACACGGCGGTCGCCGGGAGCAAGACGAGGAGGTTGACGACGAAGACGACGGCGACGAGGTCGGTGATGGACCGCTCTTTGGCGGCCTGCCGGACAGCGATGCTCTGGCCCGCGAGCCCGACCGTCGCCAGCGCCGCGAGTCCGGCACCGAGTAGGTCGACAGCCATCTACCTGCGTCGTGACAGGTGTGTCCCGCGCTTGAACCTGCTGTTTGCCGAACCGGCCCCCATGTGTCGAGGTGCGAGGACTCGTCCTCAGTCGGTCCCGCTCGTCCACCCCTCGACCCCGCCGGCCCGGGCCAGATAGCCCACCATGTACAGCATGAGGGCGAGGAGGCCACCGGTTCCCGCATCGCTCACCAGCGCGTACGGGACCCACGCCGTGCGGGACAGTACGGTGACGACAGCGAGGAACAGCCCGATGACGACGACGCGACCGACCAGTCCGATGGCCCGGAACCACTGCCCGACGCGGTCGCCGACGGGACTGTTCGCCACGGGACCGACCGCGACGGCGAACAGCAGGAAGCCGACGGCGAAGGCGGGCCAGGAGGTCACGTCACCGGCGAGGAGTGTCTGCCCGACGGTTGCCATCACGAGCAGGGTGAGCCCGACTTCGAGCCACGTCGGCGGCCGTTCGGGGAAGTACCTGCCCGCGTCCGGGACTCCGCTCATAGCCGGCCGATGGCTCGCCGCGATGAAATCGGTGTCGGTGAAGCGACTGGTAGGCGAACTCAGCGACTAGCGAGGGGGTATCGAAGCGCAAAGAGAGAAATCGGTTAGCGAGCGGTGCGGACTGCGGTAGGGCAGATGTCCGCGGCCGAAGGCCGCGGTTCAACCGCAGCGCGCGGACCGCCGCGCCGAAGGCGCGAAGGGAGCACGCTGCGATTTTTCCCCACGTTTTTGCACGACCGAGGGCGGCGAAGCCGCCCGAGGGAGTTGCAAAAAGTGGTCTTACATCATGCCGCCCATGCCGCCGCCCATGCCGCCCATGCCGCCGCCGGGCATGCCGCCGGCACCGCCGGGTCCGCCGGGTCCGCCTTCCTCGTCGTCGTCGTCGCCGGAGCCACCCTTGAGGTCGCCCGCGGCGATGACGTCGTCGATGCGCAGAATCATCACGGCGGCCTCGGTGGCCGACTCGATGGCCTGGGTCTTGACGCGGAGCGGCTCGACGACGCCGTCCTCCTCCATGTCGACGACTTCGCCGGTGTAGGCGTCGAGACCGAAGGTCTGGTTGCCGCCGTCGTGCTTGCTGCGGAGGTCCACGAGGGAGTCGATGGGGTCGTGGCCCGCGTTCTCGGCGAGGGTGCGCGGGATGACGTCGATGGCGTCGGCGAAGGCTTCAACAGCGAGCTGCTCGCGGCCGCCGACGGAGTCGGCGTGGTCACGCAGACCGAGCGCGAGCTGGGTCTCGGGGGCACCGCCGCCGGGGAGGACCTTGCCGTCCTCCAGCGTGGCGGCGACGACGCCGAGCGAGTCCTCGATGGCGCGCTCGACCTCGTCGACGACGTGTTCGGTGCCGCCGCGGAGGATCATCGTGACGGCCTTGGCGTCCTCGACGTCCTCGACGAAGATGCGCTCGTCGCCGGCGATGTCCTTCTGGGCGACCGAGCCCGCGAAGCCGAGGTCGTCGGCCTCGATGTCGTTGATGTTCGAGACGATGCGGGCGCCCGTCGAGCGCGAGAGCGCCTCGATGTCGGACTTCTTGGCGCGTCGGACGGCCAGAATGCCCTCCTGTGCGAGGTAGTGCTGGGCCATGTCGTCGATGCCCTTCTGGCAGATGACGACGTCGGCGCCGGTCGCGGCGATCTGGTCGACGTACTCCTTGAGCTGTTTCTCCTCCTGGTCGAGGAACTCCTGGAGCTGGTCGGGGTCCGTGACCGAGACCTCGGTGTCGAGTTCGGTCTCGGGAACCTCGATAGCGGTGTCCAGCAGGGCGATGTCGGCGTCCTCGACGGCGAAGGGCATGTTGTCGTGGACGCGCTCCTTGTCGATGATGACGCCCTCGACGAGTTCGGACTCGTCGGTGGCGCCGCCGACCACGGTCTCGATCTGGATGTTGTCGGTGTCGACGGTGCCGTCGTCGTCGGCGACGGCCTGGGCCGCGCGGACGACGAGCTCGCCGAGCAGGTCCTTCGAGGACTCGGCGCCCTTGCCGGTCATCGCGGTGCCGGCGACCTTCTCGAGGGTCTCGGTGTCGTCGGCGTCGACGTCGATGGCGTTCTCTTCGAGGATTTCCTTCGCCTTCTCGGCGGCCTGGCGGTACCCCTGGGCCAGGATGGTGGCGTGGATGTCCTGGTCGAGGAGCTCCTCGGCCTTCGACAGCAGTTCACCGGCGATGACGACCGCCGTCGTCGTGCCGTCCCCGACCTCGTCCTCCTGGGTCTGGGCGACCTCGACGATCATGTTGGCGGCCGGGTGCTCGATGTCCATCTCGTCGAGGATGGTGACGCCGTCGTTCGTGACGACGACCGACCCGGAGTTGTCGACGAGCATCTTGTCCATACCCTTCGGACCGAGCGTGGTCCGAACGGCCTCGGCGACGGCCGTGCCGGCCGTGATGTTCATCGACTGGGCGTCCTTTCCGGATGTCCGCTGGGACTCCTCGGAAAGTACGATCATGGGCTGGTTGCCCATCTGCTGTTGAGCCATAGTCACACGATGATTGAAAGTGATTCTATATAAAAGTTGTGGTGGCGGATGGGCAACCCCGGCACTGCGGCCCCGAGGTGTGGTGTGAGAGGGATTGTCTCACCCTATTTATATAGCCATCTGTGCGGTCTGTCGGCCCGGTTTCGGGAATGTCACCGCGAACGGGCTCAGTATCCCATCCCGAAGCGGCGGTGGCGGAGTTCGGGCGTCACCTGAATCCGGTCGATGTCCTGGCCGGTCCGGTACCAGACGAAGGCGGCGCGGGTGAAGAGTTCGCGACACTCGATGCGGACCTCGCGGGGGTTGCCCTCGGTCCGTTCGTGGATGTCCTCGATGGCCTCGCGGGTGAAGAGGTCCGGCGCCTGCCCGGTGTAGGGCTCGTCCCGGAAGTAGGCCAGCGAGCGGGCGACGTACTCGGCGATGTCGTCGGGCGAGAAGGGGTCGATGTTCTCGTAGTAACGCAGCCGCGAGTCCAGCGTCCCGCGGATCTCGGCGACGCGGCGCTTGCCCTCCGGGGTCCCGGTCAGGAACAGCCGGACGCCGGCGTCGCCGGCCACCTGCAGCGGCGACAGCAGGTCGGCGGTGAGGACCTCTATCTCGTCGACGACCAGGAGGAGCGTCTTCCCGTCTTCCCGCACGCGACCAACGACTTCGTGGACGGCCTGTTTGGCCTCCGCCGTCGCCCACGGGATGCCGTTGCGGACCTGGGAGTAATGGCCCGCGTTGACCGAGTAGCCCGCCGAGTAGGCCGCCTCCAGAATGGTCTGGTACAGCGACCGGGCCGTCGTCTCCCGGGGGTTGTCCAGATGCGTGACGACGAAGTCGTCGTGTTTCGCGAGGTCCCGGAGGACGATTTCGCGGAAGGCCGACTTCCCCGTTCCGTAGGGGCTGACCAGCCCGATATGCTGGTCCTGTAGCAGCCACGAGGTGACCTGGTTCAGCATCTCCGTGTCGTGGCGGACGTAGAGCGGTTCCGGCATGTGGTCCAGCCCGGCCTCCTCGGTGAAGGGGAGGTCGGTGACGTCGTCGGGCTCCCCGCCCAGCCCCTGGCCGAAGGCCAGCAGCCGGCTCTCGACCTCCTCTAGCTGGTCGAGCAGGATGCCCTCGTCCGTCGAGACCGAGCGGTCGTCTTCCTCGCCGCGGAGCGTCTCCAGTCGGTCCATCACTTCGGTGACGGTCCGGCCGCCCTCCGTCTCGGTGGTCCCGCCCTCCCCGTCTGTGTCCTTGGCCACGGTTGTCTGGCAAAAGTGTTGGCCGCTCGGAGGGTTATATGTTACGCCCGGTTCGCGAAAAAACGCCGGCGAGGCGCTGAGCTGTCAGTTCGACGGCGCCGGCCGCCGCTCACCCGGTGAACTGGTGGTACTCGATCTCGTTGCGCTTCATCTCGTTGTGCTTGCGTTCGAGGAACGAGTACACCGAGCCGTGGGGGGCTCCGTCAAGGAGCATCTCGACGGCCTCCCGCACCGCGTCGACCTGCTCCGGGCCGCCGATGATACCCAGCGTCGAGCCGTAGATGACGACCGCGGCGCCGGTCAGCTCCTGCATCAGCTCGCGCGTCCGCCCGCCCTCGCCGATGAGCCGCCCCTTCTGGCGCCGGAGGTCGTTCTGGTTCCTGGCCGCGGCCTCGATGTCTATCAGCTCGAACATCATCATGTCGTCGTCCAGCAGCGCCAGCGCGTCCTCGGGCTTGAACCCGCGGCCGATGGCCTTGACGATGTCCGGCCCCTTCAGCGCCGTCACGGGGTCGCCGACGGTGTCGACCTTGACGGTGCCGTCCTCGGAGTCGATGTCCAGACGCACCTCCGCGCGCTCCTCTATCTCCCGCATCGTCGCACCGCCCTCGCCGATCAGCACACCGATACGGTCCTGCGGAATCTTCACGTGTTTCATAAGTATGCCTACGGATAGGGGGTTCTGCCTGTTTAAGACTTCGGCGCTGGCGCCGCCTGTGCGTGGGTGTGTCTGTGTCGGAGGTGCGAACAGAGACAGTTGCTTCGGGACCAAGAATCTGATTCAGAACGGCCGGAAAGCCCCTTTTCAGTCCCGCCCCGTGGACCAGCCGACCGACGGCGGGGCTTTCTGGTTGTCTGTCGCTGCCGAGAAGGAGGGGATGGCTCCGGGAGGAGCAGCACTAATCGTCACCGGCACCCACAGCGGATTGCCGGGCCACGTCGCGCCACTTGCCGGTCCAGAACCGGCCCGTGTTCACCGCGGCTTTGAGGTAGAAGTCGCCCACGAGCGCGACGAAGATGGCCGGAAGCCCGAGTCCCAGCCCCGGCGAGACCGAGAGGCCGACGAGCGGCACGGTCACGGCGAAGCCGGCGGGCAGAGCGAGCATCGCGACGGGGAGCCGGAAGCAGTAGCCACCCAGAATCGTGCCGTAGAGCGGCCAGCGGGTGTCGCCGGCGCCCCGGAGGCTCCCGCGCATCGTCCGGGAGACCGAGAAGCCGGCGACGAGCAGGCCGAACACGCGGACGAACTGGGCGGCCAGCGCGGGGTACTCCGTCCCGAAGAGCGAGACGATGGGGCGGGCGAAGACCACGAGGACGACGGCGACGGCGAGCTGGACCGCCAGCGCCACTCTGAGCGTCTGCCAGCCGTATTCCGTGGCGGACTCGGCGTCACCGGAGCCGAGGTGCTGGCCGACCAGCGTCGAGGCGGCCGTCGCGTACCCCCACGCGGGCATGAGCGCGAGCAGCATCACGCGCCGGCCGATGGCGTAGGCCGCCAGCGTCGGCGTCCCGAGCACGCCGAGGATGAAGAGGAACGGGAAGCGCGCGAACGTCTGGAGCAGCCGCATCCCCGACAGCGGCAGGGCCACCCGAACTATCTCCCGGAGCAAGGAGAGGTCGACCTGCGGGCCGCTCAGTGGTAGCTGGACCGCGTAGCGGCCCGACAGCAGGAGCCCCATGAAGATGGCCGCCGCGAGCGTGTTGGCGATGGCCGTGCCCCAGGCGGCCCCGGCGATGCCGAGTTCGGGGAACGGGCCCGGACCGAAGATGAGCAGGCCGTTGAGGGCGATGTTCGTCGGCAGCGTCAACAGGCGGACGTACATGGGCGTGCGGGTGTCGGCGCTGCCGGCCAGCGCCCGCGAGGCGACCATGCTCCAGAACCGCGGCGCCATCGACAGCATCACGATGGAGAGGTAGGTCGCGCCGTAGTCGACCGTCGTCCGGTCCCCCGAGAGGACGCCCACCAGCGCCTCGGGGTAGAGCCACGAGACCAGCGTCAGCGGCACCGAAATCAGGAGCGCCAGCCACAGCGACTGCTTGACCGCCAGGTTCGCACGCCCCGGCCGGTCGCTCCCCTGGAGCCGCGAGACGACGCTAATCGTCCCCGAGGAGACCGCGAGCGAGAGCCCGAAGCCGACGAAGTAGTACTGAAAGCCCAGTTCCAGGCCGGCGATGGCCGCGTCACCCAGCGCGATGCCGACCATCAGGAAGTCCGCGAGCCGAAGGAGGATGCGTAACCCGCCGGTGACCATCACCGGCGCGGCGAGGTCCGTCGCCTCCGTGGCCTTCCGGCGGTCGACGAGGCCGGCGCGGGAAAGCAGCGCCGGGACGGCGCGAACGAGTCGGGCAAGCAGCGAGCCGAGCGAACGGCTGTCCATCTATCGGTGCTGGGGCCGACAGCCACCAATGACTTTCGGCTCCGGTGTCAGGGAATCAGCTGCTCGCCGTCGTCGTCGTAGACCGCGATGGCTTCGACCGGACAGGCCCGCGCGGCGAACTTCGCGTCGAACTCGGCGTCCTCGGGCACGTCGCGGACCACGAGGCCCTCGTCGGTCTCCTCGCCGCCGGCCAGGACAGCCTTGCCGGCGTCCTCGTCGCGTTCGAACGCGTCCCACTCCGCGACACACTGGAACATCCCGATGCAGGTGTCCCGGTCGTACTCGATTCGCATACGCTGGCTTTGCCGGTGACAGACAAAGGCGTTATCCTCGGGGCTCGGGCGGGACCGGGCCGCAACTGATGACGACAGTTTAAATCGGAGCGGGGCCCAACGACGGACCAATGGACGTTGCGGACCTGCCGGGCGTGCCCGACTGGCTCCCCGAGCATCTACGCGCCGGCGGCATCGAACAGCTGTACCCACCCCAGGCCGAGGCCGTCGAGCGCGGGGTGACCGAGGGCGAGAACATCGTCGCGGCCATCCCCACGGCGAGTGGCAAGACCCTCGTCGCCGAGCTGGCGATGCTGTCTGCCGTCGCCCGCGGCGGGACGGCCCTCTACATCGTCCCCCTCCGGGCGCTGGCCAGCGAGAAGCAGGCCGAGTTCGAGCAGTTCGAGCAGTACGGGCTCTCTGTGGGCGTCTCGACGGGCAACTACGAGTCCGACGGCGGCTGGCTCGGCGACTGTGACATCGTCGTCGCCACCAGCGAGAAGGTCGACTCCCTGGTACGTAACGACGCGCCGTGGCTCGAGGACCTGACCTGTGTCGTCAGCGACGAGGTACACCTGGTGGACGACAGCCAGCGCGGCCCCACGCTCGAAGTGACCCTGGCCAAACTCCGGCGGCTCAATCCGGACCTGCAGACGGTGGCGCTGTCGGCCACAATCGGCAACGCCGACGAGCTCGCCGGCTGGCTCGACGCCGAGCTGGTGGACTCGGACTGGCGGCCCATCGAGCTCCAGAAGGGGGTTCACTACGGGCAGGCCCTGCATCTTGAGGACGGGAGCCAGCAACGGCTCGCCGTCCAGAACAACGAGAAGCCCACCGCGGCCATCGTCCGGGACACGTTACAGGACAAACAGGGCGAGGACGGGACCGTCGAGGAGGGGGGCTCGACGCTCGTGTTCGTCAACTCCCGCCGGAACGCGGAGGCCGCCGCGGGCCGGCTCGGGAGCACGGTCCGGCCGCACCTGACGAGCGACGAGCGGGCACAGCTCGCCGACATCGCCGACGAGATACGGGACGTGAGCGACACGGAGACGAGCGACGACCTGGCCGACGCCGTCGCGGACGGCGCCGCGTTCCACCACGCCGGTCTCGCCAGGGGCCACCGCGAACTCGTCGAGCAGGCCTTCCAGGACCGCCTCGTGAAGGTCGTCTGTGCGACGCCGACGCTCGCGGCCGGGGTGAACACCCCCTCCCGGCGCGTCGTCGTCCGGGACTGGCGCCGCTACGACGGGAGCGCCGGCGGGATGGCCCCCCTCTCGGTGCTTGAGGTCCACCAGATGATGGGGCGGGCCGGCCGCCCGGGGCTGGACCCCTACGGCGAAGCGGTGCTGGTGGCGAGCAGTCACGACGAACTCGACGAGCTGTTCGAGCGGTACGTCTGGGCAGACCCCGAGCCGGTCCGCTCGAAACTCGCCGCCGAGCCCGCCCTCAGGACGCACATCCTCGCGACCGTCTCCTCCGGCTTTGCGCGGTCGCGAAGCGGGCTCCTGGAGTTCCTCGAACAGACCCTCTATGCCAGCCAGACCGACGAGAGCGGCCGGCTGGAGCGGGTCGTCGACGACGTGCTGACGTATTTGGAGCGCAACGGCTTCCTCGACGTCGATGCGGGTGAACTCGATGCCACCTCGCTGGGCCACACCGTCTCGCGGCTGTATCTGGACCCGATGAGCGCCGCGGAGATCGTCGACGGGCTGGAGTACTGGGCGCGCCACGGCGGCGAGCCCGAGGCGAGCGACGGGCCGGACACGGAGGACGCCGACGGCGCGTTCACCACGGCGAGCGAGCTCGCCGGGGAGAGCGAGGGCGACGCCGACATCGACCCCGACGACATCTCGGCGCTGGGGCTGTACCACCTCGTCTCGCGGACCCCCGACATGTACCAGCTCTACCTGCGGTCGGGCGACCGCGAGGAGTACGAGATGGAGCTGTACGAGCGCGAGGACGAACTCCTCGGACCGACGCCCTCCGAGTTCGAGGACGAACGCTTCGAGGACTGGCTCTCGGCGCTGAAGACGGCCCGCCTGCTGGAGGACTGGGCCAGCGAGGTCGACGAGGAGACCATCACCGACCGCTACGGCGTCGGCCCGGGCGACATCCGCGGGAAGGTCGAGACGGCCCAGTGGCTGCTGGGGGCCGCCGAGTCGCTGGCCGGCGAGGTCGACTCCGATGCCGCCCGGGCCATCAGCGAGGCCCGCATCCGCGTCGAACACGGCGTCCGCGAGGAGCTGGTCGACCTCGCCGGCGTGCGCGGCGTGGGCCGCAAGCGCGCCCGTCGGCTGTTCGAGGCCGGCATCGGCGACCGCGCCGCGCTGCGCGACGCCGCGAAACCGGTCGTGCTGGCCGCGCTGCGCGGGCGCCGCAAGACCGCCGAGAACGTCCTTGAGAACGCCGGCCACCGGGACCCCTCGATGGAGGGCGTCGAGCCCGACCCGAACGTCGAAGTCGACGAGCCGTCGGCCCGCGACGGCGAGGAGGACTACGAGGACGAGCCGGAGGAAGACCAGTCCAGCCTGGGGGACTTCTGATGGAGGTCGTCGAGGGGCGGGCCGACATCGACGACGTGGGCGCGTTCGTGGGCGAACTCGACGCCATCGGCGAGGCCCACGGCGTAACGGTCCAGGCCTTCGACGCCCGCTACGTCGTGGACCGCGCGCATCTGGAGCGGGCGGTCGACCTCGCCGCCCGCGCCCGCGAGCGTGGCGAGACGATTGCCGACGACTTCGGCGTCGAGATACTGCTGTACGCGGCCGGCCGCCGACAGATAAACCGGGCGCTGGAGATGGGCGTCGGCGAGGGCGAGTGTCCGGTCGTGGCGGTCGTCGTGGGTGAGGGGGACGAGGAGCGGGCGGCCGACGACCTCCGCGAACGGCTCACCGCCGCCGAGACGCTCGGGGACTACGACGACGGACGCGTACGCGATTTCTTCGGCGTGAGCGACGACGAACTGGCCGCGACGGAGGGGACGCTGGCCGACGCCGTCCGCGAGCGGGTGGCGTTGCTGGTCGTGGAGAAGTGAGCGTGCTACGGCGGACCGCTCGGCGACCGGGGGGCGCGGTTCCCCGAACCGCAGTTCCACGGCGTCCGCGAACACGGCGGTAGCGTAGTTCCGGTGAGAGAGATAGCATGCCTATTCAAATGATTCTCTCAAAGGAATTTGTTAGCCTGCGATGCCGTTCACGGGTCGCGATGCGACCGCAATCTAGAGTCGAACGGCGAGAACCGTCGTAAACCGGGGAAATAGCACCTCGGCAAATAATACCCACGGAAGAAATAATCGGAAGCGGCCCTAGCGTTCGGCCGGCGACCGAGGTGGGCACAGTGTCTGAGCGTCAGCGTACCTGTCGTTCGTTTGACTTATATGTGTTGTGCTAGCCACACTCCAGAAAGTCTCATCCGACGCGGCCCCCGAAGTTGAGCAATGAGTTCCCAGATCGCATCGGAGCGCGTCGAGCTGTCCGTCGATGGCGACGACGTGGATATACACTACAGGACCGGCGGGAGCGGGCCGCCGCTGGTCTTTCTGCACGGAATCGGGCTGGACGCCGCGTCGGTCTCCTGGCGCCACGCACTGCCCGCGCTGGCCGGCGACCGGACCGTCTACGCGCCGGACCTGCCGGGGCACGGCGAGAGCGACAAGCCGGACCGCGCCTACACGACGCCGTACTACCTGGCGGCCGTGAAGGCGTTTCTGGACGCCATAGACGTGGACGAGCCCGCGATAGCGGGGCTGTCGATGGGCGGGGCGCTGGCGCTGGGCCACGCGCTGGACGGCGGGAGCGTCGAGCGGCTCGTGCTGGTCAACAGCTACGGGCTGGGCGGGGACGCCTACTGGCGGACGGCGGCGAGCGGGCTGTTTCAGACGCCGCTGCTGGGGAACATGGTCTGGCAGGGCGTGAGCACGTCGAAGCCGGCGATTCGGACAGGCCTCCGGAGCATGGGTGCGACCGAGCCGCCCGGGGAACTGGTCGACGACGTGGACAGCGTCGTCGACCGCCGGACCGTGCGCGCGATGCGGCGCTGGCAGCGCAGCGAGTTCCTGACGAGCGGCTTCCGGACGAACTACGCGGACCGGCTGGGGGAGCTGACGGCGCCGACGCTGCTGATTCACGGCGACGAGGACCCGCTGTTTCCGCCGTCGTGGTCCCGGCGGGCGGCGTCGAAACTACCGAACAGCAGGCTCGAACTGGTAGAAAACTGCGGCCACTGCCCGCCCCGGGAGCGCCCGGAGTGGTTCAACGAGACGGTGCGGTCGTTCTGTGCGGGAACGTGAGACGTAGTTAGCTGTCGTCCGGGAGTTCGTCGATGAGCACGACGGCCTCGCCGTCGATGACGACCGTGTCGTCCTCTTTGACGCGCGTGGTGAGGCGGTACTGCTCGTCGCCCAGGTCCTCGACAATCTCGCACTCGGCGGTGAGGCGGTCGCCGATGCGGACGGGGTTGTGGAACTCCAGGTCCTGGGAGAGGTAGATGGTCAGGCCGGGCAGGCGCGCGAGCGCGGCGCTGATGAGGCTCCCGACGAGCGTGCCGTGGGCGATGCGGCCACGGAAGCGGGTCCCCTCGGCGAACTCGTCGTCCAGATGGAGCGGGTTCGTGTCGCCGCTGGCGGCGGCGAACTGCTTGACGTCGTTGTCCGAGATGGTCTTCGTGAACTCGACGGTGTCGCCGACGCCGAGCCGGTCGGGGTGGTCCTCCGAGATGGCGACGTGCCACTCCGGGAGGTCCTCGTCGGGTTCGATGCGCTCGGCGGGCGACGGGAGGTCCTCGTCGGGGTTGACGCCGAACGCCGCAAACGCCGCTCGGTTGGCCGCGACGACGCTGTTGAACATGTGAGAAGAGGTCTCTGTCCACGTATCGAGCAGTGGGTTCCGCAACGGTTCAGAACTCATTGATGAATCCTGTTTAGCGGTCGGGCTATTAAACCTTGGTGATAGATTTCACTCGACGGCCAGGAGACGGCTTCTACCGCGCCTCAACGGCAGTATTGTTTTCAGATAACGCCTGCTGCGAGGGCGAGCGGGGCGTTCGTGGCCGCAGCTTACCGCTTACCACTCAGTACCATTCAATGGTAGCAGATGGTAAATCACGGAAAGTTTTAAGTCATTGAACGGAGTAGTGTCTGATACCGATGGCCGAAGAGGACGATGGTCTGATGTGGCCCCCGATGTTCAAGGGGATGCAGCAGGCGAGCGAGAACGCGATGGAACAGCAGCAACAGATGATGAAGCAGTTGTTCGCCAACGGCGGCATGCCGACGTTCGATATGAATCAGTTGGGCGCGATGAGCCAGATGGCGACGTTCAAAACCCGCGTCCAGAGCGGCGGCCGAATCAGCATCCCCGACGCGGAGCGCGAGGCGCTCGGCATCGAGGAAGGCGATATCGTCCAGACCGTCGTCCTCCCGGTCAGCAACAACACGGAGTAACACAACAATGGTAGACTACACCACCCCCGTCACGACAGCCTTCGAGATGCAGCGCGCGACTATCGAGCAGAGCCAGAAGGCCCTGGAGCAGACAGTGAGCTTCCAGCAGAACGTCAACGAGGCGCTCATCGACAGCCTCGACACCCAGGAGTCGGCCCAGCGCCGCAGCGTCGAGCTCTCGAAGACCGCCTTCCACAGCTACCTCGACGCCGTCGAGGCCACCGTCCCCGGCATGACCGGCACCATCGACGAGCTCCGCGCCACCGTCGACGAGCAGTACGACTTCCTGCTGGAGAACCACGCCGAGGTCTTCGACAACGTCGAGAGCGAGATGGTCGAGGGCGTCGAGGCCTACGACGAGATGACCGAGGACTACGTCGCGGCCGTCGACGAGCAGGTCGGCATGCTCGTCGAGGCCCACGAGGAGCTGGAGTCCCAGTCCGTCGAGGTCGCCGAGCAGTTCGGCGACCAGCTCGAGGAGGTCCAGGAGCAGGTCGAGGAGATACAGGAGCAGGTCGAGGAAGTGCAGGCCCAGGCCGCCGACGCCGTCGAGGCGTAACCAACCAGCCGTTTTTTGTGCGTTACAGGACCATAGTACACCAATGAGCGATACAAACCAGATGCAAGAGGAGTGGGCGGAGATGGTCGAGGAGATGAACACGGCGGTCGCCGACTCCATGGAGCAGAACATGGAGGCACAGGCCGCCTTCGTCGAGTCGTGGGCCGACGCCGTCGAGGACTCGATCCCGAAGGAAGAGGAGATGTCCGAGGGGCTGCAGGGGTACAACCGGGCCTACGAGGAGTGGGTCGACGCCGCCGAACAGATGGTCGAGCGGTCGACGGCCGCCGCGCAGGGCGAGGACGTCGACCCGGCCGAGTTCCGCGACATCTGGCTCAAGTCCGCCAACGAGGCGTTCAAGCAGGTGATGGGCACGTCGGCCTTCGCCGCGGCCAACGGCCAGCTCGTCGAGTCGATGATGGAGATGCAACAGGAGGCCGAGGAGCTCTCCCAGGACGCCATCGCTCAGATGGGCTTTCCCACACAGGAGAACATGGACGAGGTAGCCGAGCGCCTGGTCGAACTCGAACGCCGACAGCACGCGGTCGAGGAGAAGCTCGACCGCATCATCGAGCAACTGGAGTAACATGTCCAGCAACTACAACCCGTTTACGGCCGCGCTCGACTGGCAGCGCAAGTCCCTCGAAGCGATGACCGACACCGTCGAGAAGTCGTCTATCGCCGACGAGCGGCTCGAACTGATGGAGTCCGTCGAGGTCGGTCAGACGCCCAGCGAGGTCGTCTACGAGGAGAACAAGCTCGAACTCCTCCACTACGACGCCGAGGCCGCCGGCATCGAGGTCGACGAGGACGAGAAGGAGTCGGTCCCCATCCTCATCGTCTACGCGCTCATCAACCGCCCGTACATCCTGGACCTCCAGGAGGAGCGGTCGGTAGTGCGGCGTCTGCTGGAGGGCGGTCACGACGTCTACCTCATCGACTGGAACGAGCCCTCGCGGCTCGATAAGCACCTCACGCTCGACGACTACGTCAACCGCTACATCGACAACTGCGTCGACGTGGTGCGGGAGCGCTCGGGCCAGGACGCCATCAACCTGCTCGGCTACTGCATGGGCGGAACGATGTCGGTGATGTACAGCGCCCTCCACGGGGAGAAGGTCAACACCCTCGGGCTGATGGCCGCCGGCCTCTGTTTCGACCAGACCGGCGGCGTCCTCGAAGAGTGGGGCGCGGGCGAGTACTACGAGCCCTCGGACGTGACCGACACCTTCGGCAACGTCCCCGCGGAGATGCTCGACATCGGCTTCGCGCTGATGGACCCCGTCGAGAACTACGTCTCGAAGTACGTCCGCTTCGCCGAGAACATGGAGAACGAGGACTTCGTGGAGAACTTCGGCCGGATGGAGAAGTGGCTCGGCGACGGCATCGACGTCGCCGGCGAGACCTACGTCCAGTTCCTCGAAGACATCTACCAGGACAACAAGCTCTACAGGAACGAGCTGGAGCTCGACGGCAAGCACGTCGACATTCAGAACATCGACATGCCAGTCCTCCAGCTGATGGGCGAGTACGACCACCTCGTCCCGGCGGACGCCTCGAAGCCGTTCAACGACGTCATCCCCAGCGACGACACGACCATCATGGAGTTCTCGACGGGCCACATCGGCCTCTCGGTCTCCTCCTCGACCCACGCCGAACTGTGGCCCGACGTGGCCGAGTGGTACAGCGAGCGCAACAGCGAGGAGGTCGACATCGAGGTCGAGTCCCCCGAGGACGAGGCCCAGTCCGCCGTCGAGGAGGTCGCCGACGCCGCCAGCGAGGCGGCCCAAGCGGCCGACGACGCCGTCGAGGTCGAAGTGGACGACGACGCGGACACCGAAGCCGAGGAAGCGGACTCCGAGGACGCGGTCGACCAGGCCGCGGCCGCCGAGAGCGGGGAGCTCTCCGACGGCGTCGACACCGTCTCCGGCATCGGGCCGACCTACGCCGACCGGCTCCGCGACGCCGGCATCGAGACGGTCGAGGACCTGTCGGAGTACGACCCGGCCGAACTGGCCGAAATCACCAACGCCTCACCGTCCCAGGCCCAGGACTGGCTCGACCAACTGTAGGCGAAGCGGTTTCTTTTCTATCTCCCGTCCGGTAGCCGACGCATGCGCGTCTCCGTCATCGGCGGCTCGACAGTTACCGACGAGGAGTACGAACAGGCTCGCGAGGTGGGTCGGTTGCTCGGCGAGCGGGGGCACGAGGTCGTCTGTGGCGGCTTCGGCGGCGTGATGGAAGCGGTCTGTGCGGGCGCCCGCGAGGCGGACGGACACACCATCGGCATCCTCCCGAACGAAGACCGGACAACCGCCAACGACCACGTCGAGACAGCCATCGCGACGGGGATGGGCAACGCCCGGAACGTGCTGGTCGTGCTGAACGGCGACGCCGTTATTGCCGTCGACGGCAGCACCGGGACGCTCTCGGAGCTGGGCCACGCCCTGGATATGGACCGGCCCGTGGCCGGCATCGGTACTCATTCCCTCGAAGGTATCGAACACGTCGAGACCGCCGATGAGGCCGTCGACTACGTCGAATCAGCGCTCCAGTAGTCGACGGAGCGCGACGGCGACGGCGAGAAAGGCGACACCAACCAGCCGCACGCGTCGTTTCGCCCCCGGTTTCGGGTCGAACTCGACGGCCAGCACCAGCCGGTAGGCCCGGCTGGCGAGGCGGAGCAGGACGCCCGGAGCGAGCAGGTGGACGACGCCGGCCAGCCCGCTCGCCACCCACAGGGCGGTCCGTTCGGTGTCGGCGAGTCTCATCACTCCAACCAGTCGAGGAAGGTGCCATCGAGCAGCGTCTCCTCCTGCTGGCGGATGTAAGCGGCCTGCATCCCCCAGATGGCCTCCGCCAGCGGGACGTTCTCCTCGACGCGCTTTCGGACGTAGTCGTGTTTCCAGCGGGCGGGCGTCATCCGTCGGTCGGCGCGCTCGCGAAGCGGCCGGAGGTACTCGTGGGCGGCCTCAGTCGAGAGCCCGCGCCCCTCCAGCCCATCGCGGGCGTGTTCGAACAGTTCGCCGTATATCTCGTCGGTCGACGTGGTCGTCGTGCCGTCGGCGGTTATCCACTCGATGTCCGCGTCGAGTCCGTCTCGGGTGGCCGCGTAGAAGTTCTCCCGCGCGGTCTCCCAGTCCTGTGACTGGATGGGGTGTTCGAACTGGACCAGGCTCTCCATCAGGCCGGCGACCAGCGCCTCGAAGGCGACGGCGTCGTCGACGGTGGGCTGGGCCGGCAAGGGCCGGAACTCGATACGGGCGTTGGCCGCCGACCGCGTGGGCCCCTCGAAGACGGGACGGACCCACCGCCAGTAGGAGCCGTGTTTGTGCCGGAAGTGGACGAAGTCGTCGTCGAATCGGGTGCCCGACTGGAGCCGCCGGGGGACGATGGTGTCGTCCTCGACGATGTCGTCGATGACGTCCTCGACGGTGTCGAAGTCGGGCGGGAAACACACCTTCGGCGGCGTCGAGTCCCCCTCGGCCGGGTTCAGCACCGACTCGAAGACGCCGACGCGGTTCTCCATGTGGGCGTCGGCGACGATGTCAGCGTCGGGGGCGTCGTCGTAGAGGTCCGGCGGGAAGAAGGGGGAGTTGACGCTCAGCGCGAGCACCGGGGCGGCGATGCGCAGGGCGTAGGTGAAGTACTCCGGCAGGTCCGGCGCGTGGGGAATCTGGTAGTGGGGCTGGATAGAGGTGATGAGCGACTCCGGCATGACGGTCTCGGCCGAGAGCGAGACGTGCGGGGCGTCGAGTTCGAACGCCGACGGGTAGCCCGTGTTGGCCATCGTGTGGTACCGCACCGCGTCGGTCATGTTCGTCCCGATGCGAATTCCGTCCTCCTCGACACAGTCACAGAGGTACTCGCGGGCGGTCTCGCCGTTCGGCGGCACCGTCCACATCCCGTCCGAGACCAGCCGGATGCCCTCACTCTGGACGCGCTGCTGGGCCGGCAGCAACGACGCCTTCAGCTCGTTGCGCTGGGCGGCCAGTCCGTGGGAGTTCAGCGGCTGCGGGCTGGTCTGCATCTCCGCGTTGTGGAGCCCGAGCTCCTTCTCGAAGCCGATGAGCTCGAGCAGATGGCGGGGCATCCGCCGCAGGGCGTCGGTCCGGTCGTCGACGGCGTACAGCTCAAGCTCCATCCCGACGATGGCCTCGGAGTTGTCGAACGTGCCCGAACGGACCTCCTCTTTGAGCTGAGCAGCCTCTTCGCGTGCCCGCTCGTGGAACGCCTCACCGTCCACGTCGAGGGCCCGACCCACCGCCGCTGCCAGTTCGGATGCCGACATACCACCGGATTCTCGGCGGGGGGTCAAAAACGTGGTCCAGTCGCGAGAGTTACACAACCGAGACGAAACGGGGCGGCGTTCCCACGAGAAGTCACAGTAGCTCGCCGACGTCACTGCGCGCCTCGCCCAGCGGGTCCGCCTCCTCCGTCTCCAGCGCCCCTTCGACCGCGTCCCGGGCCTCCGGCAGCCGGTCCGTGCTCTCGACGTAGGCCGCCAGGGCGAAGGTGCGTTCGCCGACGCCGGCAAGCGCCATCGCGTCGCTGCGGGAGAGCCGGCCGTCGAGCCAGTCGGCGACGACGTCACGCCCCGTCGGGCCGACCGGCGAGACCCGCTCGCCGAGTAGATGCAGCGTCTTTGCGGCAGTCACGGGCGGCACCTCGGCGACGTGGCCACAGTCGTCGACCGCCCGACCGCTCGCGTACGCGTCGACGATAGTCGCGGCGTCGGCCGGCGAACACGGGAGCCGGTCGGCGAAGGGCGCCAGCCGCTCGGCCAGGGAGTCGTCGGTGTCGTCGACGGCCGCCACGCCGCGGTCGCGCTGGCTGTCGGTCACCTCGATGCCGGCGGCAATGTCGGCGAGCCCCATTGGTATCTCGTTCGGCGGCGCGGAATTTAACGGTGGCGTTCGCGCGGGCGAGACCCGAGCCGGCAGGGGGATTTACCTACCGGTAACCGGTAGGTGCATCGAGGCGAAATCGGCCCGAGACCGCCATCAGCGTCGGTTTTTTAACCCACCTGGCTGCCGTAGCTTCGAGTATGGCTACCGTAACGTCAGGGTGTCCCGAATGCGACGGGTCGCTGAAACAGGACGGGTGTGAGACGGTGTGTGTCCACTGTGGGCTAGTCGTCAGCGAGGACAGCATCGACCGCGGCCCGGAGTGGCGAAGCTTCGAGGACGACGAGACCGACAGCGCCCGGACCGGCGCGCCGTTGACTCGGTCCCGCCACGACCGCGGGCTCTCGACGGAAATCGGCCGGTCGACGCGGCTCAAGGGGCGCAAGCGACGGCAGATGGCTCGACTGCGCCGCCAACACCGGCGAGCCCAGGTCAGCTCCAAGCGCGAGCGCAACCAGGTGTACGCCTTCACGGAGATTCGCCGCATCGTCGGCTCGCTGGGTCTGTCGGCGGCCATCCGCGACCGGGCCTGCGTCCTCTTCGAGTCGGCCCAGACCGAGGACCTGCTCCAAGGCCGGTCGCTGGAGGGGTTTGCCGCGGCGGCAGTGTATGCCACCTGCCGCACCGAGGGCGTCGCCCGGACCGTCGAGGAGCTGTGTCGGGCCGCCCGGGCGGAGCCCAACGAGCTTCGGGCGGCCTACGACGCCCTGAACCGCGAGCTGGGGCTGCCGACCGGCCCCATCGACCCGCGGGAGTACGTCCCCCGCTTTGCGAGCGAGCTGTCTCTACCCGACGAGACCCGTAGTCGCGCCGAAGGCCTCGTCGGCGAGGCCCGGGACCGCGGGCTCATCGGCGGGCGCAACCCCGCGGGCGTCGCCGCGGCGTGTCTCTACACCGCGGCACAGGAACGGGGCGGCGAGCTGACCCAGGCCGAAGCCGCGGGCGTGGCCGACGTGACGCCGGTGACGCTGCGGGCGACCTACACGGAGCTACAGGAGTAGACGGCGGCCGCGAGCGCCTCGAAAGCGCTGGCGGCGGTGGAGTCGGGCGCAGTCCGGCTGACGGGGTGGCCGTGTCGCTGGGCCGTCGCGACGGCCTCGCTGTCGGGAACGGCGACGACGGGCGCCCCGAACCGGTCGGCGACGGTGGCAGTCGCCGGTTCCGGACCGGCTCGGTTGAGGACGACCCGGCAGAGCCCGGCGTCCAGCTCCCTGGCGAGCTCGCGGACCCGCAACGCGTCGGCCAGCGCCGCCGTCGAGCCGGTCGTCACCAGCACCGCCGCGTCGGAGACTGCGAGCGGGAGACCCACGTCCGCGCGCAGTCCGGCGGGCGAGTCCACCACGACCCAGCGGTGGGCGCGGTCGAGCGTTTCGAGCACGTCGGCCAGTCGCGTCGAATCGACCGCCCGGGCGCCGGCGAGCGTCCGGCCACAGGGGAGTATCGTCACTGGCCCGTCCTCGCAGACGGCCTCGGCGGGCGTGGCTCGCCCCGCCAGCACGTCGTGGAGGTCCGGCCCGTGACTCGCCGGCAGGTCCGCCATGGCGAGGTCACCGTCGACGACGCAGCCGTCGAGCTGGGCCGCGAGGTTGTACGCGACCGTCGACTTGCCGACGCCGCCCTTGCCCCCGGTGACGGCGACGATCATGCGAGCGTCGAAAGCGTCTCGACCGGTATCGTCGCCCCCGCGCGCCGGTCGGCCAGCCGTCGCGCCCGCCGGGCGACGAGCCTGAGCCGGCGCTCGTCCCCGTCGTCGGCGAGCGCCCGCACCTCGGCCAGCCCGCCCGCGCCCCGTACCGCCGCCGTCGCCTCGGGGAGGGTTTCGGCGGCCGCGAGCGCCTCGGCGCTGTCGACCCGGCGCTCCATCTCGGCTAGCCAGGGCTCCACCGCCGACGGGAGCCGTACGGGGTGGTCTCCCTCGGCGCCGGGAGCCGACGACGCTTCCGCCGTGGCTACCGGCGACTCCCTCGGTTCGACGGCCGGCACGGCGTCGGCCGGCGGCAATGGGTCACCCAGCTCGCGGACCACGTCGGCTGGACCGCCCGACCTCGCTCCGATTGGGTCCGCTTCAGGGACCGCGACGGCGTCGGCGAGCTCGGCCGGCTGTCCCTCGGGTTGAGCCGGTGTCGCGTACCCGAGCGCGTGTGCCCCGGGCGCGAGGACGCCTGAGAACCCGGTCTCCGACCAGCCGGCCTCGGGCAGCCCCTCACTCCGCGGGGGCCACACCGGGCCGTCGAGGCAGTTCCGAACGGTCACCCGCGTCGGGACGTCGAGACGCCGGAGATGGACGGTGACCAGCGTCACCCCGTCGTGGCGGCTGGCCGAACAGTCGAACGTAACCATGGCGGGCGGTGGTCGCCCGCTCGGATTTAAATCTCAGCACCGGACGACCGGCGCATCGAGCCAGTCGGCGGCGGCCGTCGGGCTCGGGAAGCGGTCGGTCTCGACGACGACCGGGGCGTCGGTACGGGCGAGCCGGAGGGTCGCCAGCGCGGCCGGGACCGGCGGCGCGTCGAGCGGGTCGTCGGTATCGGCGGGCACCGGGCCGGGGACGGCGTCGAGGGCGGCCGCGAACGCGTCGCTGACGCGCTCGAGGAGCTCACGGCGGGCGTCGCGCCGGCGGTTCGCCAGCCGGTCGGCCAGCCGCCGGCGCCGTGCCTGCCGGTCCCTGTACTCGCGGGCCCGGTCGCGTCGCTGCCGGCGGCTCTGCTCGGCGGCGGCGCGTTCGGTCTCCCGCTCCGCCAGCGTCCGCGCGGCCTCTCGCACCCGCTGTTCGACCGCCTCCGTCTCCGCGCCCAGGGCCTCCCGCGCCTCCAGCCGGCCGCGCGTCGCCGCGACCCGCTCTCGGAGCGTGGCGACGGCGTCGTCGTCTATCGGCTCCCGCGCTCGCGGCAGGGTCGGCTCGGCCCGGTCGAGGTCGGCCAGCCGCTCCCGCAGTTCGGCGAGCGCGTCGTCGTGAGTCGTCCGGTGGCCCCGCGACCGGGCGGCCGCGGCCACTGCCGTCTTAGTCCGGAGTCCCATCGCCGGGTGGACGCGGCCGCAGTAGTCGTACACCGGCCCGGGGGCGGGAGCGTCGACGGCCG
This sequence comes from Haloarcula laminariae, assembly GCF_025457605.1. NCBI lineage: Archaea > Methanobacteriati > Methanobacteriota > Halobacteria > Halobacteriales > Haloarculaceae > Haloarcula > Haloarcula laminariae. Next base: position 275,920 of record NZ_JAMZFY010000002.1, on the reverse strand, counting down.
GCAGGGACCGGACGCCCCGAACCGCCCCGGCCACGTCCCCGCCCGCGACCGGCCGACAGCGCAGGTCGACGGCCCGCCCCTCGTATGTCGTCCCGCGGACGTAGAGCTTCACAGCGTCTCACCGCGCAGCTGTTCGGCTGTCGGGAGGTCCCGCCCCGCGGCGAACTGTCGGTAAGGAGTCGAGTCGGCCTCGCGGGCCTCGTAGGCCCGGGCCGCCGCTCGGACGCGGGCCGGGGCGTCCTCGGGCTCGAACGGGCGGACGCGCTCCAGTTGGACGTCGAGACCGTGTTTCTCGCGGAGCCTGAGCGCCTGGAACGCCCCGAACTCCGTCGCCGACAGCAGCGCGGCCCGTCCGAAGTGGCGAACGACCGACCCCTCGTGTGCCCGACAGACGTTTCGCAGGTCGCGGCGCGCCTCGCGCGTATACGTGACGACCAGCAGCACGAACTGGAGTGTGTGTCGAAGGGAAGTTAAAATTTAGTTTTTCGCTACTGCAACAATCGGCGGCGCCGGGCCGACCACGCCCCGTCCCCGCCCTCGACGACAGCGTCGAACAGCGACGCGAGTGCGTCGACGGTTCGGCTGTCGTAGGGCGCGCGGTCGAGATAGAAGTACGCCTCGACGTCGGCCGCATAGAGGTGGCCGGTGAGGGCGTTGAGAAACTCGTAGGCCGTCTCCACCGCCACGTGCTGGAGCAGGGCGGTCAGCGAATCGAAGCAGACGACAGGCGCCTCGTGGGCCGAGACCGCCTGGCTGAGCGTGATTCCCAGCCCGGTCAGGTCATCGGGCGTCGACACCGACCTGACGGACACGTCGTCGGCGTCAGCCGGCATATCGCCGACGGCGATGACCGACAGCGACCCGGACGCGCCGGCCGCGCGGAACTGCTCGGCACAGTCCGCCGGCGGGCGGCTGTAGGTGACCCAGAGGACGGTCGTCTCCGGTGTCGTCGAGAGCGGGTCGACGCGACGCACGGGTCCCATCGACGACGTACACACCAGCGTCACGGCGGCGTCACCGACCGCCTCGCGGAGCGAACTCATCGGATAGGGGCTCGCCGTCCGGCAGTAAAACAGCTTTCCCTACTCGACCGGCGAGACGGAGAAGTCGCCGGGCTCGTCGACAAGCGCGGCGACCCTGTCGCGGGCCTCCGGCGCCGAAGGCGCGAGGACGACCAGCCCGTCCGCCGAGCCGTCGTCGCTGGCCCGGTAGGCCCGCAGGTCGCCCTCGAAGTCGGCCGCGTAGGTCCTGAGAATCGCGCGAACGTCTGCCTCTAGCTCCGACAGCGAGCACTCGCCGTCTTCGAAGGCCGCCAGCGCGTCCTCGACGTTCCGGAGTGCGCTGATGCGGTCCATCAGGTGGTCCGGAGGTGGTCGGTGCGGGGCTCGTACACCTCGCCGCGCTGTTTGAGCTTCTCTATCTCGTGTTCGGCCTTGGACTCGTCGATGCCGACCTCCTCGGCGCGCTCGACGACCACGTCGATGGGCGCGCCCTCGTCGTACTCGTCCTCGATGTCGTTGATGATGCCGCGGATGTTCTGGATGCGGTCGCGCTGGCTCTTGGAGGTCCCCGTCTCGACCACGTCGGCGTCGAACTCGCCGGTCTCGGGGTCGACGCCGATTTCCTTCAGGCAGTAGTGGGCGATGTCGACCGCGCGGTCGGCGTCTGACTCCTCGACGGTGTCCGAGAGGCGGATGCGGGCCGACGCCTCGGCCAGCCGGACGAGCGCCTCCAGTTTTCGAGCGGTGACCGGCACCGGCGCGTCCTCGTCCTGGCCTTTCATCCGCAGGTCGACGTAGAAGTCCTCGATGCGCGTCTTGGCCTCCTCGGTCATCGTCGGGAAGCAGTTGCGCTTCGAGTAGGCGATGTACTTCCGCAGCAGTTCCGGTTCGATGGTCGGGGCCACCTCGTCGGTGACGGTGTCGACCTCCTCCTCGGAGTAGTTCGAGGTCGGGGTGTTCGTTCGGTGGGTGTGCAACTCGCCGGCGTAGTTGGTCTGGACGATGTGCTCCGCGAGGTCCCGGTCTTTCTCTTCGTCGGGCTTGTCCGTCACTGTGAAGATGAGGTCGAACCGGGAGATGAGGGCGGGTTCGAGGTCTATCTGCTCGCCGATGGGTTCGTACTGGTCGAAGCGGCCGTACTTGGGGTTTGCCGCGCCCAGCAGCGAACAGCGGCTCTTGAGCGTCGCGTTGATACCCGCCTTCGAGACGCTGATGCGCTGCTGTTCGAGCGCCTCGTGCATCGCCGAGCGGTCCTCCGGGCTCATCTTGTCCAGCTCGTCGACGGCGGCGATACCCTGGTCTGCGAGGACCAGCGCGCCGGCCTCCAGCGTCCACTGCTGGCCGTCGCCGAAGTCGTCGCGCACCGCGGCCGCGGTGAGCCCGGCGCTGGAAGAGCCCTTCCCCGAGGTGTAGACGGAGCGGGGCGCGATCTGTTCGATGTAGGACAGCATCTGCGATTTCCCGGTCCCGGGGTCCCCTATCAGCAACATGTGGAGGTCCCCACGGATACGCGAGCCGTCGGGAAGCTCCTTTGTCACCCCCGAGAAGAGCTGGAGCATCATCGCGAGCTTCTCCTTCTCGTAGCCGTAGATGGAGGGCGCGATGGCGCCGACCATCTGGTCGTAGATGTCGGACTCGTTGGAGAGTTCGACGATCTCCTTCTTGTCGGCGTCGGTGATGTCCATGTCCTCGAACTGCTCGTCCTCGATGACGACGCTGACGCCGTCCATGTAGATGTCGAACATCGGGGACTTGTCCTGGTCCGACCCCTGCTGGTCGAGCTTGAGGATGCCCGTCGCGCGGACGTGGTCGCCCGCGGTCACGACGCCGGTGATGTCGTCCTCGACGTTGATGTCGATGGACTGGGGCGTCTCGCCGCCGCGCAGCCCCTCCGGCGACTCCTGGACCCGAATCTTCTGGGCGTCGATGAACTGCGACTGGTCGGTGTTGAGCCGGAAGGGGCCCTGTCGTTCACAGCCCTGGCACTCGTGGGGCTCCTGGAAGTCCCCGGCGGCCTGCGGAATCCGGGTGAGGGTCCCGCAGCGCTGGCACTCGAAGGCCGCCTCGGTCACTTTCGGCCGCACGTCCGTCGCCTTCCGGACGATGCCCTGTACGGAGATGAGGTTGCCGTGGTGTTCGTGTCGGATGTCGCGGATGTCCTCCGAGTCGGGGAGGTTTCGGACACGGACGTGGGCCTGCCCGAGCGAGACGTCGACGGGCAGGTCGTAGAGGCGCAGCGCCTCCTCGGCGAACTCCTGGAGCTGGCTCGGCTTCGTGCGGTAGTCGTCGGCCAGGTCCGGGTCGAAGCGGTAGAGGTCGTCCCAGTCGATGTACAGCGACTTCTGGTCGTTGGGGTATTTCTGGGCGAGCTCACCGATCTCGTTGCGGTAGTAGTTGCGGTAGAACTCCTCGAAACGGTCGATGAGTTCGGTGTTCTCGGCGGTCGCCATCTGAGTGTACAGGGTTTGTGCGGGATGACCTAAGAAGGTTGGTATGCCGGGGTGAAAGTGGTGTGTCGGGCCCGACTCCGGAGCCGAAATGTGAGTGGGACCCTCGGAGCGATGGGCCGCTACGGCGGGCCAGCGGTCACTTGACGGGCGTCCCGGCCGGCGGCTCGTCCCGGCCGTCAGTCAGGTACCACGCCAGCCCGTTGACCGCGACGCCGAGGACGAACAGCCCCCAGGTCGCCCACCACGACTGGTACCAGAGTACGTCCACCATGACGATGGGGCCCTCCACGACCGGCCAGAGCGGCTCGATTCGCGTCGAGACGTCGGGCGCCGACAGGATGTCGGCAAAGAGGTGGGCGAGCCCCGTGACCAGGACGGTGAGGACGCCGATAGCCGTTGCCCGCTCCCGTGCCGGCGCGTAGAACCACGTCGAGTCCGTTCGGGTCCCGATGCGAGCGAACACCAGCCCCAGCAGCGGCCCGATGACCGCCGCGAGTATCGCGACCGCGAGCACCGTGTGAACGACACCGTGGTGGTGAATCCCGTCGACCCAGGCCGAAAGCGGGAGGTCGATGTCCGGGAGCATACCGAACCAGAACCCGCCGCCGATGACCAGCGCCGCGGTCCGGCGGTGGCCGATGAAGTACCAGACGGGTGCGAGCCAGAGCAGCGCCATTCCGAGGTGGCCGAGGACGTCTACCATTGGTACCGACGAGGGGGCGCACGTAGAAACGTGTTGTTATTCCAACACAATTGCGCCGGTGTCGCTCAGCTCCGACACGATTGCCGGCCACACCGCTCCCGGCTGTTCGTGGCTCCGAGAAGTGGATGGGATCGCCCAGATTTGAACTAGGGGCACGGGCACCCAAGGCCCGAAGGTTACCAAGCTACCCCACGATCCCGTACTCGGACGTGTGCCCGTCAGCGAGTAAAGGGTTTCGTTGCCTTCCCTGCCGTGTCACGCCGGGGCAAGGCCCCAGAAGTAGGCGATGCCGAGCGTCGTCACGACCGCAAAGACCGCCTGCAGCGGCGCGCCGACCTTCAGGTAGTCGGTGAACCGATAGCCGCCGGGGCCGTATACCAGGAGGTTGGTCTGGTAGCCCACGGGCGTCATGAACGCCGTCGAGGCGGCGAAGGTGACGGCGAGGACGAACGCGAAGGCGTTGGCTTCCAGTTGGCCCGCGGCCTGGACGGCGACGGGAATCATCAGTACGACCGAGGCGTTGTTCGAGATGATGTTGGTCAACAGGGCGGTGACGACGTACATCAGCCCGAGGACGACGATTGCGGGCAGCCCCGGTGCGGCCAGGACGAACAGGTCGGCGATGAGGTCGGCGCCGCCGGTCTCCTGTAAGGCGATGCCGAGCGGGATGACCCCGGCCAGCAGGAAGATGACGTCCCACTGGACGGCGTCGTACAGTTCACCGGGCCGGAGACAGCCGGTCAGTACCATCGCGAGCGCGCCGGCCAGCGCCGAGACGACGATGTGGACCTGGGTCAGGGCCGCGACGGCGACGACGGCGGCGACGATGCCGACGGCGACGGGGATCTTCGACTTGCGGTAGTCGGGGCGTTCGACCTCCTGGGCGACGATGAAATCGCGGTTCACGTCGAGGCGGTCGATGCTGTCCACCGTCGCCTGGACCAACAGCGTGTCCCCGACCTTCAGCCGGACGCGGTCCATCCGCTGGCGGAACAGTTCGCGGCCGCGTCGCAGCGCGAGCACCGTGGCGTCGTAGCGCTGGCGGAAGTTCGACGAGGCCAGCGTCTCGCCGACGAGGGCGGAGCCGGGCGCGATGACGAGTTCGATGAGGTTCTGCCGGTCGCTTGCCCGTTCGAGTTCGGCGTCGTCGACGGTCACGTCGGGAATCACGTCGAGCCCGTCCAGGTCGAGGAGTTCGACGAGCGTGTCCCGGTCGATTCGGACGGCGAAGACGTCGCCGGCGCGTATCGTCTTCTGGTCGAGCGGTTCGAGGAAGGTCCGTTTGTCCCGGACCAGCTGGACTACGTCGACGTCGAGGTCGGTCTCGGCCAGGGCCTCCCGGACCGTCTGGCCGACGATGGGCGAGTCCTCGCGGACGACCACCTCGGTGAGGTAGTCCGCCATCTCGAACTCCTCGGTGAGGTCCTCGCGGACCGGGATTCGGCTCGGGACGAGCCACCGGCCGACCGTGAGCAGGTAGACGGTGCCGACGGCGGTGACGATGAGCCCCAGCTGCGTGAACTCGAACATGGAGAACGGGCGGTCGAGCAGCTCCGCCGACAGCTGGGAGGCGAGGATGTTCGTCGAGGTGCCGATGAGCGTGAGCATCCCGCCGAACATCGAGGCATAGGAGAGCGGGAGGAGGAGCTTCGAGGGGGAGGTCTTCCCCTCGTGTGCGATGTCGGTCACCATCGGGAGGAGGATGGCGACCGCGGCGGTGTTGTTGATGAACCCGGAGATAGGGCCCACGAGACCGACCGTCGCGCCCAGCTGTTTGGTCTCGCTGTCGCCGGTCAGGGCGGCGAGTTTCGCGCCCAGCAGCTGGACGATACCGGTCCGCTGGACGCCGTCCGAGAGGATGAACATCGCCAGGACCGTAATCGTCGCCGTCGAGGCGAACCCCGACAGCCCCTGGGCCAGCGGGGAGATGTCGTCGCCGGGCTGGTGGAGGACATAGAGCGGCTCGGCGAGCAGCCCGAGGTCGGCGAACGTCGCCGTCACCGGCTCGGCCGAAAGCAGCGCCACCATCACCGCGATAGCCGTCACGTCGACGGGAACGAGTTCGGTCGCAAAGAGCACGAGCGCCGCGAGTATCAGCGCGAAGACGAACGCCATCGCGGGCGTAATCGGTGGCAGCGACACAGGTTTGGGCTCGGCAGGCTGGGGGAAAAACGTGGGGTTTGTCGGCTACCCGTCGGCGTCCAGGTCGGAGAGCAGCGAGGCGTAACTCCGGGCGAACACCGGCTGTTGGGTGATGGAGGTGCCGGCGACCTTGAACACCGGGATGGCCAGCGGGCCGTCGGCACCCTCGACGACGACGGCGTCGGTGGCCGTCCCGTCGCTCCACTCGGCGTCGAGTTCCCGGACGAGCACCTCGCCGAAGTAGCCGCCGAGCTCCGTGGAGACGCTCGTGAACACGCGGTCGTCGAAGGAGTCGTCGCTGCCGAACTCGGCGTCGTCGAACCGGTCGTCGTCCCACTCGGCGCTAACCAGGGCGTCGAGCCGCTCTAAGGACTCGGGCGTGTAGTCGAGGTCGTACTCCGTCCAGAAGGAGGCGAGTTCCTCGGCCGCCTCGGCGTAGGGCTCCCGGAGGTCGTCGCCGGCCGCCGGCCCCGTATCGGCGCTGTCGGCGGTCGCCTCGTCGCTGTCGGCGTCGGCGGTCGCCCCGTCGTCCCGGTCTGCGTCGTCGACCTCGGAGAGCGATGGCCCGTCCTCGGCCGATGGGGCGTCGTCGACCGTCGGGCCCGCCCCGGCGGCCGCGTCGTCAAACAGCGACGGCGAGGTATCCCGGTCGGTCCCGTCGCCCGAGTTGGCGTCGTCCCCGAACGGCGAGCCGTCGGCGGTGGACGGCCCGTCACCGGTCGCCGTCTCGCCGTTCGCGGCCGCCGTGTCGGTCGCCTCGTCCGCCGCGGTGTCGCCCGGTTCCGCCTCCTCGATGAGCGGCTCGGCATCGTCGCCATCGGCCGCGTCGCTCGGGGTCGGGTCGGCCTCGGCCGGGTCGGGACCGACGCCCGTGTCCGGGCTGTCGGCCGGCGGTTCATTGTCCTCGAACGCCTCGGAAATCGGTTCGTCGCTGCCGGACGCCTCGGCCGTCGGTCCATCGCCGTCCGGGGTCCCGACTTCCGGGGTGTCGTCGCCCGGTGTGTCCACAGTCCGGTCGTCTACACGCGGTTCCCCAGCCGCCGGCTCGCCGTCGGTATCGCCCTTGGCCGGCGTCGCGTCCGTGCCGTCGTCGCCGGCCGACGGAGCGGCGTCGGCTGTGTCGAGCCCGGCCGCGGTAGCGGCCCGGTCGGCCACGGCGGCGAACACCGCGCCGGTGGTTATCGACCGCTCCGCCACGTCGAAGACGTCGACGGTCGTGGTGCCGCCGGGCCCGGCGATGGTGACCCCCCAGTCCGGGTTGCGGGTCCACTCGCCGTCGTAGACCCGGACGAGCACTTCGCCGAGATAACAGCCAAAGCGGACGGTGTCGGTGGCGTAGGCCCCCGGTCGGTCTGACGTGGCCAGGTCCTCGTCGTAGCCCTCGTCGATGGCGTCGTCGAACCGAGCCAGGGAGGAAAGCGAGAAGTCGAGTACCCCGACCTCGCCGGCGACGCTCTCGGCCCGCTCGCGGAGCGCCGAGACGTCGATGTCGCGCGTGTCGACCAGGTCAGGCTGGGTCGCCGCGTCGTCGGCGTCGTCGTCTCCGCCGCCGACCACGCGCCGGATGCTATCGAACAGCCCCATGCACACCGCAAGACTGCGGGGCCACATGAAGGTACGGACCGACTGTCGACGGTCAGTGTTTACTTTAGCAGGAAATGACTCAAAGAGCCAGAAAGCCCCGGCTGGCTGTTTGCTGTCTCTATCTCGTAACTAAACACTGCCGACTGTCGACGACCTGCGCATCAGTGCTCGTCGCGCAGCTCCATCTCCGCGACGATGTCGTAGGGGTCGCTCCCCTTGCGGATGCCGTCGAGCAGCTGGAACGACTCGTCGGGCGCCAGGAAGTGTCGGGTCACGGCCCGGCCGAGCGGCGTCGGCTCCAGCCCGTCGATGAACTCGTATTCGAGGAGCTTCCCCAGGGCGTGTTTCGTGGGGACCTCGCCGACCATCCGGTCGTTGAGCCGCTTGGCCGCCTTGCCGGCCACGGTGACGTTCGCCAGCGTCTCCTCGACGGCGGCGCCCTCGTCGTAGCGGGTGATGACGGGCTCCATCTCCCCCTTCAAGAGTTTGAACGCCACCTCGTCCTCGGTCATCTCCATGCTGTTGTGGTAGGTGCAGTCCGGTTCGACCAGGACGTAGACGGTCCCCTTGTCGTGGTAGTCGGGCCGGCCGGCGCGGCCGAGCATCTGGCTGAACTCCTGGACGGTGAGCCACTCGATACCCATCGCCAGCGAGTCGAAGACGACCTGCGAGGCCGGGAAGTCGACCCCGGCCGCGAGTGCGGCAGTCGTTACGACGGCGGCGAGTTCCTGGTCGGCGAACTGCTTCTCGACCCGCTTTCGCTTCCGGTTGTCGAGCCCGGCGTGGTACGGCGCCGAGGAGTAGTTCAGCTTCCGGGATATCTGGTGACAGCGCCGCCGGGAGTTGGTGAAGATGATGGTCTGGCCCCGGTACCCCTTGCTCGATTTCGAGTCGAATGCCCGCTTGACCAGCTTCTTCTCGGTCTCTATCTTCTCGCGGCCGTCCGCGAAGGTGACGTGGCGCTCGATGGGGACCGGGCGCTCCTCGAACTCGATGAGTTTCGCGCGGAGCTTCTTCGCCAGTTGGCTGGGGTTACCGACCGTCGCCGAGAGGTAAATCCACTGGGTGTCGGTCTGTGCTTCCTCACAGTAGTACTTCAGCCTGGAAATCAACCCGTCCAGCCGGTGGCCCCGCTCGTCCTCCCCCAGCGTGTGGACCTCGTCGATGACGACGGTGCCGACGTTGCCCAGGTCCTTGCCGGTCCGGAGCGCGTGGTCGATGCCTTCGTAGGTACCGACGATGATGTCGGCGTCGGGGTCGAAGCGGCCGCCCTCGTCGGCGATGCGGCTCGCGCCGACGCGCAGGGAGACCTCGACCATGTCGCCGTAGCGGTCCTGGAAGTCGTTGTACTTCTGGTTGGCCAGCGCGACCAGCGGGACGAGAAAGAGCATCTTCCCCTCGCCGTTGAGGACTCTGTCGAGCCCGGCCATCTCGCCGACGAGCGTCTTCCCCGTGGCCGTCGCCGAGACGACGAGCTGGTCCTCGCCGTCGGTCGCGCCGTGTTCGACCGCGAGGCTCTGGACCGGCAACAGCGTCTCGAACCGGGACTCCAGGTGGTCCTGGATGCCCGGGTGCAGCCCCAGCGAGTCGACGCGGACGGGCTCTACGTCCTCGGTCGTCGCGGATATCTCGTCGAACTTCGTCAGGTCGGGGTCGAGCTGGCCCGACAGCAGGTTCGTGATGCGGTCCAAGTCCTGGACCTCCAGCAGGAGCTCCTCCAGCCGCTCGCGGGCGTCGCCGGTAATCTGGCCGTCGAACGCCAGCTGCCGGTCGAGTTCCTGGCTGGCACACTCGGGGCAAATCGACTCCCCGTCGGCCTCGATAGCCGTCTCGCTCGTAATCGGCGAGTACCGGCCCGCCGAGGCACAGAACCGACAGGTCCGGACGACCTTCGCGTCGAGCTGGTAGCCGTCGAGCATCTCTTTGATGCGCTCGCGGGCGATAGAACCGGTTTGCTGGGAGATGCGGATGCGGGTCGCCCGGCGGGCCAGCTCCACGAACTGGTCGGGCGAGCGCAGCTGCTCGCCGGAGCCGTCCTCGATGCGGAGCCGGCGGGGACGGGGGCCCGCGTCGGTCTCCTTCAGTTCGAGGACCGCGCGAAAGAGCCGCGAGCCGTCGCGCTGGGCGACGACACGGACGTCGTCGCCGTGTTCGTGAAGGAAGAGCGTCTCGACCTCCGCAGCCTGCTTCGACACGGGTGTCACTACGGCGGGGGAGCTACTTTACTGGCTCGGGACGAGTCGGCCCGGCGGGCCACCGGCGCTTATCACTATCCGCCGCCAACGGACAGCTATGCGACGGTTCCGCATCGGGCGCGCCTTCGGCATCCCCATCCAGCTCGACCTCACCTTCCTGCTCGTCCTGCCGCTTTTTGCGTGGATTATCGGCACGCAGATAGAGCAGACGGCGGGGCTGTTGAACGACTCGCTCGGGGCCGGGCTGGACCCGGCCGTGCTGACCGGCGGGAGCCTGGTCTGGGTGCTGGGGGTCGTCGCCGCCGTCGGTCTCTTCACCGGCGTGGTCCTCCACGAGCTGGGCCACTCGCTGGTGGCGATACGCTACGGCTTCCCCATCGACTCCATCACGCTGTGGCTCTTCGGCGGCGTCGCCCAGCTGACCGAGATGCCCGAGGACTGGCGACAGGAGCTCGCCATCGCCGTCGCCGGCCCCGTCGTCAGCGTCGCCCTGGGCGCGCTCTCGTATGCCGCCTTCGCCGTCCTGCCGGGCACCGGGTCGGCCGTCGTCGAGTCCGCCCGCTTCGTCTTCGCCTACCTCGCGGTGATGAACGTCGCGCTGGCGGCCTTTAACATGCTCCCGGGGTTCCCGATGGACGGCGGGCGGGTGCTCCGGGCGCTGCTTGCCCGGACCCGCCCCTACGCCCGCGCGACCGAAATCGCCGCGGAGGTCGGGAAGGTGTTTGCCATCCTCCTGGGCCTGTTTGGCCTGTTCGTCGCCGGCAACATCTTCCTCGCCGGGCTGGCCTTCTTCATCTACGTCGGCGCGGCGGGCGAGGCCCGCGAGACGACGATGCGGGCCGACCTTGAGGGCGTGCAGGTCAGGGACGTGATGACGCCGGCGGCCCACGTCACCACGGTCACGCCGAGGGTGTCGGTCCGCGAGCTCATCGAGACGATGTTCCGGGAGCGCCACACCGGCTATCCGGTCGAGGTCAACGGCGAGGTGGTGGGCCTGGTCACGCTGGAGGACGCCCGCGCGGTCCGGGACGTCGAGCGGGACGCCTACACCGTCGGCGACGTGATGACCACCGACCTCGTGACCGTCGCGCCCGAACTCGACGTGATGGACGCGCTGAGCGAGCTACAGGACAACTCCGTCGGCCGGCTGGTCGTCACCGACGCCGCCGGCGAGTTCCAGGGGCTGCTCACCCGCTCTGACATCATGACCGCGCTGTCTATCCTGCGGTCCAGCGAGGACGCCGGGCTCGGGAGAAGTCCGCGCCGGACGGAGTCATAGGTAGACGCTCGGCAAGCGATGGGGGAAGGTCCTTATTCCCGACAGCCGCATGTACGTGCATGATAGACGAAACAGTCAGGGAGATAGAGGAGATGCAGACCCAGAGCTCCTCTATCGTCGCCGTCAAGGCCGCCCGTGCGCTGCGCGAGCTGACCGAGCGCGAGTGCCACACCGTCGAGGACTTCTACCGCGTCGTCGAGCGCAACTCCAGCGCCCTCCAGCGCGCCAACCGCTCCCACGCCCCCCTCTATACGACCCAGCAGCGCATCGTCGAGGCCGTCAAGGGGTCCGACGCCGACACCGTCGAGGCGGCAAAGGAGGCGCTCGTCGGGGCCATCGACGACATCGTCGAAGAGGTGGAGTCGAGCAAGCAACGCGCCGCCGAGCGCGCGGCCGACCTCGTCGAGGACGGGGACGTCCTGTTGACCCACGAGAACTCCTCGACGGTGATGACCACCTTCGACGAGATAGTGGGTGCGGGGAAGACGGTCGAGACGTTCGTCACCGAGTCGCGGCCCCGGTTTCTCGGGCGAAAGACCGCCCGACAGCTCGCCGAGCGCGACGGCGTCGACGTGACGCTCATCACCGACGGCGCCGCGGGCCACTACCTGGAGGAGGTCGACCGCGTCCTCATCGGGATGAACTGCCTCATCGACGACGTGCTGTACAACCGCATCGGGACCCACTCGGTCGTCGCCTCGGCCGCCAGCCACGGCGTCCCCGTCACGGCGGTCGGGTCCTCCTCAAAGTTCATCGGCAGCGGCTTCAACTTCGAGAACACGTTCCGCCCGGGCAGCGAGGTCATGCTCGAACCGGCCGAGGGGTTCGATATCGCCAACCCCGGCTACGACGCGACGCCGACGCGGCTCATCGACTCGGTCGTCACCGAGAACGCCGTCATGGAGTTCTAGGACTCCGTCAGCGGCTCCGCCCGCGCCCGCTCGTCCGCCGGCGCCGTCGCGTCCGACGAATCGGTCGTCGCACAGTCGAGACAGTACGCGTTTTCCCCCTCGCTGTGGGTGTACACCGGCAGGCCGGCGAGACAGAACTCCTCCCGGTAGCGCCTGAGTTCCCCTTCGGTCACACGGGCACCACAGTCGACACAGCGGTCCGTCCTGTCCTCGCCGGGACGCAGAACGCGGTGTTCGACCACGCGGGAGCGGCCGAACTGCCCGAGCGAGCGGCGGCGGTCGAGCCGGCGGCGGAACCCGGGGTTGACGAAGACGCCGAAAGCGACCAGACACAGCGAGAGCAACACCACAATCGACGACAGGATGAGGCTCGACGCGGTGCCGCTGGCGACGGAGAGGACGGCGACGACGACGCCGACCGCGCCCAGTCCGACGAGGAGCCAGCCGGCGAGCGCGTAGAGCACCTCGGAGACCGCGTCCGCGAGTTCGACGGTACTGGAGGGCGACATACCCGCCGGTTGTCACGGCGAATGCATAAACCCTGACGCCGGCCCCGTATCACACCGTCCGGAACACGCGAATCGTGTCCCGGTCGGTCGGCTCCCGAATCAGCTGTGCCAGCCCCAGCTCGGAGAAGACGGTCTTCCAGTTGCGGTGGTACAGCGGGAACTCGTCGTCGACGTAGCTCACGGCGGTCTCGCCCCGCCCGCGCTGGGGGCTGTTGCCCTCGTTTTCGGCCGTTATCAGCAGGTCAGACGTGAGTCGGGCGAGTTCCTCGAACACCCAGGTGTCCTCGGGGTGGATGTGCTGGAGCGTCTCGACGGTGTAGATAACGTCGAAGGCGCCGTCGTCGAACTCCCCGACAAGGTCCTCGACGGCGCCGGCGTGGAACTGGCCGGTCTCGGCGAGGCGGGGGTATCGCTCGCGCAACACGTCGAATGCGTCCTCGTTGATGTCGATGCCGGTGAGGTTCCCGTACCCCTGCCGGCGGAGCCGTTCGAGGTGGCGCCCGGAGCCACAGCCGACCTCCAGGATGGCGGCGTCCTCGGTGACGTAGTGGCCCAGCACGTCCCGCAGCGTCTCGCTGACCTCGTTGGGTCCGATGTCGGCGTAGTACTCCGGGGAGTACTTGCCCGTCCGCTCGGCCCAGTCCCGACGCACGTCCTCGGGGTCCATACCGTCGGGGAGGCCGCTGGCGCTAAATAAGCTGGCGGTCCCGGCGGGCGAATCGCTCGCGCGTCCGGGAAGAAAAAGGGGCACGTGCGTCGGTCGTCTTCAGTGCGGGTGGCTCGCTCGGCGGCCGGTGTGTCGGGGACGGGCAGCAATCGGCGACAGCGTGGCCTACCGCGGGCCGCTGACACGCCGCGTGGCAGGGTCGTAGTCGACGACGCCGAGGTCGGCCATCAGCGGCAGGTGCTTGTGGTGGAGCGCGACGCCGACAGCGTCCGCGTCCGCGGCCTCGTCCGTTGCCACGGCGTCGGCCAGCTCCCCGAGAGCCATCGGGAGCGGCCCCTCGTCGAGCACCCGGAGCGCGGTGTGTCGGCGTTCGTCGGACAGCAGTTTGTGCCGGCCGTGCGTCGTGATGGCGGCCGTTCCGGCGTCGTCGTAGCTGATACCAGTCGTCTGCTGCAGGGAAGCGTCGTTCATGGTGTGATGTGTTTACCGTACCTCTATCGAAGGCCGCCGCGGGCCTAAGGGTAGCCTAGAAGATACTAGGGGGCCGCGGCGGCGCGCCGGCCGGTCGGTCCACCGTACTTACGTTCGGATGACAGGAACTTGGTTACCGTTGCACGCCAGTTCCGTACCCGGAGACACCGGCTGCGTGGCCTCCGTCGCCGGAGAGTACTTGTCGCAGCAGTAACATTTGTTTCATGATGAGAGGCCAACCGTTGACCGAGACGCTCCGGGAGACGCTCGCGCTGTTCGACGTCGCCGGGGCGCCCCTCGCCACGAGCGAGGTCGCAGAGCGGGTCGGACTGGGGCGGCGGAGCACGTACGAGCGCCTGGAGCGACTGGTCGAACACGGCCGACTGGAGACGAAGAAGGTCGGCGCGAGCGGGCGCGTCTGGTGGCGACCGGCCCCGGCCACGGCCGGCGGGGGCTCCGCCGGGGACTGGCCGGCAGTCGTCAGCTCCATCGCGGCGGACGTACTTGACCGGACGGGGGTGGGCGTGGTCGTCCGGGACTCGGGGGACCACGTCGTGTGGGTGAACGACGCCGCCGAGCGATACTTCGGGTTCGACCACGACAGCGCCCTCGGGACGAGCTACCGGACGCTGGTCGAGGAAGTCATCGCGCCGACCGTCGAGGACGGCGGGGCGTTCGCCGAACGAGCGCTCGCGCCCGACGACACCGGCGAGCGCTCCGAGTGGCAGGTGACGGCCGCGGACGGCCGCGAGGCGCGGCGGGTCGAACACCACAGCGAACCGGTCGAGACCGGGGTCGTCGCCGGCGGCCGCGTCGACCTGTACGAGGACGTCACCGAGCGGGCGCGTCTCCGGCGGGCCCACGAGCGGCGGGAGCGGCAGTTCGACTCGCTCGTGACCGCCGTCGAGGAGTACGCCATCTTCAAGCTCGACGCGACCGGCCGCGTCCGGACGTGGAACGCCGGCGCCGAGCGCATCAAGGGGTACGACGCCGCCGAGATTCTGGGCGAACACGTCGGGACGTTCTACACCCCCGAGGACCGCGCCGCGGGCGTGCCCGAGGCGAACCTGGCGGCCGCGGCCGAGGCGGGGGCCGTCGAGGACGAGGGGTGGCGCCTGCACGCCGACGGGTCCCGGTTCTGGGCGAACGTGACCATCACGGCCATCCGGGACGACGACGGGACGCTGGAGGGGTACGCGAAGATTACCCGCGACATGACCGAGCGCCGCGAGCGCGAGGAGGCGCTGCGCCGCGAGCGGGACCTCACGGCGCGGCTGTTCGAGACCGCGCCGGTCCGGCTGGCTGTCTTCGACGCCGACGGCTCGTTGGACCGCATGAACGCCGAGAGCCGGGAGATGCTCGGCGTCAGCGAGGATTCGACGTTTAGCCCGGCCGACAAAGCGTTCTACGACGCCGACGGAGGCCCCCTGCCCGCCGCGGACCACCCCGTCAACATCGTGCTGGAGACCGGGGAACCGGCCACCGACCGGCTCGTGGGCCACGACACGCCCGACGGCGAACGCCGGTGGGTACGGCTCAGCGCGACGCCGCTCACCGACGAGTCCGGCGCCCTGGAGCGCGTCATCGTCGTCGGCGAGGACATCACGGAACTCAAACTGACCATGCGGGAGCTGGAGCGCCAGCGCGACGAACTCGACCACGAACTGCGCGAGGTGTTCGGTCGCATCGACGACGCCTTCTTCGCCGTCGACGAGGAGTGGCGGTTCGTCCACGCCAACGAGCAGGCGACGGCCCTACTGGACCAGTCGGTCGGCGAACTGCTCGGGCGCAGTCTCTGGGAGGCCTTCCCCGAGGCCGTCGACACCGCCTTTCAGGAGCAGTACGAGCGGGCGGTGTCGACACAGGAGTCGGTCACCTTCGAGGAGTACTACCCGCCGCTCTCGACCTGGTTCGAGGTGTCGGCGTACCCCTCCGAGAGCGGGCTGTCGGTGTACTTCCGCGACGTCACCGAGCGCCGCGAGCGCGAACAGGAGCTCGAACAGTACGAACTCGCCATCGAGACCATCGGCGACGGCGTCTACGTCATCGACGAGGCCCGCGAGTTCGTCCTCGTCAACGAGGCCTACTGCGAACTGACGGGGTACGACCGCGACGAACTGCTGGGGGCCCACGTGTCGACGGTCGCCGGGGAGTCGGCACTCGACAGCGGTGACCGACTGCGCGAGGAACTCCGGAGCGACGAGGAATCGGTCGCGACCCTGGCGACCGAACTCACCACCGCCGACGGCGGGACGGTCCCCGTCGAGGCGCGATTCGCCCTGCTCGACCCCGGGCGGGCGGGGTCCGGGAGCGTCGGCGTCGTCCGGGACGTGACCGAGCGCCGCGAGCGCGAGCGGGAACTCAGACGCTACGAGGGCATCGTCGAGGCCGTCGAGGACGGCATCTACACCGTCGCCGAGGACGGCGAGTTCACCTTCGTCAACGACGCCTACGGCGACCTGGTCGGCGTCCCGGCGGCGGAGCTCGTCGGCCGGACCGTCGAGTCGCTCGTCGAGGCGGACATCCTCGACGCGTCGGTCATCGAGCGGGCCAGAGAAATCGACGCCGAGATTCGGGTGGGCGAGCGCGAGACCGGCAGCATCGAGACGTCGGTGGTGCGCCCGGACGGAACCACTATCCGGACCGAGGCCAGGTTCAACACGCTCGCGACGGCCACCGGCCCGGAGCGTGTCGGCGTCGTCCGGGACATCACGGACCACGTCGAACGCCAGCGGGAGCTCGAACGCCAGCGCGAACAGCTGGCCGCGCTCAACAGCCTCAACGAGGTCGTCCGCGGGGTGACGGCCGCCGTCATCGACCAGTCCTCGCGCGAGGAAATCGAAGCGACGGTGTGTGAGTATCTCGTCGACTCGGAGTCGTACGTGCTGGCCTGGGTCGGCGAAGTCGACGCCCCCTCGGAGACCGTCGCCGTCCGAACCGAGGCGGGCATCGAGGGGTACCTCGACGAGACCGTCATTTCGGTCGACCCCGACGACGAGCGGAGCGGGGGCGCGACGGGGCGGGCCTTCCTGACGGGCGAGATGCAGGCGACCACAGCGGTCGGGTCCGACCCCAGCTACGACCCGTGGCGGGACCACGTCGAACAGTACGGCTTCCAGTCGTCGGCCGCCATCCCCATCAGCCACGAGGGGACGATGTACGGGACCCTGAACGTCTACGCCGCCCGCCCGAACGCCTTCGCCGGCCAGGAGGGGGCGGTCATCGAACAGCTCGGCGACATCGTCGGCCACGCCATCGCGGCGACGGAGCGAAAGCAGGCGCTGATGAGCGACGAGATGGTGGAACTCCACTTCCTCGTGCCGGACGTCTCCGAGGCGTTTGGTGTCGACAGCCAGCCGTCTGGGGCGGCGCGGCTCCGCCACTCGATATCGCTCGGCGACGACGAGTTCATCGTCTACGGCAGCGTGACGGACGACTCGGTCGACTACCTGCGGTCGCTCGTCGACAGGGTGCCCCACTGGGAGCGCCTCACCGTACAGGACGGGACCGGGGCCGAGCAGCCGTTCGAACTCCTGCTGTCGGCGCCGCCGGCGTTCTCGACCATCGCCTCGGTCGGCGGCTCGGTCGAAGCGGCGGTCATCGAGGACGACGACTACCGGATGACGGTCCACATCCCGACGAGCGTCGACGTTCGCCAGGTCGTCGAGCGGCTCGAGAGCGCCTACCCCACGGTCCAGCTACGCAAACGCCAGCAGATAACCAGGCGACGGGACGCAAGCGACAGGATGCAGCGCGAACTGCTCGCCGACCTGACGGACCGGCAGCGAACGGTGCTGGAGACCGCGTACCACGCCGGGTTCTTCGAGTGGCCGCGAGCCGCCTCGGGCGAGCAGGTCGCCTCGTCGCTGGACATCGCCGCGGCGACGTTCCACAGCCACATGCGGAAGGCCCAGCGGAAGGTGTTCGCGCGGGTGTTCACCCCGGGTGAGACAGCGACCTGAGCGCGCGAAGCGGGTAGCATATCGGGACGCCACCGGCTCGGTACGCCGCGAGCGGACGGGTCTGTCGACCCCGGGACCGCTGTGTGGCTACTCGTCGCCGGGCATCTCGTAGTCGCCGCCAAAGCGCATGAACACGTAGGTCAGCCCCAGCGTCGCCGCCATCACGACGGTGGTCGCGACGCCCAGCGTCTTCGCGCCGTCCGGGAGCTGTGGCACGCCGCTTCCCCCGCCGCCACCGCCGGCGCTGGCCGTCGGGTAGTCGGTGCCGACGACGACCGACCCCTTCATGCCCTGTCCCTCGTGGGGGACACAGACGTAGTTGTAGATGCCGTCGGAGTCGAACGTGTACTCGTAGGTCTCCCCCTCGTCGCTCACGGGGTCGCCCGAGTCGAGCGGGCCCTCGCCATCCGAGACGACGTTGTGGCCGCCGCCCTCCCCGGTCCACTCCCACACCACCGTCGCGCCGTTGTCGACGTGGACCGCGGGCGGGTCGAAGGCGAAGTTCCCGCCGTTGCCCTCGGCGCCGACGGTCACCGACACCTGCCCCTGCCCGCGGGCGTCGACCACGCTGCCGTCGAAGTTCCCCACCGGGTCGAGGAAGCCGCCGAAGTCCGGCGGGCCACCCCCACCGCCGCCGGGCGAGCCGGCCTCGGTGGCGTTCCCGCCGCCCTCGGTGCCTGTCGGAGTGGTGCCGTCCGTGGGTGACTCCGCCTGTGCGGCCGCGAAACCGGTCACAGCGGTCGCCGTCGCGCCCGCACTGGTCAGCAGGAACGCCCGCCGGGACACAGTCGTCGTCCGGGATGCCATGCGCATCGGTAGGGTTCCGACCGCCCTGTATATGTTGGATAGTTAACTATTCCTCGCGGTAGTGTTTAGGCCGATGGCGACCGCATCGAACGCCCGGCCCCGGAGACAGCCATCATGGACGGCGGTCACAGGAGGAAGGTTCCGAGGAACCCCAGGGCCGTCGCCAGCGTGATGTAGGGCCCGGCCTCCTCGTACGCGTCGGGGTAGATTTCGGCCGCGAGCGACGCCAGGATGGCGCCGCCGGCGAAAGAGCGGGTCGCGCCTATCCAGTAGTCCGGCAGGGGCGGCAGGACCCAGTAGCCGACCAGAACGGCGCCGCCGACGACGACGGCGGTGACGGCCCACGCGCCCATCGTCCGCCAATCGCCCCGGTTTTTCGACATGTTCGTCCCCGACATCATCGACTGGGAGGTGTTCGTGACCGAGAGGGCAAACAGGAACGACAGCGCGCCGGAGACGTTCCCGACCAGCAGCGACCCCATGGCGGCGTTCTCCGGAATCCCGTCGGTCGTGACGCTCGCCCACAGCCCCCAGCCCCGCTCCTCGGTCTGGTCGCTGGAGCGGTCGTCGATGAGGATGTCGAGAGTACCGAAGACGGCGACGCCGACGAGGAAGTATCCGGAGGCCTGCCACGGCCCGATGTTCCGGACCGCGGGGTCGTACAGCTCGAAGGCGAGCGAGACGACGAGCGACCCCCCGCCGACGGCGAGCAGCGCCGCCTGCCACCGCTGCTCGGGGGCCATCCAGATACCCACGGCGGCGCCGGCGACGAGCGACAGCGCCGAGAACGCCGCGTAGAACCACGGGTTCGCGAGCAGGCCGGTCGTCCCCCCGGACTGTGCGAGCAGCGCCGCGAGCGGGCCGGTCATCGGTCCGTCCGGCGGGCGAGCGGTCGGCGGTGATGGGCGACGACACCGTCGGCTGGGAGATTCATGTTTATGAATTAATCATTGTTATCCAATAATTCTGGCGGCGCCGACGGTATCCCGACCGACAGCGGCGTCCCGGCGCGCAACAGCGTCGGCCGCGGCGGCCCAGTCGTCGGTCAAATCGCGATCGAATCGACGGGAAGTCCTTTGTTCACGGCACCTGACGGGTACCCCGTGCCCTCGCCCCACCTGTCGCCCGCACGCCCGCCGCCCACCGACTCCGAACCGTCCCGACGGGGGCCGTCGCGTCGGGCCGCTCTCACAGCCCTCGGAACCGCGCTGACCGGGTCGCTCGCCGGATGTAACGCCCTCCGCGAGGACGACACCGCGGCGTTCCACGGCGGCGACTGGCACTCGTACGGGAACGGGCCGACGAACGCGAACCGGGTCCCCGGCGGCGCCCCGGAGCCCGGTGACGCCCGGCTCCTCGAACCCGCGAACTGGGCGTACGTCCCCCGGTCGTCCACGACGGCGTCGCGTACTTCGCCACCGACCAGCGCGTCGTCGCCGTCGCGGCCGACGGCACCGAACAGTGGTCCCGGGACCTCGACGGCGAGGCGTGTGGCGTCCCGGCGATAGCCCCCGAACCCGCCCGCCTCTACGTCCCGACGAGCGCCGAGCCAGCGGGCGACGAGGACCGGAGGCGCGCCAGCGTACACGTGGCGGCGCTCGCCGGCGGGGCAGTCCTCGACACGTACCGTCTCGGCGGCGAGCTGACCTACGGGGTCACCGTCGCCGGCGGCGACCTCTACGCCCGGAGTTCGACCACCTGCGTCAGACTCGCTCCCGACGGGACCGAACGGTGGCGACAGTCGCTGGAGCCGCTCGTCTACGACGAGTACAACCTCGGGGACGAGACCGCGACACAGGTCGCGCCCGCCGTCACCGCCGACGCCGTCTACGTCCCCGACCGGGACGCCCTCGTGAAACTGGACCGCGAGACGGGCTCCGAACGCTGGCGCGTCGCCGTCGATACGCCGTACGCCGCGTCGGTCGCCGACGACGGGGGCGTCATCCAGACCGGGTGGCAGGAGACCGTCGCCGCCGGGCCCGACGGCTCGGTCCGCTGGCGCCGGGACCTCCACAGCCGGGCCGCCGCCGCCGTCGACGCCGGCGACGTCTACGTCATCGACAGCGACCTCCACGAACTCGACGGGGAGACGGGCGAGACGAACTGGCAGGTCCACCTCCCGAGCGAGGGCACCGCCGCGCCGGTCGTCACCGACGACAGCGTCGTCGTCGCGTCGGACGACGTTCGCGCGTTCCGCCGGGAGACCGGCGGGCTGTTCGGTCCGGACCGGACGCGCTGGGAGAACACGACGGGCGCCGTCTCGGCGTACGCCTCACCGGTCGTCGCCGCGGGCCACCTGTTCGTCGCCAGTTCACGGGGATTGCAGACGTTCCGGGTCGGCGACGGCGGGGCGTGAGGGCGCCGTCGTCTTCACGCCGACCCGGGCCGGGCCTCGATGACAGTAATCATCCCCAGGAGGAACGACTCGCTCTCGACGACGGTCAGGTCCGCCGCCTCGAAGTGTGCGAGCGGGTCCTGGGTCCACCGACAGCCGTGTCGCTCGTAGTGGGCGTCGGCGCGCCAGTCCTGAAATCGCCCGACGAGTTCGACGTCGCTGCGGCCGTGTTCGAGCAGCAACACCCGCCCGTCGGGGCGACAGACGCGCGCCATCTCCGAGAGGGCCGCCACCGGGTCGGGGAACGTACACGTCGAGAGCGCCGAGACGACCGTATCGAAGCTGTCGTCGGGGAACTGTAGCGCCTCGGCGTCCATCCGGTACACCGTCCCGCCGCGGCCGATAGCGTCGAGTTCGTCCCGCGCCGCCTCGACCATCTCGTCGCTGATGTCGACGCCGACCAGCTGGGCGGTAGGGGGGAGATACCGGAAGTTCGTCCCCGCCCCGCAGGCGACATCGAGGACCCGCCCGCCCGCGTCGGCGAACGCCCGCTTCCGGAGCGGGCCGGAGAACAGCCGGTTGGCCCAGTCCCACCGGTCGTACTGGGCGGCCAGCCCGTCGTAGAGGGCGGCGACGTCCTCGCTCGACAGCGGACGGGCCGGCCCGCCCGCGTGGCTGTCCGTCGTACCGTTCGAACGGCGCTGTGGGACCATCGGTCGTATCCCCGTTCGCCGGGGACATATAGGCTGTCCGTGCCCGCCGTGGCGCCACACCGCGGCCGCGACCGAGCCGACAAATATCGGGCCTACCTGAACGGACTTGACCCCGGAGTCCACTGTACTGTTCATGGGGGACCCGCCACCGCCCGACCCGGACGTGCTTCGAGCGCTCCAGCTGGCCGACGGGTATCTCGACGAGGCCGAAGACCTCCTCTGGGCCGCCGCGACCGAGAGCAACAGCGAGGAGGTCAGCGCGTCCATCGAGGCGCTCACCCAGGACGTGTGGGACCTACAGGCCAGGCTCGAAGCGCTCAACGAGGAGTTCGAGAGCGACTGAAACGGGCCATCGCCGCCGAGTACGGGGCGCCACACCGACGGTACGGGCCGACAGGGCCCCTGTAGGCGGAGAGCGGGGAAGCTTTACTGTTGCTACGCATCCGCCCAGACGTGCCGACTAAACAGCACGTAATGGAACGTATCGTCGATAGCGGCGTGGTCGCCGTTATGCGTGATATCCCCGAGGACGACGTGGTCGAAGTCGCGCGTGCAATCCACGAGGGCGGCGTCTCCGCGCTGGAACTGACCGCGGACGCGAAGCGGTGCTCGGAGCTAATCGCCGCCGTGGACCGGGCGCTGGCCGACACCGACGCGGTCGTCGGTGCCGGAACGGTTCGGGACGCCGCGACCGCCCGAAACGTCATCGAAGCCGGGGCGGAGTTCGTGCTGGCCCCGAACGTCAGCGAAGAGGTCATCGAGGTGTGCAATCGGGAGCGCGTCGTCGCCATCCCCGGCGTGATGACGCCGACCGAGGCCGACCGGGCGATGGCCGCAGGCGCGGACGTGCTGAAGATGTTCCCCGCGTCGACCGTCGGTCCGGACCACGTCGGCGCGCTGCAGGGCCCGCTGGGCGACGTGCCCATCATGCCGACCGGCGGGGTCTCGACGGACAACGTCGCCGGCTACTTCGACGCCGGCGCGATGGCCGTCGGCGCCGGCTCGGCGCTGGTCGACTACGAGGCCATCGAGAACGGCGACATGGACGGCGTCCGCGAGTCGGCGGCCGCGTTCGTCCGGGCCGTCGAAGACGCGCGGAACTGATATCGTTCCCCCGCTTCGCTACCGGGAGATATCCGCGGTGTCGCCGCCGATGACCGATTCGACTTCCTCGGGGCTCACGACGGCGATATCGCCGGGCACGGTCCGCTTGAACGCGGCCGTCGCCGCGGCGTATTCCAGCGCGTCGGGGACGCTCTGTCCGTCGAGGTATTGCGAGAGGAACCCGCCGACGAAGGAGTCGCCGGTCCCCACCGGATGGGCGTCCGTCGACTCGAAGGTCGGCTGCTCGTAGACGGCGTCCCCGGTGACCGCGAGCGCCGGGTCGGTCCCGCGGGTGAGAATCGCCACGTCGAGGTCGTACGTCTCCGCGAATTCGCGCCCGATGTCCGCGGGCTCCCCCGACTTTTCGAACACCTCGCGGGCGTCCCGCTCCGCGACGGTGAACACGTCGACGTCGTCCAGTAGCCCGGTGAGGGTCTCCCTGGCCTCCGCGGGCGACCAGAGCTTCGAGCGGTAGTTGCAGTCGAAACTCGTCGTCGTCCCCGCCTCGCGCGCGGTCTCAAGCAGGGTCGCCGTCGTCTCCGAGAGCGTGTCCGAGAGGGCCGGCGTGATGCCGGTCGTGTGGAATCCCGCCGCGTCTTCGATTCCCGCCACGGGGAGTTCCGGTGGCGTCGCGGTCGTGACGGCGGCGTCGGTGCGGTCGTAAATCACGGTGTTCCCGCGGGGCTGCTCGCCCGTTTCGAGGTAGAACGTCCCCTGGCGGCCGTCGTCGCTCCAGGCCACGTCGACGGTGACGCCGTGGCTGCGAAGCTCCCCGGTGACACGTCGGGCGACCGGCGAGTCGGGCAGTTTCGAGGTCCAGGCCGCGTCGAGGCCCAGCCGCTGGGCCGTCACGGCGACGTTGCTCTCCGCGCCCGCGGCACGCACGCCGTACCGGTCTGCCGTCTCGATGCGCTCGTCGTCCGGCGGCGAGAAGCGAAGCATCGTCTCGCCGAACGTCACTAGGTCGACCATAGTAATGAGGGACAGCAGACCGCGTATAAAACTGCCCGGTTCCGGTTCTCGGCGCGCCCGTCGGGAGCGGTACGGGACACCGCGGGGCCCCGGCGCGGGCGGAATCGCCCGGTCGAGCGGCAGGCGCTCAGCTCCGCTCGAAGGAGAGCGTCGCGGGCCCCGGCCCGACCGTGACCGTACACGTGTCCGCCGCGCCCGCACCGTCGACGCCGGCGCGGGTCCAGCCGTCGGGGACCGCGACCGTGACCGACTGCGGCGTCGCCGCGTCGACTGTGAGAGAGAGCTGTCCCGCCGCGCCGTCGGCGCTCCAGGCGACCCGCTCCAGGCGCGAGCCCAGGCCGGCGAGGTGGTCGGCGCCGAGCAGGTGGGGGCGGTCGCTCGCGGGCGCGACGTGGACGAGGAGACAGCCGTGGGCCGGGACCGTCCGCTCGACCGTCCCGCCGGCGGGGACGGCCTCGCCCTCGAACGCGTCCCAGCCGCGCTCGTCGTCGGTCAGCGACAGCGACAGCGTCTCGGGGGAGTCGGTCCAGTTGAACAGCGCGACCGCGCGGCCGCCGTCGGCCGCCCGCTCACAGACGAGTCTGTCGGGGAACTCCGTCCGGCCGACGCCCTCGACCGCGCCCGCCCGTACCGGTGGGAGCGAGCGTTCCAGTAGGGAGCGGGTGTCGGCGCCGATGTCGGCTATCCTATCGCTGAACACGTTCGCGCCGCCGGTCAGTGCGACCAGCGTCGCGAACGACTCCCGCTCGGCCGGCGACAGCTCGGTCGTCTCCCGGACGAGCTGACAGTCCGGGTCGTTGACCCACCACCGCCGGTGGAGGTAATCACGGTTGAGTACGTTCCGGATAGCGTTCTCGTGAGCCGGCTCGCTATCGGACTCGCCCTCGCGGGCCCAGTACTCGGCCGTGTCGGGACCGACGCGCATGGAGTCGACGAGGCCGACGCTCTGGCCCTGCGGGGCCCCACAGCCCAGGATGTACGTCTCCTCGCCGACGGCCTCCCGAATCGCCGCCAGCCCTTCGCGGTAGGCCTCGGCCCGCGTCACGTCGGCGAACCGCTCGCCGGGCAACGCCCCGGCGTAGAGGAAATCGAGTTTGAGGTACTCGAACCCCCACTCGTCGACGATAGTCCGAAACGTCTCCCGGAGCCACGTCTGCACCTCGGGGTGGGTCAGGTCCAGCCCGTACATCTCGCCGTGGCGCTCGCCGGCCGAGACGAACTCACCGTCGCCGTCGGTGACGAGCCACTCGGGGTGAGACGCCACGAGGTCGGCGTCCTCCTGGACGAAAAACGGCGCGAGCCAGAGCCCGGGCGTGTAGTCCCCGTCGCGGACGTCCCCCACCAGCGCCGCCATATCTTCGAACCCATCGGCCAGCGTTCGCCAGTCCCCGAAGGCGGTCTGGTAGCCGTCGTCGAGCTGGACCAGGTCCACCGGGAGCCCCCACTCGTCGAGTTCGGCGAGGTTCGACCGGACGTCGTCCGCGGTCACCTCGGTGAAGTAGTGGTACCACGAGCACCACCCCGTCGGGACCCACTCGCCGACGCGGGCGTCCATCCGCTCGCCGGTCCGCTCGGCCAGCGCGGCCAGCGCGTCGTCGACCGGCCGGGCGGCGTCGACCCACAGCGGCGCGCTGGTCGCGCGCTCGCCCGGGGCCAGCGAGACGCCGTCGCCCGGGGAAACCGCCGTCAGCGACTCGACGCCGTCCCCGCGCTCGTAGTCGAATCGGGTGACGTACTCGGAGTGGTCGAGGAACCCCGCCGTCAGGCGGCGCTCGCCGTCGGCCAGGCCGATGTGGCAGTGGCTCGTCGTCCGCGGCGCGTCGACGTCGGTCATCATCGGGACGTCGGCCGGTTCGATCGGCGCGAAAGACGCCTCGACCGGGAGCGTCGCCGTCGGCGTCCACGACTGGTAGCCGTGCCGGTAGAGCCGGGTCTCCGGCCCGAACGACAGGTCGTCGGCCGCGAGCGGACACAGCCGACCGACCGACCGCGGCGTCTCGGTTTCGTTGGCCACGCTCACGGTCAGGGTGGCCCCTCTGGCCGCCTCGCCGAGGCGGACCGTCGTCCCGGCGGCGTCGTCGTAGCGCACCCGCGCGCCGTCCCCGTCGGTCTGTACGTGATAGCTATCGGTACGCGGATACCGGTCGGTGCCGAGTTCGGCGACGACCCGGCCGGACGCCAGTGTCGTCCCGTCCGCACGGAGCGATACGCGAGCCGTCTCGGGCGCGAACTGAAGGACCGTCCCGCCCACGTCGACCTGAACCATACGCCACCACCGTAGTCGAACCGTAATAGCTGTTTGGAGGGCGTATGCCTCCGGTTTTCGGATATTTGCGTAGTCAGACTGATATCAGCGTTCGCCGGGAAAATAATCGAATTCGTTCAGTATACGTGAACGCTTTTCTCCGGGTCCGTCTCATAGGGTTCGACAGCGTTAGCTAGAGTGTCCGTAGGCATCTCAAGTATTGTTATATCAGCTTCGTTCAGAACTGCTGAACAGGCTTTCAGTGGGCCGCCGTATATCGGCAAATATCTACACAACTAGCTATTTCGATAGGTCGACTGCGATACTATTCGCGCTGCTGACAACAAGGCCGGTAATGTCCTCTTCGAGCCGTTTCCCGCTCATCCGATTGGCGGGCCCGGAGACACACACCGCGCCGACCGGCCGCCCGTCTTCGGTCGTCACGGCAGCGGCCACGCTCCGCGTCCCGTCCGCCCGCTCCTCGCGGTCGAAGGCGACGCTCTGTTCACGGACCGTCCGCAGTTCCCTGGACAGCGCCGTCTCGTCCTCGGGTATGGTGCCGGTGAGGTCCCGGACCTCGTCTTCGGGCAGGTGTGCCAGAATCGCCTTCCCGGCGGCGTCGGTGTAGAGCGGGCGCCGACGGCCCTCGCGTATGGCGGTCTGTCCGTCCTCCCCGCCCGTGACCAGGACGTACACCGCCTTCCCGTGTTCCTCGACGACCAGCGATGCCACCTCGCCGCTGGAGCGGGCGAGCTGGGCGACCTCGCCCCGGGCGGCGCGGTACACCGGGTTCCCATCGCGGGCGCGCGAGGCGACGTCGAGAAACCGGGAGCTGACCCGGTACTGACGGCCGTCGCGGACGACGAACTCCATGCGGTGGAGCGTCTGGAGATGGTTGTGTACGGCCCCC
This sequence comes from Haloarcula laminariae, assembly GCF_025457605.1. Classification (NCBI taxonomy): domain Archaea; kingdom Methanobacteriati; phylum Methanobacteriota; class Halobacteria; order Halobacteriales; family Haloarculaceae; genus Haloarcula; species Haloarcula laminariae. The sequence goes on along the minus strand of NZ_JAMZFY010000002.1, from coordinate 248,960 downwards.
TTCGAGAGGTCGAGCGCCGTGGCGAGTTCCGTCACGCCCGCCTGATTTCGCTCGAGCAGCGCCTCGGTGACCCGTATCGTCGTCGCGGTCGCCTGTACTGGGTACGACTCGTCCATAGTCGGCTATAGGCGGCGTGAGGGATAATTGTTCGTCAAGAGTGAACGGAGTGCTGTCCGCCGCCGTGCCCATAGACTCGGTGAAATCCCGAGAAACGCCGCGTGAGCGACTTTATGTCCCGATACACCCATATCTTCGCTGGGTCGACAGACCGTTTGTTCACTATCGGTGAACAACACGAATGATAAGAAATATTATCTATATCGATAATCACCGGGCCCAAATTAACGAAAAGTGCCATACGGCGTCGGGATTACCTGCCCACTACCTAATTAGCAAAACTCTTAAATAATGTACTATCATGGATGAGACTAGCGCCGATGACTGACTCAAATAGCGGACTCGACCGACGACGCGTCTTACAACTGAGTGCGGCTGGACTCGCGGGCCTGGCCGGCTGTGGTACGGGCGACCAGTCAGGCCCTGACGGTTCCAACGGGGATATGGCCTCGAGCGCCACGGCCTGGAGCTGGGACGTGGCAGCGAAGGCCCTGGACACCGTCGACGAACCCTACGAGGAAGAACACGGCGGCGACATCACCGTCGAGCAGTTCGGTCGCTCGAACATGAAAGACAAGTTCCGGTCGCGTGTTCTCTCGGGGTCGGGCGCGCCGGCCGTCGCCACGATGGAGAGCGTCGACGCGGCCGCCTGGGTCGACACGGGCGGCCTGCGCGACATCGGCGACTGGATCGACGACGCCGGTATCCGGGACGAGTTCGTCTCCGGGAAGTGGGGGCCGCTCACCAAGGACGGGGGGACGTACGCGCTCCCGTGGGACGTCGGCCCGGTCGCCGCGTTCTACCGCAACGACGTGGCAGATGAACACGGACTGGACATGGACGGTATCGAGACGTGGGACGAGTTCATCGCGGAGGGCGAGAAGTTGCCCGACGACGTCGCGATGTTGAATCTACCGCCCAACGACTACGACGGCGTCTGGCGGATGATGTTCCGTCAACTGGGCGGGCTTCCCTTCACCGACAGCGGTGCGGTCAACATCAACTCCGAGAAGTCCCTCCGCGTCGCTCGCCAGATGAAGGAGGCACACGACGCCGGAATCACGTCCAGCGTCGCCTCCTGGTCCAGCGAGTGGTTCAGCCGCGCCAGCGAGGGGACAATCACCACGATACTGAGCGGCGCGTGGCTGGAGGGGACACTGAAATCCGAAGTCGGGGACACCGCCGGGAAGTGGCGAGTGATGCGCCCGCCGGCCTACGAGTCCGGCGGCAATCGCGCCACCAACTGGGGCGGTTCGAACCTCATCATCGCCGACCAGGTCAGCGAGGCCAAGGCCCGGCGAGGCTGGGACTACATGCAGTTCGCGCTCGGCACGAAGGAACAGCAGGTCACGATGTACGAGGAGTACGGCCTCTTCCCGGCCTACAAGCCCGCCTACGAGTCGGACGTCTTCGACCAGGGGTCGGAGTTCCTCGGCGGACAGGCCGCCGGTCGGCTGTTCGCCGAAATCGCGCCGAACATCCCCACCTACAAATACACCACCGACACCCCCGAGATCACCAAGGCCATCAACAGCGAGTTCGACCGCATGATCAACGGGCAGATCTCACCGAAAGAGGCTGTCGACACGGCAGCACAGCAGGTCGCCGACCGGACCGGTCGGGACCTCGCGTAACACCGACACCACCCTTTCATGTCAACCAAGTATTCAGACCCGGTTAGGGACAAATTCGACGCGGTCCGCGAGCGGGCCGGCGAGGCCGTCGCCCCGGTGTGGGAGTCGGTGATAGACGCCGTCCGTCCGCTCCGACAGCGACAGATACGCCGGACGCGCGCGGCCGCCGACAAGCTGCCGTTCTCGGTCGGCGTCCCGTACCTCTTCCTGGCACCGTTTTTCGTGCTGTTCAGCGCGTTCCTGCTGTTCCCGGTCCTCTATACGGTGTTCCTGTCTTTTCACACCTACGAGGGAATCAGCACTACGACGCTGTTCTGGATCGACGTCGGACCGATACAGTACCGGCTGACGCGGATGGCCCAACTGGAGTTCGTCGGGCTCCAGAACTACCAGCGGCTGCTAGGCGATACGCTGTTCCAAAACGCCCTGGCGAACACGACGTTTATCCTCCTCGTGCAGGTGCCGCTGATGATCGTTCTCGGCCTGGCGCTCGCGCTCGCGCTGAACGCCTCCTGGATGCGGTTCAAGGGGCTGTTCAGGACGACTATCGCGCTACCGGTCGCCGCCAACCTCGTCGCGTACGCCACGGTCTTCCTGCTGCTGTTGCAGGACAACGGGCTCGTCAACAGCGTCTTCCAGATGGTCGGGCTCCCGACGATACCGTGGCTCAGTGGCGGGACGGCGCTGTTGCCCGGCCCGCTCAAGTCGGTGCTTGGCACCGGCTTCTGGCCGCGCGTATCGCTGGTCGGCGCAGTCACCTGGCGCTGGACGGGCTACAACATGATTATCCTGCTGGCGGGGCTTCAGAGCGTCCCGAAGCAGCTCTACGAGGCCGCCGAGATAGACGGCGCGAGCCGCTGGGAGAAGTTCCGCTACGTCACGCTCCCGCAGCTGCGCCCGGTCCTGTTGTTCGTGGTCGTCACCTCGACTATCGGGACCTTCCGGCTGTTCTCCGAACCGCTGATAATTTCCCAGGGGGGCGCGCCGCTGTCGGCCACCCGGACGCTGGTGGTGTACATCTACAACATCGCGTTCCAGCAGTTCCAGCTCGGCTACGCCAGCGCGATGACCGTCGTGCTGGTGGGTATCGTCGCCCTGCTGTCTATCGCGCAGCTCCGCATCGGGAGTGATTCCGATGCGTAATCTCAGTCGCGACGAGGCCGCCTGGCGGTTCCTCGGCTACACCTTCGTGTTGCTGGCGACGCTGCTGATGGTCGTTCCCATCTACTGGATTGTCGTCGCCTCGACGCTACCCGAACAGGCGTTCCTCTCGGCCGGAACCGACATCCAGCTGTTGCCCGGCTCGAACTTCCTGGCGAATCTCGACGCGCTGCAGTCCCGCGAGAGCGTCGACTTCATCCAGAGCATCGGGAACTCGGTGTTCATCGCAGTCGTCTACACCCTCCTGTCGCTCGTGCTGTGTTCGATGGGCGGGTTCGCCTTCGCGAAGTACGAGTTCAAGTTCAAGGAGCCGATATTCTACTCGATTCTGGCGACGCTGACGCTGCCTATCCAGCTGCTCGTCATCCCGCTGTTCCTGATGATCTCCCAGATGGGGCTCTCGAACTCCTACTGGGCCATCATCCTGCCGTGGGCGGCCAACCCGCTGGGCATCTTCCTGATGCGCCAGAACATGAGACAGATTCCCGACGCCCTGCTGGAGTCGGCGCGCATCGACGGGGCGACGGAGTTCCAGCTCTACTACCGTATCGCGCTCCCGACGATGAAGTCGTCGCTGGCGGCCCTGGCCATCGTCCTGTTCCTGTTCCAGTGGAACCTCTTTCTGTACCCGCTGGTCGTGCTCGAACAGGGCAAGTACACCATTCCGGTGGCTATCAACGAACTGGTCGGCGCCCAGCGCGTCTACTACGACCAGATCATGGTCGCGGCGGCGCTCAGCATCATCCCGCTGTTCCTGGTGTTCCTGTTCCTCCAGCGCCACTTCGTCAGCGGGATTCTCGCAGGCTCGGTCAAGGAGTAATCAATGGCACAAATCAATCTCGACACGGTACGAAAGGAGTTCAGCGACAACGGGCGCACCATCGTCGCCGTCAACGACCTCGATTTGACCATCCGGGACGGGGAGTTCCTCGTCCTGGTCGGTCCCTCGGGGTGTGGCAAGACGACGACGCTGCGCAGCGTCGCCGGACTCGAAGAGGTAACGTCAGGCACCATCACGTTCGACGACGAGGATGTCACCGGCCTCCGTGCGCGTGACCGCGACGTGGCGATGGTGTTCCAGAACTACGCGCTGTACCCCCACATGAACGTGGAGCGCAACATCGGGTTCGGGCTGCGGCTCTCGACGGAGCTCGACTCCGAGGAGATAACCCGCCGGGTCCGGGACACCGCGGAGATGCTCGGCATCGAGGAACTCCTCGAAAAGAAGCCGAAGGCGCTCTCGGGCGGCCAGCAACAGCGCGTCGCGCTGGGGCGGGCCATCGTCCGGGACCCCGAGGTGTTCCTGATGGACGAGCCGCTGAGTAACTTAGACGCGAAGCTTCGCGCCCAGATGCGGACCGAGCTCCAGGAGCTGCAACACGAGCTCGGCGTCACCACCGTCTACGTCACTCACGACCAGACGGAGGCGATGGCGATGGGCGACCGCATCGCCATCATGGACGACGGCGAGCTCCAGCAGGTCGGCACCGCCGAGGAGGTCTACCGCACCCCGAACAACGAGTTCGTCGCGAACTTCATCGGCTCCCCGTCGATCAACCTGATGAGCGCGACCGTCGAGGACGGCCGCCTGACGGGGCCCGGCGGATTCAGTTACCAGCTCGACGACCCGACTCCGGTCGAGGGGTACGACCGCGTCCGCGTGGGCATCCGGCCCGAGGACATGACCCTCGTCGAGGACGGCATCGCGGCGTCGGTGACCGTCGTCGAGCAGATGGGCAACGAGAACTTCTGTTACATGGAGCTCGGCGACGTCGACCTGACCGCCCGAATCGACGCCAGCCTGCGGCCGAGCCCCGACGAGACCGTCCAGTTCGGCTTCGAGGAGACGGCGCTGTACCTCTTCGACCCCGAGACCGGGGAGTCGCTGAAGACGATGACCGACGAGACCGACGTCTCCGTCCAAGACTACGTCGCACAACCTGAGTAACATGATTATCACTGACTACGACCTCTACGAAGTGCCGCCGCGATGGCTGTTCCTGCGTCTCGAGACGAGCGAGGGAATCGTCGGCTGGGGCGAACCAGTCGTCGAGGGCCGCGCTCGCACCGTCAGAACGGCCGTCGAAGAACTGCTCGACACCTACCTGCTGGGGAAGGACCCGATGCGCATCGAGGACCACTGGCAGACGATGTACCGCGGCGGGTTCTACCGCGGCGGTCCCGTCCTGATGTCCGCCATCGCCGGTATCGACCAGGCGCTGTGGGACATCAAGGGGAAACACCACGACATGCCCGTCTACGAACTGCTCGGCGGGAAGGCCCGCGACCGGATGCGGGTCTACCAGTGGGTCGGCGGGGACCGGCCCGAAGGCGTCGCCGACGCCGCTCGCGAGAAAGTCGAGGAGGGCTTTACCGCGTTGAAGATGAACGCCACGGCCGAACTCCGCCGGGTCGACTCCCCGTCGGCCGTCCGTGCCGCCGAGGACCGCCTCGCCGCTGTCCGGGACGCCGTCGGCGAGAAGATAGACATCGGCGTCGACTTCCACGGCCGCGTCTCGAAGTCGATGGCGAAGAAACTCGCCGCGGCCCTGGAGCCGTACGACCCGATGTTCATCGAGGAGCCGGTGTTGCCCGAGCACAACGACGCGCTCCCGGAGCTCGCGCGTCACACGACCACCCCCATCGCGACCGGCGAGCGGATGTTCTCCCGGTGGGACTTCAAGGAGGTCTTCGAGGACGGCTGTGTGGACATCATCCAGCCCGACCTCTCGCACGCCGGCGGCATCACCGAGGTCAAGAAGATAGCCTCGATGGCGGAGGCCTACGACGTGGCGATGGCGCCCCACTGCCCGCTGGGCCCCATCGCACTGGCGGCCTGTCTCCAGGTCGACGCCTGCTCGCCGAACGCGCTCATCCAGGAGCAGAGCCTCGATATCCACTACAACGAGACCAGCGACGTGCAGGACTATCTCAAGGACCCCTCGGTGTTCAACTACCGTGACGGCTACGTCGACCTGCCCGAGGGGCCGGGACTGGGTATCGATATCGACCACAGCTACGTCCGGATGCAGGCCGGCGAGGTCAACTGGCACAACCCGGTCTGGCGTCACGACGACGGGAGCGTCGCGGAGTGGTAAGATGAACCGCTTCGAAGATACTACCGCTATCGTCACGGGCTCGACCAGAGGCATCGGCGCCGGCGTCGCCGAACGGCTCGCGGCCGAGGGCGCGAGCGTCGTCGTCTCGGGTCGCTCCGAGGACGACGGCGAAGACGTCGTCGAGACCATCCGAGAGGCCGGCGGAACCGCCCGCTTCGTCCGGGCCGACATGCGCGAGCCCGACGACATCGAGACGCTCGTCGAGGCGACCGTCGCCGAGTTCGGCGGCCTGGACGTGCTGGTCAACAACGCCGGCGTCGAGACCTACACCGGCGCCGACGAGGCGACGATAGAGGACTGGTCGTTCGTCGTCGAGACGGACTTCCGGGCGTTCTGGCTGGCCGCGAAACACGCCTACGAACACATGGAGTCGGGGGCCATCGTCAACATGTCCTCGAACCACTCGATGGCGACCACGCCCGACATCTTCCCGTACAACGCCGTCAAGGCGGGCATCAACGGGATGACCCGCGCGATGGCCGTCGACTTCGGCCCGCGAATCCGGGTCAACACCGTCGCGCCCGGGTGGGTCGAAGTCGACCGGACCACCGGCGATATGGAGCCGGAGCGCCGCCGGGAACTCGAGAGCATCCACCCGACAGGACGACTGGGAACGCCAGAGGACGTCGCCGGCGCCGTCGCGTTCGTCGCGAGCGACGACGCCGCGTTCGTCACGGGGAGCACCATAACGGTCGACGGGGGGCGCACGGCCGTCCTCCAGGACGACTTCTTGCCGGACTACCGGGAGGAACGATGACTGTCGGCGTCTGTTACTTCCCCGAGCACTGGCCCCGGGAGCGCTGGGAGCGGGACGTCGAGCAGATGGCCGAGGCCGGCCTCGACTACGTCCGCATGGGCGAGTTCTCCTGGTCCCGCATCGAGCCCGAGCCCGGCGAGATAGACCTCTCGTGGCTCGAAGAGGCGGTCTCGATAATCGGCGACCACGGGATGGAGGCGGTGCTGTGTACGCCGACGGCGACGCCCCCGAAGTGGCTCGTCGACGAGCACCCCTCGATACTCCAGGAGGAGCCCGACGGGACTACCCGACACTACGGGAGCCGCCGGCACTACTGCTTCAACTCCCCGGAGTACCGCGACCAGACCCGCCGTATCGTCTCGACGATGGCCGAGCGGTTCGCGGACAACCCCCACGTCGCCGGCTGGCAGACCGACAACGAGTACGGCTGTCACGAGACGATTCGGTGCTGGTGTGACGACTGCGCGACCGCGTTCCGGGAGTGGCTCGGCGACACCTACGGCGACGTCGAGTCGCTCAACGAGGCCTGGGGGACGAGCTTCTGGAGCCAGCACCTCCGGTCGTTCGACGAGGTCGACCCGCCGCGGCACACGGCCGCCGAACACCACCCCTCGCGGCTGCTGGACTACTACCGGTTCAGCGCCGAGAGCGCCGTCGACTACAACGCCATCCACTCGGAGCTACTGCGGGAGGCAAACGACGATTGGTTCGTCGCCCACAACTTCATGGGCGATTTCGACTCCTGTGACGCCTACCGCTTTGCCGACGACCTGGACCTGATGACGTGGGACTCCTACCCCACCGGGTTCGCCCAGGACCGACGGCCCGGGGCCGCCAGCGCCGACGAACTGCGGGCCGGCGACCCGGACCAGGTCGGGATGAACCACGACCTCTACCGCGGGGCCAAACAGCAGCCGTTCTGGGTGATGGAACAACAGCCAGGCGACGTGAACTGGCCGCCCTATGCCCCACAGCCCGGCGAGGGAGCCATGCGGCTGTGGGCCCATCACGCCGTCGCCCACGGCGCCGACGAGGTGCTGTACTTCCGGTGGCGCCGCTGCCGGGAGGGCCAAGAGCAGTACCACGCGGGCCTCCGCAAGCAGGACGGCTCGCCCGACAGGGGCTACCACGACGCCGACCGGACGGCCACGGAGCTTGCCGAGCTGGACCTGGACCCGGTCGACGCCGACGTCGCCGTGTTGCACGAGTACGACAACCTCTGGGCGACGAACATCCAGCCCCACGCCCCCGACTGGGAGTACTGGACCCACATGCGCCAGTTCTACGCCGCGCTCCGGGCCCGGTCGGTCCAGGCCGACGTCGTCCACCCCGACCGGGACCTCTCGGGGTACGACGCCATCGTCGCACCCGCGCTCCACCTCGTCGACGAGGAGCTCGCCGGGGCGCTCGAAGCCGAGGTCGAAGACGGGACGGAGCTCCTGCTCACGGTCCGTTCGGGCGCCAAGGACCGCTTCAACAAGCTCCCCGACGCGCCCGCGCCCGGCCCGCTTTCGGACCTCGTCGGCGCGACCGTCGACCAGCACGAGTCCGTCCCCGAGCAGCTGGACCGGCGCGTCGCCTACGACGGGGAGACCTACAGCTACCGCACCTTCGCCGAGTGGCTCGACCCCGACGACGCCAGCGCCGTCGGCTCACACGTCGGCGGCGTCGGCGACGGTCGTGCGGCGGTCACGGAACACGAGTTCGGCGCGGGTCACGCCGCCTACTGCGGCGTCTGGCCCGAGAGCGGGCTCGCCGACGCGGTGGTCTCGGACATGCTGGAGCGGGCGGACGTGGCCCACTCCGAGCGGCTGCCCAGCGGTGTCAGGGCCGCCCATCGCGACGGCTACACCTGGGTGACGAACTTCACGAGCGACCCGGTCACCGTCTCGGTCCCCGACGACGCCCGCTGGGTCGTCGGTAGCGAGACCGTCGGCGCCTTCGACGCGGCGATATACGAGGGAACGACGGCGGAACTCTCACTCGACTGAGGAGAGCCCCGCCTCGCCGGCGGGTCCACCGGATTCGAACACCATGTTCGAAACGGACGAATCCAGTATCTGGAGCATTGTGCCCGTTGAACTCGACTAGCACAGACGACAGGCCCGTCAGGACTCCGCGTCCGTATACCAGTACGCCCACAGTATCAGGACGCCCTGGAGCGGTAACCGTCCCCAGCGAACGAGCGGGGACGGGTCGCCCCCGCCCGGCATCCCCGAGACGACGACTCCGCTGGTCGCCATGTAGACGTTCGCGGGGAAGACAGCGAGGAGAAGCGCGATTGTCGCCCACGCCGCGTACCGCCGGGTGGGCGGCCACAGGAGCCCGAGACCGACCGCGACTTCCGCGAGTCCGGAGAGGTAGACGAGCGCGAGCGGCGCGGGCAACATCGGAGGGACAATCTGGGCGTACAGCCCGGGGACGACGAAATGGAGGAGCCCCGCGACGACGTACGCGGGAGCCATCAGATACAGTAGCGGGCGTTTGAGCGGCGCCAGGCGACGGGACATCTGTCGGCCGCTACGGCGACGGCAGTGAAGGCAGTTTGGGGCGTCCGTCGGCTGTGCGTGTCGCGCCCGCGGTCCGGGAGCGCTGTCGGGGGCAGGCGGCGGGGTTGCACTCGCAAGTCGTCCGGCTATCCGCGCGGAGCGCCACTGTGTTGACATGAGTTCACAGCTGACGGTGAAAGCGGTCGAGGAGCACGGCGACCACTACCACGTGCGGTTTCGGGACGGCGACGAGTTGGACGACCTCGAAACGCCGGACTGGGCGGCAGAACTCGCCGAGTCGGAAGTGCCGGGGAGCAGCGTCCGGATGGGCCAGGACGACACGGACGAGTGGCTCATCCAGAGCGTCCGCGTGCCCGTCACCCTCGTCGACGGCGAGGACGACGCCTCCCGGAAGGCGCTGCAGGTCGTCACCGTCGTCAGCGAACACGAGGCGCCCGACTCGGGGTAATCCCGACGAGCGGTCGCATGCGAGACCGGAGGCTATCGGTGTGAAACAGTAGGAGGTCCGGGCGCGGGAATTGAACCCGCCTCTTAGCCACCACAAGGCTAAAGGATGCCACTACCCCAGCCCGGACACGCTGGCTAAGGCGTTCTGAGGTACTTCGCTGGCACAGAAATACGTTACGGAACGGACCCCCCTGTGCGCCGCCATCGCACGAGACCCGCCACCAGCGACACGGCCGAGTCCCCGATTGGGGGCGGGAGCGGCCGCTCACTCCGTCTCGATTCGCTCGCGGAGCCACGCCGCCGCGTCGGCGACGGCGGCCGGGTCGTCGCCGGTCACTTTCACCCGGCCCGGCGCGTCGGCTTTCCGGGGGTAGCTCCCGACGGCGACGTCGAACCGCTCGCGGGCGGTCGTAATCGCCCCGACCAGGGCGCCCTCCGGCGCCGGCGTGTAGATGGTCTCCGTCGTGCGGTCGCCGCCGAACGCGTCGGCGACGGTCGCGTACATCGCTTTCAGCTCCTCGGGGACGCCGGGGAGGACGTAGACGTTCTCGACGACACAGCCGACGGCGAAGCTCTCGTCGGTCAGCAGCGCCTGGCCGCCCTCGGGGACCGACGCCCACGCGTCGAGGTCCAGGTCCATGTCGTAGCGGTCGACCATCTCGGGGTTGTCGGCGGCGAACTGGTCGGCCTTCGCTTCGAGATGCGCCCGGACGTCCGCGGGGACGACGAGGTCGCGACCGAAGGCCTGTGCGACGCCGGCTTTCGTCACATCGTCGGGCGTCCCGCCGATACCGCCGGTGACGATGACCGCGTCGAACGCCTCGCGATACCGGGCGGCGGCGTCGGCGATGACCGGCTCGCTGTCGGGCACGGTCAGCACGCGAGTCACGGTCGCCCCCGCCGCCGTCAGCTGGCGGCTCAGCCACGACGCGTTCGTGTTCTCCGTGTCACCGGCCAGCAGTTCGTCGCCGACGGTGAGCAGTGCGACATCCATCCGTTCGTTCTGAGGGTCTGGCAGTGGTAAGCGTTTGGCCGGGTGGCCGTCGGTTCGAGTCGAAATCGAGGGGCTAACGGGCCTCCGTACCGACCATCGGCTATGGACGTTCCAACCGTCACGAACGGGCTGCCGGCGCTCGGTCTCGGCACGTACAAGAACACGGGCGAGCAGGCGACCGAGAGCGTCAGGACGGCCCTGGAGATGGGGTATCGTCACATCGACACCGCGGCGTACTACGACAACGAGGCGGCGGTCGGCGCCGGCATCGAGGCCGCGTCGGTGCCCCGGGAGGAGGTCGTCGTCGCGACGAAGCTCTGGTACGACGACCTCGCCGGCGACGACGTGGTCCCCGCCGCGGAGGCGAGCCTCGACCGGCTCGGGCTGGACTACGTCGACGTGCTCTACGTCCACTGGCCGGCGGGGAGCTACGAGGCCGACGAGACGATGGCAGCGTTCAACGAGCTCTACGACGAGGGGCTTGTCGAGAACGTCGCCGTGAGCAACTTCACGCCCGAGCAGATGGCGACCGCACAGGAGCACTCCGCGGCGCCCATCGTCGCGAACCAGGTCGAGCTGCACCCGCTCCTCCAGCAGGACGAGCTCCGGGCGTACTGCGAGGACGAGGACGTCGCCGTCGTCGCCTACGCGCCCATCGCCCGGGGGAAGGTGGCCGACGTGCCGGAGCTGACCGAAATCGCCGACGCGCACGACGCCAGCGAGGTGCAGGTCGCGCTGGCGTGGCTCCGCCAGCGCGACATCGTCGCGATTCCGAAGGCGACCAGTGAGGCCCACATCCGGGCGAACTGGGAGAGCCAGCAGCTCACGCTCGACGATGAGGAGCTGTCACGAATCGACGGTCTCGACTACGACGAGCGGCTCATCGACCCCGACTTCGCGCCGTGGTGAGTACCGGGGCGACGGCGGTGCGCTGACAGCGCCAGCAGGTGGGGGCCAGGTATCACGGTCGGGTCCCTCGTCCCCGCACGGACACGGGCGCGCAGCTGTACGAGACGGCGGGGTGGCGGCGAGGGCGACTGGTAGACGAAAGCGACTGGCGGCCGGCGAGAAAGGAGTGCCCGCTTTGAACCAGAGAGGTCCCGTTTGTCAGGCGTTGATGCGACCCTTGCTGGCCGAGAGGTCGCGTTTCCGTTCGTAACTGACGTCGTATCTGACCATGGAGCCGGACTGGTCGGCGGACAGGACGCCCTCTTCGCACAGCTTTTCCAGCAGGGGTTCAAGCATCGAGTACGTAATTCGAACCTCCCACTGCTGGGCCAGCGCTCGGCGGATGAATCGTTTGTTCGCGGGTCCCGCAGTCGAGAGGTAGTCGAGGATGTCTTCCTCGATCTGGTACTGTGGCATCTACCTCCCACTGGAGGCCAGAGGGTAATAAACGTGCTCTGACACGAATTCGAGTAAAAATTAAAAACAGACCGTAGAGTCGGTCGCTGACCAGACAACTGAATGTCAAGAGTCCGAACGTAGTGTCCAGTACCTGTCAGACATGGGTGGCGGGCGACACTCACGAATCTCATAGAAGACACGAGAAGCGGCGTCCAACGAGGCCCCGCAACGGCAGTTCTCGGACAGTCGGCCGGGAGCGGCCGACCTCAGACCAGCACGCACCTCACGTCGTCATCGTCCCGTCCGAAACGCCCGGTATCTCGTCGGGTGAAACACCAGTCGGTTCCGCCGTCGGTGTGCTTTGGCTCTGGACGACGGAACAGCCCGCTATCGTCACCGAGACCGGAACGAGGGAGACAGACAGTCTTCGTGTCATCATGTCGACTGTCAACTGGGTATTGGGTAAGGGCTCAAGAGGCTCAGACAGCGGTTTGTGCGTGACCGCTCCGCACGGGACCGGATAGCGGACACCAGTGCTATCCGTTCGTCGCCGAAATGACTCGTATGCCCACCGAGAAAAAGAAGATGCTCGCCGGGGAGCTGTACGACCCGCGGGACCCGGAACTCGTCGCCGCACGGGAGCGCGCGCGGGAACTGGTCCGGTTGTACAACCGGACGGCGGCGACCGACCGGGAGAGCCGACTGCTGCTCCTCGACGAGCTGTTCGGCGAGGTCGGCGAGGAGCCGACCGTCGAGCCGCCCGTCCGGTGTGACTACGGGGACCAGATCAGCGTCGGTGACCGCTTTTTCGCGAACTTCGGCTGTGTCTTCCTCGACGTCTGTGCCATCGAGTTCGGGGACCGGTGTCTGCTGGGACCGTCCGTCCACGTCTACACGGCGACCCACCCGCTCGACGCGGTCGAGCGAGCCGAGGGCAAGGAGTACGGCAAACCGGTCACCGTGGGCGACGACGTCTGGATCGGGGGCCAGGCCGTCCTCAATCCCGGCGTCGAGGTCGGCGACCGGTCGGTGGTGGCGTCGGGGGCCGTAGTCACCCGGGACGTCCCGGACGACGTCGTCGTTCGGGGAAACCCCGCGGAAGTCGTCAGAGAGCTGGACTGACGAACGGCCCCGCGACGAGTGGCGTGTCCACCCCACAGCGTGACGCCACCACGACCGGAGACTGGGCTGTCGTTGCAGCGGGGAAACAGCAGCCGGTTTTACGGTCCCATCGCGTCCCCGCCCATACATGGAGCTTAGCTTCAACGGCCCGTCCGGAACGCTTCAGGTCGCGCTCGCGGTGCTTCTCGGACTCGGAACGCTCGGCTACGGGGGGTACAGTTACGCGGCGCAATCGACCGCACTGGGCTCGTCGGAGACGGTCGAAGCGACTGTCATCTCGACCGGGGTCGAGTCTACCAAGAAGCAACACGGGACGAGCTACACCCCGCGCGTGACGTTCAACTACACCTACGACGGCGAGCGATACACCTCCACGAACGTCTATCCCGGTGAGTTGCCACGGGAGTTCGACAGCGAATCCGAGGCGAGAGCACAACTCGACGGGTACGCGGCCGGCCAGACCGTAGACGCCTACGTCCGACCGTCGGCCCCCGGAAACGCGTACCTCAAACACGAGCAGAGCGACAAGCCGTTGCTCGTGATGGGGTTCGGCGCACTCTTCCTGCTTGGGACCGCGGTCTCCGTGGTCAGGAACTAGGGTGACCGGTATTCGGCTGTCCCCGCCCGGTCACGGGGAACCCCGGTCGATTCAGTGGCGGGCGCCTGCCCCACCGGTGCCGCGTTACAGGAGGCGTGTAGATAGTGCCCCGCGCGAGCGAGAGCGGAGCTCCTACGGTGTCGCCTGCGGTACGTCTCCGTTCCGCGGTCGTGACGCCGGTGAGCCGTCCCGGGACGCTTTTACTCGCCCGGCGACTACGGACGGCTACGCGTGGCTATCACGGACAAGATATACGTCAAGAACCACCAGCAGCTCGCCTCCCAGCTGGAGACGAGCTTCCCGAAAGGGGCGTTCAAGGGGGCGACGCTCGACATCCTCTTCCAGGGCGAGGGGCTGGCGAAGCTCGACGACGCCTCCCGGGAGCGGGTGCTGGATTTCGCGGAGGACTTCATGGACTGTGAGTGCCAGGCCGCCCCGCACTGTGGCTGCCCGGAGCGGAAGTTCATGACCTACCTGCTGGAACTGCGCGAACAGGGGCTCGGGCCGGACGCCATCGTCGACGTGATGACCGACGACTACATGCTGTATGCCTACCCCGGCGACGTCCTCTCCTTTCTGGACAACAGCATCCGAACGCTGGAAGCCATCGAGACGCTCGCGGGCGTGGACGGCAACCGCGAGATGGAGCGACTGGCCGGCGAGCGCCGAAACAACCTGGCCAGATAGGCGCCGTCGCGTGGGCCTGTGGAGACGGCCGAGAAGGAATCCGGAATCGACAGGCCAGTGACGGCCGAAAACAGCCAGTCAACCCGAGCTAGTACTCGTCGTCGAAGCTGCCGATGCGGTAGGAGGCGTCCTCCTCCTCGCCCTCGTCTAAGTCCTCGAGGTGGATGACCTCGTCCTGGTCCATCTCGTCCAGTTGCGTGCGCAGTTTGGTGACGTAGCGCTTGTGTTCCTCCAGTTGCTCGCGGAGGTGTTCTGCTTCCAGTTCGAGGCGCTCGTGCTCGCGGACGAAGCTCTTTGGCACCTCGACTTTCGGCGGGAAGCTCTCGGCGTTGGTCTCCTCGGCGTTTGCGGCCTCGATCTCGTGGTCCGGCGCGACAGTCACCTGCCCGTCGTGGTCGACGAGCGTGTCGACGTAGTCGCGAAAGACCGCCGACAGCGAGATGTCGCGTTCCTCCGCTATCTCCCGGAGGGTCTCGAACTTGTCCTCGCTGACCCGGAACGAGATAGTCTTGTTCTTGTTCCCCATCGTTGTGTCCTACTCGTCTCCCCTGGTATATAATCGTTTGTCAGACGCTCGCACGCTACAGCAGGCAACGACACGCGAAACGGTTTACCAGCGCCGCCACGACGCGACGGTATGGACCCGACCGCACACCATTTCGCCGTCACCGTGAGCGACCTCGACCGCGCTATCGCCTTCTATCGCGACACGCTCGGCCTCGAGGTGCTGAGCGAGTTCGCCGTCGGCGGGGAGGCGTTCGCCACCGGCGTGGGTATCGACGGCGCGAGCGCGCAGTTTGCCCACCTGGAGGCCGGCGACGCCCGCATCGAACTCGTCGAGTACACGCCCGAAGGCGAGCGGGCCGCCGAGACCGAACTCAATCAGCCCGGAGCGAACCACCTCGGGCTGGAGGTCGACGACCTCGACGCGGTGTACGACTCGCTGCCCGAGAGCGTCGAGCCCATCGCCGATCCACAGACCACCGAGAGCGGGACCCGTATCTGCTTTATCCGGGACCCCGACGGCACGCTGCTCGAGCTGCTCGAACTCTGAAAAACCGAGCGCGACGGACCGTCAGTCGGCGCTGGCTTCCGCGGCGTCTTCCATGCTCTCTAAGGCGCCGACGACGGACTGGCGGTACGGCTCCACGTCGTCGCCGTACTCCTCGTGGGCCATCCGGACGTACTCGTCGACGTCCGGGCCCTCCGGGTCGGCGTCGGTGAAGCGTCGGATGCGTTCGAGGGTCCGCTCGGCCGCCTCGACGACCCAGCGGTCACGCGTCGCCTCGTCGACCTCCGAGATGGACTCGGGGCGCACCGAGACGTTCACGTCGCCCTCGTCGGTCTCGTAGGTTCGGGGCTTGCCCACAACGGCGACGTAGGCCGGCGGCTCCAGCTCGCGCAGCATCGAGGCGGCGTCGGGCTGGTACTGCCCGGCGTACATGAAGAACGTGTCGCCGTTCGGGTCGACGACCCGCCCCTGCCAGTACTCGCTGTCCTCGCCGACGTCCTCGGTCTCGGTGAGGGTGCCGACGAGGAACACGCGGTTGGCCCGCTGGCCAGTCGGCAGGAGGACGTACACCGGCGCTCGGTCGTCGTCGGACTCCTTGAACGTGTAACTCGCGTCGTTGAACTCTCGTGCGAAGACGCGCCGGGCGACTTCGCGGGTTGGGGTAGTAGCCATCTATATCGACCTCGCTTTGATGAGTAGTTCGTCCGCATCCACGGGCCCGCGCAGCCGCTCCTGCTCGTCCGCCAGGACGTAGCGTCCGAAGGTCGGACCAGTGACCCTGTAGTAGCGCCCGAGGATGTCGGCGCGCATCTCGTCCGCGACGACGGTCGTATCGAGCGCGTCCATCGCCATCTCCTTGGCCTCTTCGAGGGTGATGCCGGTGAGTTTCTCCGTGGCCTCCTCGTCGAAGATGACCTCCGTGACCTCCTCGCCGTCGTCTAAGACGCCCTTGATTCGGAGGTCGAACTCCCCTTCGACCTCGCCGTGTTCGCTACAGCGGCCGTTCTGGAGGACGCGAGTGCAGTCCTCCTCCGGACAGCGCTTGATGAGCCCCGAGCCCGACTGGATGTCGACCAGCGCGCCCTCGACCTCGACGCTGTCGTCGCCGACCGCTATCTCCTCGTCCAGCTCCTCGATGGTCGTCGTCCGGTTGAGTTTGACCGAGAACCGGCCCTGGTACTCGTCGGTGACGACGTTTCGGAGGCTGTAGGACTTGCCCTCCTCCAGTTCCGGCAGGTCGGATTTCGACCACTTGGTGAACTTGATGGTGCCCGTCTCGTCGCCCAGCAGCCCGACCTGGGCCACGGCGTCGGCGCGGGGCTCCCATAGCTCGACGACGGTCGCGCGGATGTCGACCCACTCCTCGGGGGCGTCGACGTCCGCGAGGTCGACCTGTTCGTTGCCGCCGTTCCCGCCGCCGAGCTGGTCGCGCTCCATCCCGGCCTCGTCCAGGTAGGTGTTGACGACGCTGCGCCGGGCCTCGGTCGCGGGTACCTTGTACTCGTTGACCAGCGTGTCAAGTCGCTCCTCGACGTCGTCGACGTCGATATCTAGCTGGTCGGAAAACTGCTCGTGTATCTCTTCGGCGTGGGTACGCAAATCTGTCTCTGACATTGGCTTTCACTGTCTCCGCTTTGTTTTTCGGTGGGAGACACCCGAAGGTTGGTCGGCTTCGGTTATAAACTCTCGTTTAGCGTGGTGAAAGTGAAAGCCGGGGACGGCCAACTGGTGAGCAGCTGGCCCCGTCGGGAAGATTGATTTGCCGGCGGCCGATAGCGTGGGTATGGCCGACGACGACGACCGCCTCGGACGCTTCATCAGCGGGAGCCTCCGGTCGGTCGGAAACCAGCTCTCGGAGGCCAAACGCGCCTTCAGCGACGGGAAACGGGCCGCGATGGCGGGACTCCCGCGGGACGAGGACGGGCGGGCGCGCATCGTCTGTCGCCGCCACGCCGACCGCCGCGCCGTCTCGCTCGACGAGCGGGCCCGGCCGGAGTGTTTCGACCCCGACCACCCCGACTGCCAGGGCTGTGTGGAGGACATCGACGAGGGTACCATCGAGACGTGGTGACAGCTTCTTGTCAAAACTGACATTACAGTCGCCGGCGAGTGGGCGGGTATGGGTGTCCTCCGGCAGTTCTGGCTCACGGTCGTGCCGCTGCTGTCCGGGCTCGCTGCCGTCGGCCTGCTCGTCCTCGCCGCGCTCTTTCCCGACCAGCTGTTTGCCGTCGGCAGCGCCGGCTACATCGCGACAGCCGCCGTCGCGCTGGTCTGTCTCGGACTGTTGGTGTGGCAGCTCGCGACCGGCGACGGCGCCGCCCGCGACCGGTTCCAGCCGCCGGAGTAGGCGAGGGTCCGACCACCGGGAGGACCCTCGAAAGCGACGCGGTGAACGGAGTGAGCCGCAGAGCTGCTGGTCTCGCCTGCTCCACGGGTCGCTACGCTCCCCGTTCCGCTACGAGGAAGCTCCCTTCGGTCTCCCGCCTGCTCCACGGGTCGCTACGCTCCCCGTTCCGCTACGAGGAAGCTCCCTTCGGTCTCCCGCCTGCTCCACGGGTCGCTACGCTCCCCGTTCCGCTACGAGGAAGCTCCCTTCGGTCGCTTCCTCGCTAGCTCCGCATCATGCCACCGTCAACGGCCAGCGCGGTCCCGGTGACGTACGACGACCGGGCCGACGAGAGGTACGCGACCACGTCGCCGAGTTCCTCGGGCTGACCGACCCGCCCCAGCGGCGCGTCGGACCACGCTTCGAGGCCCTCCTCGTAGGAGTCGTACTCGCCGCGCTCGACGCCGGACTCGACGATTTCCTCGATTCGCGGCGTCTCGTGGGTGCCCGGGAGGACGGCGTTGACCCGCACTTCGGGGGCGAACTCGCGGGCCTGGGTCTTCATCAGACCGATGACCGCTCGCCGAACGGCATTCGAGAGGACGAGGTCGTCGATGACCTCCCGGACCGAGCTCGAAGTGATGTTGACGACGGTCCCGGCGTCGGAGGCCTCGAGGTGGGGGTAGGCCGCCCGCGTCGTCCAGACGACGCTCATCACCAGCAGGTCGTAGGCGGTGTACCACTGGCGCTCGGTCGTCTCCATGAACGGGCCGGGTGCGGGGCCGCCCGCGCTCGTGACGACGTGGTCCAGCCCGCCGAACCGGTCGACGGTCTCCTCGACGAGCGCCTCTATCTCGTCGGGGTCGGTGATGTCGGCCTCGACGGCCAGGACGTCGCCGTCACCGATGCCTTCGAGGGCCTCGCGTGTCTCCGCGACGTGTTCCGGTGTCGTTCCACAGACCGCCACGTCCGCGCCCTCGCGTGCGAACCGCTCGGCGCTGGCCCGTCCGAGTCCGCTCGTCGCCGCCGTACACAACACCGCATTGCCCGCCAGTTCGAGGTCCATGTCCGCATAGACGGGGGAGTCGGGCAAAAAAGTCCGTGCCCTAGCTGCCCCAGAAGTTGTCGCGGCTGCCCAGCCGCTCGTCGTCCTCGTCGTCATCGTCGCCCTGGTAGCCGCCCTCCTCGTCCGCGTCGTCGGCGTCTTCGCTACCCTCGCCGTCCTCGAGCTCCAGCCGCTCGATTTCGTCCGCTCGCGCGTGGTTCGACCGCACCTTGGTTATCTGGACCTTCGACCTGGCCGGCGGCAGGACGCCGTCGACCATGACGATGAAGCCGTCCTCGGTCCGGCCGACGCCGGCCCCGCTCTCGTGGATATCGTCCACTTCGACGACGACCTCCTGGCCCGGCTTGACGGGCTGGCTCTTCAGGTCCGAGATGGGTTGGTTGTAGTGGTTACACCACTCGGCACCCCCGCGATCGCCGTAGTGCGTACACCCCATCCCCTCGATGCGTTCTGTGAAGCTAGGGCAGTCGTCGGCGAGCGGACAATCGGCCATATCCCGGCGTACACCGGCCGCCGGCAAAACGCTTGCGACCTGCCAGACGGGACGGATATCGCCGCGGAGAGGGCCACGCCGGCCCCGCCGTCGAACCCCCCGTCGGTATCAATCGTGAATATCCGCGACGCAGGTATAAATATCGGAGGCCAGTCTGTGCCCCCATGACAGACTACACGGCGATGTTCGGGCAGGGCGGGCTGAACGACCAGGTCGACATCGACTCGCTCGTCGAGGAGATCGGCCTGGACCGCAGCGAGATAGACTGGCGGAAAGAGTTCATCAACTTCGACGCGGCCGACAGACGGCGCCTCGAGTCCCTCCAACCGCTGTTCGAGGACAACGCGGACGCCATCGCCGACGCGTTCTACGAGAACCTCACACAGTACGACGAGACGGTGGAGGTCATCGGCCGGTCGCCGAAAGCCGTCGACGCCCTGAAAGACACTCAGCGAGCGTACTTCGTGACGCTCACCGACGGCGAGTACGACGAGGAGTACTTCAAGAACCGCGCCCGCATCGGCAAGCTCCACGACATCCTCGAGATGCCGATGAAACAGTACATCGGTCAGTACGGGGTCTACTACGACCTCATCCTCCCCTTGCTCACCGAGCGGGCGAGCGAGCACATCACGGAGCAGGTCGAAGCGGCGCTTGGCGACGCCGCGACGGACGGCGGTACCGCCACGGCCGAAGCGGGCGCGCCCGGAGACACCCTGGATATCGTCCAGGACGTGGTCGACGAGGGAATCGCCGATCTCCGCGAGGACATCATGTCGGTCCTGCGCATCATCAATCTGGACATGCAGGTCGTCGCGGACACGTACATCCACTCCTACAGCCAGCAGCTCGAAGCGGAGATCGAGCGCCACCAAAAGCTCGCCACGGAGGTCGAGGAGGACCTCGAAACCCCGATGGCCGAGCTCCGTGACTCGGCCGGCGACGTCACCCGGTCCTCACAGCAGATATCCGACCTGACCGACGACCAGTCCGAGCGCATCCAGTCCATCGCGAGCGAGGTGTCGAACATGAGCGCCACCGTCGAGGAGGTCGCCGCCAGCGCCAACGAGGTCGAGGGTAGCAGCCAACGGGCCCGCGACCTCGCCGAGGACGGCCAGGACGCCGCCGACGATGCGATGGGCGTGATGGACGACGTCGGCGAGGCCGTCGACGAGGTCTCGGAAGACGTCGACGAACTGCAGGACCGCGTCGGGGAAATCGACGCCGTCGTCGAGGTCATCAATGACATCGCCGAGCAGACCAACATCCTCGCGCTGAACGCCTCCATCGAGGCCGCCCGCGCCGGCGAGGCCGGGAGCGGCTTCGCCGTCGTCGCCGACGAGGTCAAGTCACTGGCCGGCGACTCCCAGGAGCGCGCCCAGGAGATAGAGACCCTCGTCGGCGCCATCGAGGACGACACCGAAGACACCGTCGAGAGCCTAGACGAGACGACCGAGCAGATCGAGGCCGGCATCGAGCGCGTCGAAGAAGCGATGAAACTGCTCGACGACATCGCCGAGGCCGTCCAGGAAACCGCCCAGGGCATCCGCGAGGTCTCCGATGCGACCGACGAACAGGCCGCGAGCACCGAGGAGGTCGCGAGTATGCTCGACGAACTCGTCGCACAGGCCGACACCGTCGCCGACGAGGCCAAGCAGATCGCCGCCGCCAACGAGGAACAGGCCGCCACGATAGAGGAGGTGTCCCAGACCGTGCGGCGGCTGACGGAGTGACAGTAGCCGAACTCCGAGGGGGAGACGGGGTATCGCTCCTCCGTCAGAAGTGTCGTGTCAGTTGGTCAAACGACGATTGGTCGACGCCGATCGCCCGCGTCACTGCTGTCCCCATCCAACCGGTGTACTCGTCAAGTTGTACCGTACCACAGTGTTCAAAACACGGTACCGAATCCCCGCCGGGATGTCCGCGCGAGTGAAGCGAGCGCGGTTCACCGGCATCGAGCGGAGCGAGATGCCGGCCTTTTTCATCGACGTTTTTCAAGGAGTGGTTCGCGTGGAGCGCGAACCCGACGCCGAAAAAGGTCGACGGGCACAGTGGGATTCGAACCCACGACCGTCGGATTAGAAGTCCGACGCTCTATCCGGGCTGAGCTATGTGCCCACACGGAGGACAAAACGGGGCACCGTCAAAAACCGTGCGAATCGGGCGGCTGCGTCGGACAGTTCGGGTAGCGCGTACGCCGGGGCACTGGCCCGGCGTGCGGGCAGATGGACCGCAGTCGAACGTGTCATCACTCTCCCGGCACCTCGACGTGGTGAAACTCGAAGCGGGCGCCGCCGGACTCGCTCTCGGTGACGGTGACGGCCCACTCGTGGGCGTCAGCGACAGTGCGGACGATAGCCATCCCCAGGCCGGTGCCGCCGTCGTCCGTGGTGTAGCCGTGGTCGAGGACGGCGTCGCGCTCGCTCTCGGGGATGCCGACGCCGTCGTCGGCGACGAAGAAGCCGTTATCGAGCGGGCCGACGGTGACAGTGAGCGCGCCGCCGTCGCCGATTGCGTCGGCGGCCTCGTCGGGGCGGCCGTGGTCTATCGAGTTCCGGAAGAGGTTCTCGAAGACGTGGAGCAGGTAGTCGCTGTCGGCGAGGATGATGTCGTTTTCGGGCACCCGGAGCGTGGCGCCGTCGGTGTCGACGTGCGCCCAGGCGGTGTGGGCGGCCCGGGCGACGTTGACCCGCTCCACGTCGAGGGTGTCGCGGTCGACGGCGGTCAGCTCCCTGAGGTCCTCGACCATCTCGCTCATCCGGCGGATGGCGCGGTCGATGTCGTCCAGCCGCGAGAGGTCCCCCGTCTCGCGGGCGAGTTCGACGTAGCCCGAGGCGACCTGGATGGGGTTGCGCAGGTCGTGTGAGACGTACTGGCCGAACTGGTCCAGCCGTTCGTTCTGGCGTTCGAGCTGCGCGGTGCGGACGCGGAGCTGCCCGCGCTGGCGGCGCTCCTCGGTGATGTCGCGGCCGACGACGACGGCGCCGGACGGCTCCCCGATGGAGTCGGTAATCGTCGAGACGCGGATGTCGTAAAAGCGCTGCTCGCCGTCTATCTCGCAGGCCAGGGTCGCGTCGTCGACGGCGTCGCCGGCCTGTTCGTAACAGGACAGGAGCGTCGGCCGAGCCGCGAAGACCTCGGCGGCGGGGGCGGTCGGGGCGTCGGCGTCGGGCGGGCGCCCCACCAGTCGGTTCCCCAGCGGGTTCGTGTAGCGAATCGTCCCCTCGCGGTCGACGACGTAGACGGCGTCGTCCATGCTCTCGATGACGGCCCGATGGGCCAGGGGCCGGCGGTCGAAGAAGAAGCCGTTGACGTACGACCAGCCGATAGGGAGGGCGGCGATAATGGCCCCGTAGCTGATGAGTTGGACGTTGGGCCAGGGGTTCAGCGCCGGTAGCAGCGCGGTGTGTTCCGAGAGAAAGAGGACGGCGAGGGCAAACTCGACGCAGCCGATGGCGGTCATCACGAGCAGCTGCGGGCGGTAACTGTCGAACGTCCGCTTCCAGGCCGAGACGATGACGACGTGGGCGGCAGCGACGACGCCGAAGATGTAGACGCAGTTGAGCCAGAACAGCGGGCCGAGGGTGAGTTCGAGCAGGAGGAGCGGTCCCATCGGGTCGAGCGAGAGCGCCGACCAGTACAGCCCGCCGGGGTTCAGGAGGACCAGGCCGACGAAGGCCAGTCCGGCGGCGGCGATGGGGCCCAGCAGCCGGCGGTCGAGCATCTCGTGGCGGTCGGTGTACCGGGCGGTAAAGAGCCAGAACGCCACGGCAAACAGCGGCCCCATCGCGTGGCGGGCGACGAACCAGGGGCGCTTGCCCGCCGCCGTGGGCACCAGCAGTTGCCCGACGTAGAGCGCCGTCCAGACCGCAAGCGCGACCAGCAACAGCGTGTAGGTCCGCGCGCCCCGCGTCTCGCGCTGGTGCCACGTCACCGCGGCGAGACACAGCGCGAGCGCCGTCGAGAGTCCCCCCAGCACCACGACGGGATGGGTGAGCGCGCTCATACGGCATTATTAGTCAACGAATATGAATTAGTTGCGACTTCGGAGCGCGGTGAGTTATCACCGGTTACCGAGCTAAACAACGGCACGATACCGGCGTATCGGGCGCCAGGGGCCGGTATACTGCGACGGTCGCGGGGACGAGACGGCCGAGGGTCAGCCGTCGAGTTCGACGTCCTCGTCGGTCGCCGCCTCGGTCGTGATGGCGATGGCGTCGGTCGTCTCGACGGCGTCGATACCGTCGATGGCACAGACGTCGGCTATCCCCTCGTGGGCCACCGAGACGGCGAGGTCGTCGAACTGGAGGCGGCGCTCGACAGTCGCGCCGGCCGCCTCGGCGGCCGCGGCCACGGCCTCGACGTCGGCGTCGTCGGCGGTCGTCAGCGCGAGCGCGACTGACTCGCCCTCGATGGGGTCCTCGCGGAGGCTCCTGACGGCACGGGAGACGTACATCACTCGGAGGAGGGGCCGCTGGGGCCTTGGTTGTGGCGCTTGGCGCCCTCCAGCCGGGATTCGGCGATGGCGAACGCGAGCGTGCTCGCGAGCCCCAGCAGCGTGCCGCCGGTGAGGACGACGGCGAGGTACTCCAGCGTGCGGCTGCCGAGGAAGAAGGCCGAGAGCCCGTGGAGCACGCCGCCGATGGCGAGCACGTAGAAGGGGGCGTTGAGATAGCGCCACTCGAAGACGCCGTGGAGGTACTCGTCCGTGACGCGGCCCAGACTGGAGGTGATACCCGCGGCGGCGAACCACTGGACGGCGCCGTTGACCAGCGACGCGAGCACCTCGACGGCCGAGAGGGGTTTGGGCTGGGCCTCGTAGGTGTTGACGCCGCTGACGCCGCCGATGGCGAGCAGGGCCGCGGCGACGACGTAGGTGATGATGGTGACGCGGCCGCCGTAAAAGCCCGACGTCGCGCGGCTGACGGCCTTGTCCAGGATGCGCTCGACGCCGAGCCCGCGCCCGAGGACGTACAGCCCGAGCAGCCCCGAGATGATGCCCAGCGCCGACCCCGGATAGCCGAGCGACTCGACGGCGATGGTCATCGGGTAGATGAGCAGGAGGATACCGAGCGGTACGAGAATCGTCCCGCGGGTCTCGGGGTCGTCGAGCACCTGCTTGATAGTGTAGTACATCGATTCGAGGTCCTGTGCCTGGCGGACGACGACGCGGCGCACGCCGTCGATGCGGATGCGCGAGCGGATGACCGGCACCACGGACTCGTCCTGGGCCCCGTCGGTGACGACCAGGGCCCGGACGTCCTCGCTCGCCGTCAGCGAGGCCAGCACGGTGTCGACCTCCTCGCCGACGGCCCGGTTTGCGGCCACGTCCCCGGCGTCGACGCCGGTGACGGCCGCGACCTCGACCGGCTCGTCGTCTATCTCGTCGGCGATGTGGACCCCCTCGAAGAGGACGTTCACGTCCGAGTCCTCCGGGTCCGCGCTGGCCAGTGCGACGGCTGCGTCGACGACGTTGTCGCGACCGACGACGGGCGTCTCGATGTCGGTCTTGCGACCGAGGTCGTCGTCCAGGTCCACACACAGCACCAGCAGCATTGGTCGGCTGTACGCCGGCGTCGTTTAACTGTCTTCGGGCGCGCCACGCGTTCGCATTCGCGACGCCGCGCCGCTCTGGACCGGCGACACGCCGACGGCGTGTCTATCTGACGTGGCCCGGGTCGGCCGGCCGGGCGTCGGCCGCGGCCGCGTCCCTGCCCAGCCGGGCGACCAGCGCGACGACCGGGAGAAGCAGGAGGGCCCCGACGACGAAGGGCGCCCAGTAGCCGACGCCGGCGTAGAGCCCGCCCATCACCGGCGGGCCGACGGTGCGGGCGAGGCTGCCCGCGCCCTGCGTGACGCCGAAGGCGCTCCCCTGCAGGTCCGCGCTGGCCCGCCGGGAGACCAGCGCCGTCAGCGTCACCGAGAGGACGCCGTTGCCGACCGGGAGCAGAGTCAACACCGCCAGCAGCCCCAGCAGGTCGGGCGTGAGGACGGGGACGAGCCCCGAGAGGTCCGGCAGCAGTCCGCCGAGCGGCCGGGAGAACGGGAGCAGGCCGGTGGCGACGGCGAGCAGCATCGCGCCCGCGACAGCCAGCGGGACCGGGCCGTAGCGAGCCGTCAGACGCCCGATGAGCACGCCCTGTGTGAGGACCGCGAGCAGCCCGATGTACGTGAGCAGCAGCGCGCTCTGGGCCGCCGTGTAGCCGTAGATGTCGGCGACGTAGGGGATGAACATGACCGTGACGCCCGAGAAGGCGACGGAGACGAGGAAGAAGGCGGTCAACAGCTCCCGCAGGCCCGGCGTAGCGACGGCGGCCCGGAGCTGGGCGACGGCGGAGGTGCGGTCGCCGCGGGGCGCTCCGCCGTCGGGCGTGCGGGACTCGGGCAGGAAGGCCAGCGCGACGACCACGCCACAGAGGCTGAAGAAGGCGGCCGCGAAGCTCGGCAGCGAGAAGCGGGTGATGGGAACGGCGGCGGGCGCGAGCGCGTCGACGGCGGCGATGGTCGCGTCGAAGCTCAACACTGCGCCGATGCCCGGCCCGAAGATGAACCCCAGCCCGAACGCGGCGCCGATGTAGCCGAGCGCCGTGGCCCGTCGCTCGGGCGGCGTCACGTCGGCGACGTAGGCCTGTGCCGTCGAGAGGTTCCCGCCCATCGCGCCGGCCAGCATCCGGGCGAGAAAGAGGAGCCACAGCGCCTCGGCCAGCCCGAAGACCGTCCAGGCGACGACGGAGCCAAGCAGCGAGACCACCAGCACCGGTCGGCGGCCGACGCGGTCCGACAGCGACCCCAGAAGCGGCGCGAAGACGAACTGCGTCGCCGAGTACGACGCCGCCAGCAGGCCGATGACGAACTCCGTCCCGCCCGGGAACGAGCGGGTGTAGTAGGGGAGGATGGGGATGATGATGCCGAAGCCGAGCAGGTCCAGAAAGACCACGGCCAGCACGATGGCGAGCCCGCGTCTGCGGGCGGCGGCGTCCATGCGGGTGCATGGGAGTGCTGTCGGAATAAGGCCGCGGGAAGGCGAGCGGTGGCGGGTACCGCTGCCGTCCCATGCCGACCCACACCACGGCCGGGACGATGCGCACGCTTTTTCCCGCTGGGCGCGGTTCTAGCCGTATACGATGATTTCCGAGGGCTGCGAACAGTGCGCCAAAGGCGGGAAGATGGTGCTGTTCGTCTACGGCTACTGCGACCAGCGGGACTGCTTCTACTGCCCCCTCGGGGAGAACCGCAAGAACGTCACCCAGATGTACGCCAACGAGCGTCCCGTCGAGGACGACAGCGACGTCATCGAGGAGGCAAAGCGCATGAGCGCGCTGGGGACCTCCATCACCGGCGGCGAGCCACAGGAGGTGCTCGACCGGACCTGTCACTACCTGGAACTGCTGAAAGACGAGTTCGGCGGGGACCACCACACCCACCTGTACACGGGTATCACCGGCGGCCGCGAGAACATGCGCCGGCTCTCCGAGGCGGGACTGGACGAGATTCGCTTCCACCCGCCCCTGGAACTGTGGGGCGACATGCACGGGACCGAGTGGGAGGAGATCCTCTATATCGCCCGCGAGGAGGGGCTGACGCCGGCCTTCGAGATTCCCGGTATCCGCGCCGAACCGGAGTTCCTGGAGTTCCTCGACGAGGGCGCCGCGGACTTCTGTAACATCAACGAGTTCGAGATGTCCGACGGGAACTACCGCCGGATGCAGGAGGAGGGGTTCGAGCTCAAGGAGGACCACATGAGCGCCGTCGAGGGCTCCCACGACATCCTCGAACAGATGGGCGACCACGAGAAGGTGTACTTCTGTACCAGCGTCTTCAAGGACGCCGCCCAGCACCGCTCCCGGCTCAAACGGATGGCCAAGAACATCCGCCGGGAGTTCGACGATGTCACCGAGGACGGCACGCTCGTCTACGGGAAGGCGTGGGTCGGCGAGGCCCGACTGAAAGAGCTGGGCGTCCCCGAGGAGTTCTACGCCGTCAAGAGCGACCACGTCGAGCTCGCCTGGTGGCTGCTGGAGGAGATGGTCGAGGACGGCGACGTGCCCAAGGGCGAACTCGTCGAGCAGTACCCGACCTACGACGGGACCGTAGTCGAACGGACTCCGCTGTCGGGCGGAACCGGTAGCGGCCGGGCGACCGCCGACGACTGATTGTACTGCGCTTCGTCGCCGTGAGCAGCGACTCGCGTACCGGGGGCGGGAGCAGTGGCCTTGATATGTTAGCGGTTCGTTACCTCGAAACGAACCCTCCATGAAACTCGCAATCGACAGCGGGAAGTTACTGTACGCCCTGGGCGTGGTCTTCGCCGCCGCGGCGCTCCTGTACTTCTCGCGCGACGTCGTGTTCACACTCTCGATTACGGTCAAGGCGGCGCTGTTGTTCCTGCTGTTCGTCGCCCTGTTCCTCGCCGGCCTCACGGTCAAGCGCGACGTACTGGACGTGGTGGCCTTCGCCCTGGCGGGGGTCAGCTACATCGTCTTCGTGGGCTACGTCGTCATCCGATACGGGCCGAGCGAGACGGGAACCTTCGCGCTGCTGGCGTTTTCGGCCGCCCTGTTCGTCGCACTGGGGTATCTGCTTCGGGAGGGGATAATAACAGTCCCGCGCCGGCAGGCCGTCGGCGTCGCGGTGGGACTCCTGCTCGTCAGCGTCGCGCTGGTCGGCGTCGACGCCGTCGGGGGCGACGTGACGTACGACCTGACGACAGAGTCGTCGGTCACCGTCCAACCGGTCGAAGATGGGCCAAACCCGTACGGAGAGCGGGAACGACGGGTCGGGACGCTGACAGCGAGTAACAACTTCGTCTTCACCCGGGCGCTCTCGCTCCCGTCGCTCAGTGGCTGTCTGGTCGGCGGCGACACCATGCCGGACCGCGAACCGTACCTCTCCTACGAGTACCCGGGCTACGCACAGCCCGACACCATCGCCGGCGACACCACGCGGACCTTCCCCATCGTCGCGGACCTCCAGATAGACCGCAACCGGACCGAGCCGATGACCTACGCCGTCGAGCGGGGCAGCGATTGCAGCGCCCAGCGCGACCGGCCGACGCTGCTGGTCTCGGTCGACAGCGAGGACCGACGGCTGGACTAGTAGCTGTACAGCGAGACCACGAAGGGGAGCTTGTTGTACATCCACACCGCCAGCGGGATGCCGACGATAGAGAGCGTCAGGGCGTAGGCGACGCCGGTCCAGAGGCCGCTGGCCCACCAGCCGACGAAGACGAACCACACCGCTCGCACGGGGACGGAGTACTGCGACCGGCGCTCGGCCCCGTCGACGAGCCGGTCGCGCTGCTTCAGCGAGAGGACGAACGGCACTTTGTTTATCATCTTGATACCCAGCGGGATGCCGACGATGGTGACGTTCAGGAACCAGGCGACGGAGAGCCAGAGGCCGGTCAGCCACCAGCCAACGAAGACGAACCAGACGGCGCGGACGAGCAGTGAGGGGGAGTCGCTCATACCGGGCAGTAGACGACCAGAGCGCATAAGCTTCCTGTCAGCTACGGCGGTAAACAGGCGAAATAGCCTCCGTTATTCCGGGGATACGACGGCGGTACGTACCGGATATAGAGAGATAAATACCTGTAATATCAACCATAATATAACGGCTTCGCACAGTCGCATCTGTGAGCTCGTTACGAGGAACGCTGGATATACGTGGGAGCTACGGAGCGAAGTTCGTACTCGCGCTCGTGACAGTCGCGCTGTTGACGAGCGGAATCGGTCTGACGATATACACGACCGTTGATGCGAAGATTACGACGGAGACCCAGCAGCATCTGACAGCGACCGCCGATAGCGAAGCGGACCAGTTACACAACTGGCACAAGCTGACCGACCAGCAGCTCGTTTCCGTCACGCGGACGGCGGCTGTTCGGTCGGGCGACGCGCACCAAACGTCAGATCTCCTCACCCGGATATCCGAGCGCGACGCGATTGCGGGGACCCATCTGGTGAATACGACATCGGGGACAGTGGTGGTCAGTACCGGCGACGGTACGGGTGTCACATCCGGTGGGACACTGGAGGCGAACGTCTCCGAACAGCTGAGAGCGACAGCAAATCGGGACGGAAGCCAGACCGGGACGACGTACTCGGACCCGTTCCGGACGGCGGACGGGACCCCCGCGGTCCTCGTCACGGCGACGACGCCCAGCCACGACAGTCGGGTGGTCCTCGCGGTCGTGGACCTGGCCCGACTCTCCGAACAGACCGTCGGGACGCACGAGGAAAACGAGTTGCAAACGACGGTAACGGTCGTCAACGCCAGCGGGACGGTCATCCTATCGTCAGACCGGGAGACGCTGCTCACCCGGGACCCAATCGGTGCGAATCTCGGCCAAGAGGCGTCCGGCTTCCACACCGAGACGGCCGGGGAAGACGTGGCTGTCGCGCACGCGCAGGTCAGCGAGATGCCGTGGGTCGTAACCAACAGACAGCCGACATCGGAGGCGTACGCGCTCCGAAACACCGTCTCCAGGCAGATACTCGGGTTGGTCGGTGCGCTGTTAGTGGGTCTCGCTGCTATCGGCGTGACTATCGGCCGGAACACGATTCGGTCGGTCAACGACCTCGCCGAGAAGACGGAGACACTCCGTGACGGGGACCTCGACAGCGCCATCGAGAGTAGCCGGCGGGACGAGTTCGGGGCCGTGTACACCGGTCTCGACGAGATGCGCCGGTCCCTCGGGGAGAAAATCGACGAGGCGGAGGTCGAACGCGAGCGGGCCGAGGACGCGCGTTCGAACGCCGAGCAGGCCCGTGAGGAGGCGGTAGAACTGAACGAGCGACTGGAATCACAGGCCGGCCAGTACAGCGAGGTAATGGCGGCCTGTGCCGACGGTGACCTCACCCGGCGGCTGCCGACCGACGCCGAGACGGACGCGATGTCCCGAATCGCGACCGCGTACAACGAGATGATGGACGAGTGGGAGGCGACCATCCACGAGGTGCGGTCGTTCAGCGAGGCCGTCCAGTCGGCGAGCAGCGACGTCTCGGCCACCGTCGCGTCGGTCCACGACCACAGCGAAGCCGCCCGAAGCGCCGTCGTCGAGATGGCCGACGAGGCCGACCACCAGTCAGAGGAGCTCCAGACCGTCTGGAGCGAGATGGAGTCGCTCTCGGCGACCGTCGAGGAGATGGCCTCGACCGCCGACACGGTCCGGCGGCGCGCCGACGAGGCGCTCGACCGGAGTCGCGAGGGACGAACCGCCGCAACCAGCGCGGCCGACACGCTCGACGAGATAGCGGCCTCGACCGACCAGGCCGTCGCGGAGGTCGAGCAACTGGACGCGGCGATGAGCGACATCGAGACAGTCACAAACCTCATCTCCGATATCGCCGACCAGACGACGATGCTGGCGCTCAACGCCAACATCGAGGCGGCCCGTGCGGAGACAGACGGCGACGGGTTCGCCGTCGTCGCCGACGAGGTGAAGACCCTGGCCGACCGGACGGTCGAGGCGACTGGGGACATCGAGTCGTCCATCGAACGGATGCGCGGGCAGGTCGAGCGAACCGTCGAGGAGATGCACGAGGCCCAGCGCAAAGTCGACACCGGGACGGAGACGGTCGGTGACGCCCTGACCGCGTTCGACGGTATCGTGGACGACATCGAAGCGGCGACGAGCGGAATGCGGGAGATAGACGGCGTGACCGACGAACAGGCCGGCTCCACGCAGGAAGTCGTTTCGATGGTCGAGACGGTCGGCGACATCAGCGACCGGACCGCCGAGCAGGCCGGACGGGTCGCCGACACCACGACCGAACAGGCGAGCGCCGTCGAACGCGTCGAATCGGACGTGGAACAGCTCTCGGAGCGGGCGAGCGAACTCACGCAGTTGCTGGCGACGTTCGAAATCGACGGGACGACAACCGCCGAGACAGACGTGTTCGACCCGGCCGCGGCCGAGACGGGCCCGGAGGCGGCAACGGTCGACGGAGACGGCACCGACGAGTCTACCCGGATAGTCGGTGACGGGAGCGGCGACTGAACCGCGCCACTGGTCGCGCGGAGACTACTCCTCGAAGACGAACGTCCCGTCCTCCTGGACGCGTTCGCCGTCCACCTCGATAAAGGAGTCCTCGGACATGTCCACTATCATGTCGACGTGGACCGCGGAGTCGTTCTGCTCGTTGTCCTCGCCGACGGTGTCCTCGTAGGCCCGCCCGACGGCCATGTGGACGGTGTCGCCCATCTTCTCGTCGAACAGCATGTTGTAGGTGAAACGGTCGATGGCGCGGTTCATCCCGATGCCGAGTTCGCCCAGGCGGCTCGCGCCCTCGTCGGTGTCGAGCACTTCCGACAGGAGGGCCTCGTTCTTGCCGGCGCTGTGCTCAACGACTTCGCCGGCCTCGAAGCGGAGGAACACGTCGGTAACCTCCCGTCCCTGGTGGTAGAGTGGCTTGTCGAACAGCACCTCGCCCTCGACGCTGTCGGCCACGGGCGCGGTGAACACCTCGCCGCCGGGGAGGTTCTTCTCGCCGTAGTCGTTGAGCGTCGGGTTGCCGGCGACGGACATCGTCACGTCGGTGGTCTCGCCGGAGACGATGCGGACCTCGTCGGCGGGGTCGAGGATGTCGACCATCTGGGACTGGTGTTCACGGACCGCGTCCCAGTCCTTGTTGACGGCGTCCCAGACGAAGTCCTCGTAGGCCTCGGTGGACATGCCCGCCAGCTGGGCGTTGGCCGCGGCGGGGTACTGCGTGAGACACCACGGCTTCGAGAGCCGCTCGGAGAGCAGCGGTTGCATCGCCTGCTGGTAGGCGGCGTTGGTCTCGGGGTCGACGTCGCTGGTCTCGGTGACGTTCGCGTTCGCCCGGATGGCGATGTACTTGTCCATGGCCTCGTACAGCGCCTCCATGTGGCCGGGCGTCTCGAACTCCTCGCGGTTCCGGAGGAAGGCCCGCTGGTAGCGCTCGCCCAGGCGGTCCTGGACGACCAGCGGGTTCGCGCCGCGGTCGGCGGCGAGTTCGTGGAGCGCGACGACGAGGTCCTCGGCGACGGGGTGGGCGTCGATGACGAGGTCGTCGCCGGCCTCCAGGTCGATGGAGTGGTCGACGATGACGGACGCGTGTTCGCGGATTCGCGGGTCCATACGTGTGAGTCCGGCGACGGGCCCAAACCGTTTTCGACGGCGGCTACTTCTCGCGGTCGCCCCGCATCCCCTCTTTGAACCCGAGGATGGTCCGGCGGACCATCAGGTACATGAAGAAGAAAAAGCCCAGGACGAGGGCCAGAAGCACCCAGGTGAGCAGCCCGACCTCTATCATAGCCGGCGGTTGACGGCCACCGGACAAAGAGGTTTCGGGGAGCGCCCCGGGGCCGTCTCTCAGCGCGGCCGCGTGACCGTCTCGAAGCTCTCGCCGTCGGGCGAACGCAGTCGGACCCGGAGGGTGCCGTCTTCCGTGTCGAGTTCGGCGTGTGCCGGGCGGTAGCGGCGCGGGTCGGCGTAGCTCCCGGGATTGACCAGCAGGCGGCCGTCCAGCTCGCCGATTTCGGGGCGGTGGGAGTGGCCGACGACGACGATGTCGGCGGCTTCCTGTCGGGCCAGCACGCCGAGTGCGGTGTCGGAGTGTCGGTGCCCGTGGACCACGAGAATCTGGTAGCCGTTCCACTCGACGGACGCCTCGGTCGGCAGTCGCTCGCGAAGCGCCGGGCGTTCGTTGTTGCCGGCGACGGCGGTGAGCGCGCTCGCTTCGGCGTCGATGGCGTCGTAGACGGCTTTGGTCGTGAAATCGCCGGCGTGGACGACGCGGTCGGCGTCCCGGACCGCATCGAGCGTGCGCCCGGTCAGACGGTGCTCGTCGGTGCCGTGGGTGTCGGAGATGACGGTGAGCATGCGCTTCCTTTCGGCTGGAGACGTAAATCCAGAACCACTTTCACTCGTCCTCGTGAGTCGGGAGTAATGGCAGGCAGCAAATCAGTCGTCATGGCCGCGCTCGTCGCCAACGGAGCCATTGCCATCCTGAAGTTCTTCGGCTTCCTGCTGACGGGGAGCGCCGCGATGCTCTCGGAGACCTACCACTCCATCTCCGACACCGGCAACCAGGTGTTCCTCCTCATCGGTATCCGGTTTTCGGGCCGGGAGGCCGACCGACAGCACCCCTTCGGCTACGGCAAGTCGCAGTTCTTCTACAGCTTTCTCGTCTCCGTGTTCCTGTTCGGCATCGCGGGCTGGGAGAGCCTGAAACACGGGTACAACGAACTGACGGCCCACGGCGGCCACGCCGGCCCCGAGGCGGGCGAGGCCGTCGAGTTCCTCTTTCTCAGCTTCACGCCGCCGGCGTGGCTCGACCCGCTGTGGGTCAACTACACCGTCCTGCTGGGGGCCTTCGCCTTCGAGACCTACGCGCTGATAAAGGCCCGCGCGGAGATGCAACGCCAGATGGACCGCAACGACTGGGACAGTTACCGCGAGGCGTTCCGCAAGACCAGCGACGTGACCACCCTGACCGCGCTGACCGAGGACACCATCGCACTCGTGGGTATCATCATCGCGCTGGTCGGGCTCGTCCTCGCACAGATGACCGACAACCCCGTCTACGACCAGATTTCGGCGGTCCTCATCGGCGTCATGCTGATGGGCTTTGCGCTGGCGCTGGCCTGGGAGAACAAGCGGCTCCTGCTTGGCGAGAGCCTCCCGGCCGACGAGGGCAAGCGCCTCCGTGACATCATCACCGCCAACGAGCACGTCGACTCCATCGTCGACTTCCGGACGGTGTATTTCGGCCCCAACGAGGTAATCGTCTCGGCGGACATCGCCTTTGTCGACGGGCTCGAAACCGGGGCGATGGACGACGCGATAACGGCTATCGAAGACGAGTTGACGGCCGCGAACGGCGACATCCGGAAAGTGTACATCGAGCCGGAAGCGGCCTGAACTGCCGCCGTCCCGAGCCGAACCCTTTTGCCCGAGAACGGCCAACCCATCTCCAGTGACGACCGACGACGGCTATCTGCGCTTTTTCCCCTACGACGAGCCCTACGACCACCAGCGGGAGGCGATGGCCACCATCTACGAGGCCCTCGACGAGGGCGACGACGTCCTCTTCGAGGGGGCCTGCGGGACGGGGAAGACGCTCGCCTCGCTCGTGCCGGCGCTGGAACACGCCCGCGAGACCGGCAAGACCGTCGTCATCACGACCAACGTCCACCAGCAGATGCGCCAGTTCGTCGAGGACGCCCGCGCGATAACCCAGCAGGAGCGACTGCGCGCGGTCGTCTTCCGCGGAAAGGGGTCGATGTGTCACATCGATGTAGACTACGAGGAGTGTCAGGCGCTGCGGGACACCACGCGGGAACTCGTCGACGTCGAGACCGACATCGCCCAGCTTGAGGACCGCGAGGGGGAGCTGCTGGCGGCGGGCCAAGAGGGTGACAGCGAGGCGATGGAGGCCAGAAACGCCGTCGTCGAGGAGCTGCGGGACCTCCAAGAGGAGATGGAGGAACTCGAAACCGAGCGCTCGACGTGTGACCACTACTACCGCAACCTCACCGTCGACACCAGCGACTTCTACGCCTGGCTCTACGACGACGTGCGCACGCCCGACGACGTCTACGAGTACGCCGGCGACCGCGGCATGTGTGGCTACGAGCTGCTCAAGGAGGGGATGGAGGGCGTCGACCTCGTCGTCTGCAACTACCACCACCTGCTGGACCCGACCATCCGCGAGCAGTTCTTCCGCTGGATCGGCCGGGACCCCGAGGACATCATCGCCGTCTTCGACGAGGCCCACAACGTCGAGTCCGCGGCGCGGGACCACGCCCGACGGACCCTCACCGAGAACACGCTCGACCAGGCGATAGAGGAGCTGTCGGGCGTCGAGGACGCCCGCGCGGAGAACGCCGTGAACGTGCTGGGGACGTTCCGGGACGCGCTGGCCGAGACCTACGAGGACAGCTTCGGCTTCGGCGACCGCGAGGCCGTCGACGAACACTGGGACGACATCACTATCGCCAACGACGACCGGAAGGACGACCTGACGCTCGCGTTCTTCCGGAACTACAGCGGGCCGGGCTTTCACGAGGAGGTCGACCACGCGCTGGACCTGGGGCGGGAACTGGACGAGCGCTACGAGGAGCAGTTCAAGGAGGGGGAGCTGGACACCCGCAAGGAGTGCCAGACGCTCCAGGCCGCCGGCTTTCTGTCCGACTGGCTCTCGGAGTCGGACGCCACGGGGCAGTACCCCGTCGTCAGCGTCCGCCGGGACGAATCCTCGGGCGAGGTCTACGGCCGCGCCGAACTCTACACCTGCATCCCCGAGCGGGTGACCCGCGAGCTGTTCGACGACTTACACGCCGCCGTCCTGATGAGCGCGACGCTGCGCCCGTTCGACGTGACCGAGGACGTCGTCGGGCTGGACGACCCCGTGACGATGGCCTACGGCGACCAGTTCCCCGAGGAGCGCCGGCGGACCTACGCCGTCTCCGGGCCCGCGCTGTTTTCCAGCGAACGCGACGACCCCGAGACCCAGCGGACGATAGCGCGGACGCTCGAAGACATCATCCGCTTTACGCCGGGCAACACGCTCGTGTTCTGCCCCTCCTACAGCGAGGCCGAACGCTACCACCAGATGGTCGCCGTCAGCGGGACCCGCTACCTGGACGAACCGGGCAAGCAAGCCCGCGACCTGCGGTCGGCTTTCACCGACGACGACGGCGCCGTTCTCTTTACCTCGCTGTGGGGCACCCTGGGCGAGGGCGTGAGCTACGACGGCGACGACGCCCGGACCGTCGTCGTCCTCGGGGTCCCCTACCCCCACCTCGACGACCGGATGGAGGCGGTTCAGGACGCCTACCAGACCGCGTTCGGGGAGACCGACCACGGGAAACCCGTCGACGGCGATGACGCCGGCTGGCGCTACGCCGTCGAGATACCCACCGTCCGCAAGACCCGCCAGGCCGTCGGCCGGGTAGTCCGCTCGCCCGAGGACTTCGGCGCGCGCATCCTGCTGGACAAGCGCTACACCGAGGCCGCCGAGATGGAGATGCACGACTACGCCGTCCGGGGGCGATTCCCGCCCGAGGAGCGCACGGAGATGGTCGACATCGGCCCCGAGAAACTCAAGTTCGCGCTGCTGAACTTCTATCAGGACATGGACGCCTACGACGGCCCGCCGCCGAAGCCGTAGTCGCCCCCGACGAGCCGAGCGCCATTTTTCATCTTGTTTCCATAGTAAATATTAATACAGTCGGGCCTGATTAGGCAGGCCATATGGTGTTCGGGCTCGTCGGTCTCGTGTTCAATATCGTAACTTTCCCCGGGATGATCGTCAACGGCATCGTCCAGGAGCGGTTCGACGAGTCATACGGCGTGCCGTCCGCGCGGCTGGCCGTCGACGACGACGTGAATCTGGACGAGATTCCGGACACGGAAGCGGCGTTGGCGGAGGTCTCGCGGGTTCTCGACCCCGGCGAGTCGCCCGGAGAGGACGAGCGGGTCGAGGCGTTCACGAACCACGGGGCCGTCGGGCAGTACTCGGACCTGTTCGGCGTCGTTCTGGGGCCCTTTTTCGTGACGACGCTGCTGGCTCTCTGCCTGTTTGGCGGGTTCGTCGCCTTGCAGCTCGCGGGTATCGTCGAGGGAACGGGCGGGCTGGCCTGGTGGGCCGGGTTCTACCCCGGTTTCGCGGTCGCAGCACACGCCTTCCCGAACGCCGAACCGACCGACGCGCTGTGGGACCGGTCGAAGGAGACGGACAGCCTCCTGCGGTTCGTCGGCTACCCGCTTGTCGCCGTCTCCATGCTGTTCAACGCACTGGAGTTCCTCTGGATAGACGCCGTCTACGCCTTCGCGCTGTTCGGCGTGGTCGCCGCGCCGTTCGGACTGTTCCTCTGAGACGGGAAGCGGGACTCGGGAGCGGGATTTCTCGACACAGAATTACGGCCCGAACTGGCGCGGCTGAATCGGCAAGCAGAGCCGCGTATCTAACGCTGGTCACTCCTGGAGACCGTTTTGAAGGGGGAGAGTACCCGTTACCCGAGGAGGTACCGAGTCCACGGATACCGTTCGACGAGCGGTTGTCCGCCGATGTCGTACTGTTCGATGTACTGGTCGAGGCCGAGAACGCGGCCGGCACCGAAGGCGGCGACCGAGAGGAAGACGAGCATATACGCGAAATCACCGTTGATGTAGCCGTGGGCGATATCCCAGTTCCCGAGGTAAAACAGCAGCATCAGGAACGCGCCCCAGAACGCCGCGAGACGCGTCAGTACGCCGAATACGAGGCCGAGGCCGATGAGAACCTCTCCCCACGGGACGGCGACGTTGACGAAGTCCACGAACCACGGCGTGTTCCCCATCGAAACGAAGAGGTCAGCCGCGGGGCTGCCGTTGGATGGCGGCGCGTTCTGTAGATAGCCTGCGGCACTGAAGCTTCCGGAGACCACCTTATCGAAACCGCTCTGGAAGAACGCGAGTCCCATCATCAACCGCAGCGCGAGGATGAACCAGACGCTCAGTGTGTGTAGCTTCCCCTCCGCGGTGAATCCCGCGACGGTGCTCCGGAGTTGGACTTCCTGTGACGACATTGTGGTATGGACTAACACGGGAGCTAATAAATGTTGGTAGCTATATTTTAACTATCCGAGAGTTGACTAGGCGCTGTTAGCGAGCGTCGACACAGGCCGGTGCATCGCTACAACGGTCCGTACGAGCGGGGCAAACCGGATAGTTTGAAACCCCCGGGGCGTAATCACCGGGCAATGCTAGTCGCCTTCGACTTCGACGGCACCCTCTCCGACTCGGAGATGACCGTGCTGCTGGGCAACCAGAACGGCACCGCCCAGGACATGGCCGACATCACCGAGCGGGCGATGAACAACGAAATCGAGTACGCCGAGAGCCTGCGCCAGCGGTGTGAACTGCTTGCGGACCTCCCCGACGAGCAGGCCCAGGCCGCCTTCGACGACGTGGAGCTCCGCTCCGGCGCGGCCGAGGTCATCGCGGCGCTGCGCGAGGCGGGCCACTACGTCGCCATCCTCACCGGCGGGTTCGACCGCGGGGTGGACGCCGCACTCGAAAAGGAGGGGGTCGAGGTCGACGCCATCGTCGCGAACCGCCTGCCCGTCGTCGACGGGAAGCTCTCGGGGAACGTCCGCGGCCCGCTCATCGAGGGGACGAAAGACGACGCCCTAGAAGTGGCGACGGCCATCGTCGGCGAGGACCGCGAGGACACCATCGCCGTCGGCGACGGGGCGAACGACCTGCCGATGCTCGAAGTGGCCGGCCTGGCTATCGGTTTCGAGCCGAAACCGGCCGTCGAACCGGCGTGTGACGTGACCGTCTCGACGATGGACGAACTGTACGTGCTGCTGGAAGAGCGGGGCGTGCTGTAACTCTCAGCGGTCGGGCTCTATCGGGCCACAGCCACAGGCCGGACAGTTGCGTCGCTCCCGGTCGAAAGTGAGCCGACAGAACCGACAGACGTAGGACTTACTCCGGCCCAGCGTGTTCGTGAGGCGTTCGAGCACGGGCATGGGAGACAGCTCCGATTTGTGTGACAATATTTGGGCCTAATTCGACTTATTTCTTTGGTACCACAGATTCCGATGGGCCGAGTTGTACGCATAGACACAAAAAGACCCGATTCTGGTGAGATGAGACAGCGTAGCAGACCGCTCGACGCGGGAAACGGCGGCAGCGAGAAGGCGGGCCCGCCTACGACGACGCGGTAATAGCCTGGTCGAGGTCGGCGATGATGTCGTCGACGGCTTCGGTCCCGACGGAGAGGCGGACCATGTCGTCGGTGACCCCGGCGGCGGCCTGTTCCTCCTCGGTGAGCTGCTGGTGGGTGGTGCTCGCGGGGTGGATGATGAGCGTCTTCGCGTCGCCGACGTTGGCGAGCAGGCTCGCTATCTCGGTCGACTCCACGGTCGAGCGGGCGGCGTCGTAGCCGGCGTCGAGGCCGAACGTTATCATGCCGCCGTAGCCGCCGTCCAGGTATTCGCTTGCGGCCTCGTGGGTCTCGTGGTCGTCGAGGCCTGGGTAGGTGACCCACGAGACCTCGGGGTGGTCGGAGAGGAACTCCGCGACGGCCATGGCGTTGTCGCAGTGGCGGTCCATTCTCGCGGGCAGGGTCTCCAAGCCCTGCATCGTCTGCCAGGCGTCGAAGGGGGACTGCTGGCAGCCCAGGTCGCGCAGTCCGCGGGCGATGGCGGCGTAGGTGAAGGCGGCGTCGCCGAAGCGCTCCTCGAAGTTGACGCCGTGGTAGGCGGGGTTGTCGCCGGCGATTTCCGGGTACTTGTCGCTGTACTCGTCCCAGGGGAACGAGCCGCCGTCGACGAGGACGCCGCCGACGGTGGTGCCGTGGCCGTGAATCCACTTGGTCGTGGAGTTCCAGACCAGGTCGGCGCCGTGTTCGAGGGGGTTGCAGAGATACGGCGTCGCGAACGTGTTGTCCACGAAGAAGGGCGCCCCGTGGTCGTGGGCGATGTCGGCCAGGCGCTGGAGGTCCGGGGTTACCAGTGCGGGGTTGCCGATAGTCTCACAGTGGACGTAGGCCGTGTCGTCGTCGATGGCTTCCTCGTAGGCGTCGTAGTCGAGCGTGTCGACGAAGCGGGTCTCGACGCCGTTTCGGGGCGCGGTGTGGGTGTAGTAGGTGTACGTCCCGCCGTACAGCGAGGAGGCGGTGACGACGTTGTCGCCCACGTCCGCGAGCAGGAACGTCGCCAGATTGAGCGACGCCATCCCCGACGCGGTGGCGACGGCACCGACCCCGCCTTCCAGTGCGGCCAGTCGCTCCTGAAGCTGCCCGACGGTGGGGTTCATCAGCCGGGAGTAGATGTGGCCCGGCTTTTCGAGTGCGAACTGGGCGGCCGCGTCTTCCGCGTCCTCGAAGACGTAGGAGGTCGTCTGGTAGATGGGCGGCGCCCGGGCGCGGGCTTCGCTGTCCGGCTCTTCCTGGCCGACGTGCAGGGCGTCCGTCTCGAATCCGTGGTCGTCGTCGCTCATACAGCGGACGTTGAACGGCTACCCCCTTAATTCCCTACTGGGCGGCGACAGCGGCCGGTGGTCGCCGATTGCGGCGAATTTGCGGGTCAGTTGATGACAACACTCGGCCGGGGCATCCACGGGTGACGACGACCGTACTGGGACACCGACGCTGTGGCCGTGAGCGCGTTCCATCGCGCGAAGACGGGGAAAGGCAGGCTGTCCACCAGCATACCGCTCGTCACCAGCGAGCGGTTTCCCCGGAATCGGCGCCACACGCCGATTCCGGCCTTTTTCGCGAACGTTTTTCGAGGAGCCCTCCCGCAGCGAGCCGAAGGCTCGCAAGGAAGGGCGACGAGGAAAAAGGTTCAGGTGAACTTACGGACCGTCATATCCAGCGTGTCCAGGTCGAGAATCGGGGCGAACCCGGCGTCGGGGTCGATGTTGACGGACTTCTGGAACTCCGTCTGGGCCTGCCAGCACCCGGAGTTCAGCGCCAGCACGTTGTGGTACTTCCCCCAGCCGAGTTTGTGGACGTGGCCCGTGTGGAACACGTCGGGGACCTCCTCCATGACGAGGTAGTCCCTGTCTTCGGGTGCGAGCCGAGTGTGGCCGCCGTACTGGGGGGCGACGTGGCGCTTCTTCAGGAGCTGGTACATCGCCTTGTGGGGCTCCTCGTAGCTGGCCTTCTCGTCGGGGAGCTCCGCGATGACCTCGTCCAGCGAGACGCCGTGGTACATCAGGATAGTGACCCCTTCGACGGTGACGAGGGCCGGGTTCGAGTGGATGGAGGCGTCGTGGGCGGACATGATATCGCGGAGCTCCTCGTCGAAGCCGGGCTGGGGTTCGGCCAGCCGGACGGCGTCGTGGTTGCCCGGAATCATCCGTATCTCCATGTCCGCGGGCACCTCCTTGAGGTACTCCGAGAACTGCTCGTACTGCTCGTAGATGTCGATGATGTCCAGTTCCTCGTCCTGCTCGGGGTAGATGCCGACGCCCTCGACCATGTCGCCGGCGATGAGCAGATACTCGACGTGCTCGGCTTCGGGGGTGTGGAGCCAGTCGGTAAACCGGTGCCAGGCGTCGGCCATGAACTCCTGGCTGCCGACGTGGACGTCGGAGATGAGCGCGGCCTGGACGTGCCGGTCGGCGGTCGAGGGGGAGTGGGTCCGGGGGACGTCGGGGAAATGTAGCGAGTCGACGAACAGGATTCCGGCGTCGTCGGCCAGGGTCCCGTCGACGGCGATGACCTCGTCGAGCAGTAGCTGCTGGACGAGGTCGGCGATGGGGCGGTCTTTCATCACGAGACACGGGAAGGTGCCGTTCGTATCTTCCAGTTCGACCAGCCAGTGGCCGCTGGCCGTCGAGCGGATATCGGAGACCATCCCGATGAGCGCGGCCTCGCTTCCCCCGCCCATGTTCTCGATGGCGTCGGTCGGCCGGTGGTTGACCCGGCCCCGAAGCTTGCTCGCGAGCTTCTCGTAGCGGTCACGGAACACCTGGACGAAATCGTTGTACTCCCCGGTCCCCGTCGAGTCGCCGGTCATGTCGTTGGCGACCTCGATGGCCCGCTGGGAGACGTC
Organism: Haloarcula laminariae; assembly: GCF_025457605.1. Lineage (NCBI taxonomy): Archaea > Methanobacteriati > Methanobacteriota > Halobacteria > Halobacteriales > Haloarculaceae > Haloarcula > Haloarcula laminariae. Next base: position 207,046 of record NZ_JAMZFY010000002.1, on the reverse strand, counting down.
GACGTCGCGAGACCCCTTCGTTTCAACTGGAGCGACGTTTCCGCTGTCTGTCGACTCCGGGCCCGCGGCTCCAGTTGAAACAGAGGGGTCTTCGGTAGTGAGGTTCTCGGCCCCACTATCGACATCGCTCCGGGGTGTAGATGTGGCATCGGCCCGCGACTCCGACCGGTCCAGGACCGAATCGACGTGGTCGGCGGTGAGCTTCAGCGCGTCGTCGGGCATCGTTTCCAGTGCGCGTTCGAGCGCTGTCTCGGACTCCGGCGCCCCGGCCAGCCGCGTGACGGCCTCCGGCTCGGCGTTGTAGCCGCGGCTGGCCAGCTCGCTGACGATACGGGCCGGGGTCGAGAGTGGCACAGTAGCTCTCAACGCGTCGGTCAGCAAAAGACTAGCGGACGGTACCGGAGCGGATTGCGACAACGGAACGTTGATTGCTCGCCTCCCGCTACGGGCGTGTACGAATGTCCGGCGACGACGGGCCGCCTTCGAGTGGCGAGGAGCCCCCGCAGTTCGTCCAGTACGGGATGGATATTGTCGGGAGCGCCGGCGCCGTGCTCCTCGTCGGTCTGTTGCTCTTTGCCGTCAGCGGGGTCTGGCCGCCGCTCGTCGCCATCGAGAGCCCGAGTATGGACCCTCACATCGAGAAGGGCGACCTCGTGTTCGTGATGGAGGAAGAGCGATTCGCGGGCCCGAACGCGGTCCACGGCGTCGTGACGAACCAGCGCGGTGAGGAATACGTTCGCTTCGAGCAGCGGGGGGACGTTATCGTCTACAAGCCCGACGGAAGCGAGCGGCGGACGCCGATCATCCACCGGGCGATGTTGTACGTCGAAGACGGCGAAAACTGGTACAGCCGCGCCGAACCCGAGTTCATCGGGGACGCGGACAACTGCTCGGAGCTGACTAACTGCCCGGCACCACACGCCGGGTTCATCACGAAAGGGGACAACGAGCTGTCGAACAGAAAGTACGACCAGATTGGTTCGAACCCTATCAGCGAGCCCGTGAAACCGGAGTGGGTCATCGGTACCGCCGAGTACCGGGTCCCGCTGCTCGGCGAGATTCGACTGGGCTGGAATCAGGCCGCACAGCCGACCACCGCGACGGCCGGCTAGGGTTCTGTGGAACGCAAGCGTAGCCGATTTACAACAGCGGTGCAATCGGCGCGTGAGGTTTCAGCTCGACCGGGCGTCAGTTGTCGAAGCGGGCCTGGACGAACGGCTGGACGTCGTCGATATCGCCGAGTCGGGAGTCGCTGAGCAGGACGGCCTCGGTCTCTTCGGTCGGGACTGACAGCGATATCTCCTTCGTCCGGCCGTAGCGGCCCTTCGAGACGACGACGGCGTTGACGATGCCGAGCATGTCGAGTTCGGAGATGAGGTCGGTCACGCGGCGCTGTGTCAGCACGTCGGCGTCGATCTCCGCACAGAGGTTCTTGTAGATGTTGAACACCTCGCCGGTGTTGATGTTGTGGACGCCGTTTTTCTCCAGCAGGATGATGGCAAAGAGGACGATTTTCGACTGGGTGGGGAGGGTGCGGACCACCTCCACCACGCGGTCCAGTTCGATTTTCTCCTGGGCCTGGCGGACGTGGTCCTCCTCGACGTCGTCTATCTGGTCGCGCTCGGCGAGTTCGCCGGCGGTGCGGAGGAGGTCCAGCGCCCGGCGGGCGTCCCCGTGTTCCTGTGCGGCGAAGGCCGCACACAGCGGGATGACGTCGTCGGTGAGCGCGTCGCCCTTGAACGCCACGTCGGCACGGGCCTGGAGGATATCCCGCAGCTGGTTGGCGTCGTAGGGCGGGAAGACGATCTCCTCCTCGCCGAGGCTGGACTTGACCCGCGGGTCCAGGAAGTCGGTGAACTTCAGGTCGTTCGAGATGCCCATGATGGACACACGGGAGTTCTCCAGTTCGGAGTTCATTCGCGAGAGGTTATAGAGGGTGTCGTCGCCCGACTTCTCGACGAGCTTGTCTATCTCGTCGAGCATGATGACGACGACCCGTTCGTGGTAGTCGACGGCGTCGAAGAAGGAGCTGTAGACGCGGTCGGTGGGCCACCCGGTCATAGGGACCTCCTCGAACTCGTCTTTCTCCGCTTCGAGGTCGTCGATGGCCGCATCGAGGGCCGACAGCGAGTCGTAGTCGGTGTCGGAGAGTTCGCTCGCGTCCTCCCGCGCCCGGGACCGGAGGTCTTCAAGCTCGTCGATGCGCTCGTCGATGACGTCTATGTTCTTGTTGATGAACTTGTTCGCGAGCTGTGCGAGCACCCGGTACTGGGTGTCCGTCACCTCGCAGTTGATGTACTCGACCTCGCAGGGGACCTCGTACTTCTGTGACGTGGTCTCCAGTTCCTCACTGACGAACTTTGCGCTCGCGGTCTTGCCCGTCCCGGTCTTCCCGTAGATGAGGATGTTCGAGGGCGTGTCCCCGCGGAGCGCGGTGACGAGGATGGTCGCCATGTTGTTTATCTGCTCCTCTCGGTGTGGGAGCTTGTGGGGCGTGTAGGACGGTCGCAGGACCTCCTTGTTCTCGAATATCGGTTCGCCCTCGAGCAGGTCGTCGAAGAGGCCGCGGGAGGCCTCGTCGGAGGCCTCGCCCGTGCCCGTGTCGAGATTGTCGAGAACGACATCGTCGAGGTCCGGCACCGATTGGTCGTCTGTCGAACCGAGCGCTGTCGGATCGCCGCCGTCCTCGTCCGGATCGATAGTCGCCTCCGGGTCGTCGTTTGAATCAGTCATACTCGGGAAGTTGACCCCACCATTTCAGGTGGAGTGAGGCCTGCGAACCGCTGTATCGGACGTGAGGAGCGCGTTTCGGCCACCCTCTGGGAGTGACCACGCGCGCAGGTGCGTCCAGTTGAACCACATGAACCCGTGGCTGAATAGATATTAAATATTTCGGTCCAAGCCACAGTTCGACTGGAGGGGAAACGGGGGTCTCAGAACCGCTCAGCGCCGCTAGACGGACCACTAGCGGGTTACCCGCGCCGTTCCGGGGAGCGATACCAGTACCATCCCCGGTTCAGTTCGATATGTGGTTGCACTGGAACTCGGGGCGGGTCGAACCAGTGAGTGGGGAGACCGGCATCGCCGCAGGTTCGTCAGTAGGGGATTGTTCCGGCGTGTCTGAATGAGAGATGGAAACGATGACCACGATATCCACTAGACCCCCCCACCCCTTCGTTTCGGGTGGAACGGAGAAGAAGGGTGGGTGGGGGTCAGCGTGAACTGCAGTGTCCGTCTAGTCTAGGAAAGATTTATAACACATACTACACAACCAAAACCGTACTAGAAAGAAAAGAACACTCATTCTACTCTTCTTATTCTAGACTATTCCTAGAGATAGTTTCCAGCCTGTAATCCATAGTTTCGCTCGCGTCCGCTCGACTCATCACTCCCCCTAAACTGCTGTCGCGCCGGACCCCTCCCGGGCCTGTTCCCCGTTCCACCTGAAACGAAGGGGTGGGGGGCATCCCTCTCTATCCGTCCCGGCCGGTCACGGCTCCCTCCCGGTCTGCGGCTGGCGTTTCCCGTACTGTATCGGCCTCGCCCGTGACAGCGAGGGACTATCTCTCGTCCGACCCCTCCCGGCACCTGACTCCCCCGTTTCCCGTCCGGCTCGATATTTCCACCGCATCGCTCCCTATCGTGTGCCAGGTGGCCGTGAATTCCCAGCCGCTGTCTCGGTCCTTTCCAGCACCGCTGATTTCACGTCCGCAGCTGACTGGTCTCAGGTCTGGATTCCAGACGAGCCGTTCTACCCGAAGCGCTGCCGCCAGTTACGTACCAGTTCACCCCCTGTTTCGCGTGGAACGGCCGTCTCGGCTGCCCCTACCTGCTTCGTTGTTCCCCGCCACAAGTACTGTCAACTAAGTTTTATTTGTCTGACGTAGTCTTAAGTGAATTCCCGCATCTCTTGGAGGTAGAAGCCGCCATACCGGCACGTCCGGGCGGCGGGAGGATAGGATGGGACTGCTCACAAATCTCAAAGACAGCATTTCGAGGGCGGCATCGACGCTGTTCTCGGAGGAAGACCCGAAGCGTATCGGCATCTACGGACCGCCCAACGCGGGCAAGACGACCCTCGCGAACCGCATCGCGCGCGACTGGACCGGCGACGCCGTCGGCCCGGAGAGCCACGTGCCCCACGAGACCCGTCGCGCCCGCCGGAAGGAGAACGTCGAAATCGAGCGCGACGGCAAGAAGGTGACAATCGACATCGTCGACACGCCGGGCGTGACGACGAAGGTCGACTACACCGAGTTCCTCGAACACGACATGGAGAAAGACGACGCGGTGCGTCGCTCCCGCGAGGCCACCGAAGGCGTCGCCGAGGCGATGCACTGGCTCCGCGAGGACGTCGACGGCGTCATCTACGTGCTCGATTCGGCGACGGACCCGTTCACGCAGGTCAACACGATGCTCATCGGTATCATCGAGAGCCAGGACCTCCCGGTCCTGATTCTCGCGAACAAGATAGACCTCGAGGACTCGTCGGTCCAGCGCATCCGCAACGCCTACCCACAGCACGAGACCATCCCGCTGTCGGCCCTGGAAGGGGACAACATGGACGAGGTCTACGACAAGATAGCGGAGTACTTCGGGTGATATAATGGCAGAAGTCAAAGACCCAAGCGACGGCGTCCAGATCGACCTCATCAGCGGGGAGCGCATGGACGGCCTGACCTCCATGGAGAAGATTCGGCTCATTCTCGACGGCGTGCGCGACGGGAACATCGTCATCCTCGAAGAGGGCCTCTCGCCCGACGAGGAGTCCAAACTCATCGAGGTCACGATGACCGAGATAAGCCCCGACGAGTTCAACGGTATCGAGATAGAGACCTACCCCAAATCCGAGGCGGCCGACGCGAGTCTGCTTGACCGCATCATGGGCAAGGAGTCGACGAAGAAACTCACCGTCATCGGGCCGGCCAACCAGATAGAGACCCTCCACAAGGACAAGAACCTCATCAGCGCGCTGGTCTCCCGGAAATAATGCCACATCAGTGTACGAACTGCGGCCGCGGGTTCGAGGACGGCTCACAGGAGATGCTGTCGGGCTGTCCGAACTGCGGCGGCAACAAGTTCCAGTTCCGGCCTGAGGGGAGCGATAGCTCGCCCACGGCGGAGGAGCCGCCCGAGCCGCCGGAGCCTCCCGGCGGAAACAGCACCGTCGCCAAGACGGTCGGGCAGACGGCGGCGACGGTGCGGGACATCGTCGGCGGTTCGAGCGGCGAACCCACAGTCGGCGCCGACACCGATAGCGGGACCGACCCCGAGCCGACCGGGACGGACGGCCAGATAGACGCCGGCGCGGCCGGAACGGAGAACTCCGCGCAGGCGAGCGCTCGCGGGGAAGTCGTCTCCCCGGACGAACTGCCCGACCACACGGGCGAGGGCGACCGCGAGTTCGAGCCGGCGGGCGCCGACTCGGCGGCGTCGGTCGAACCGCCGACCGACGACGACGGCGACCGGCCGGACCTCAGCGAGCTTCGCGAGGAGCTCAACGACCAGTTCGAGTCCATCAAGGTCGTCGAACCCGGCCAGTACGAGCTGAACCTGATGGAGCTGTACGACCGCGAGGAGTACATCGTCGCCCTGCAGGAGGACGGCCACTACTCCATTCAGGTGCCCGAGACCATCCGGGAGTAGCCGCCGACCGCCCTACGAGATTTTGTCGTACTGCTCTTCGAGCTTCTCGGCGGCTTCGGCCATCAGCTCCTGTTCGTAGTCCTCCAGGTCCCACTCGATTATCTCCTCGACCCCGTCACTGCCAAGCCGGACCGGGACGCCGAAGGCGGTGTCCTCGTGGCCGAACTCCCCCTCTAGCTTGACCGACGCCGGGAACACCGCACCGGTGTCCCGGAGGATGGCCTCGACCATGTGGGCGACGCCCCGTGCCGGGCCCCACTGGGTCGCGCCCTTGCGCTCGATGACGTCCATCGCGGACTCCTGGAGGTCGGAGAGAATCTCCTCGCGCTCGTCGGCGGAGAAGGTGGGGTCGCGGCCGTCGACCCGGACTTTCGAGAAGACGGGGACCTGTGCGTCGCCGTGCTCGCCCAGGATGGTCGCCTCGACGTTTGTCGTCGGCGCGTCGAAGCGCTCGGCGAGAACGTAGCGGAAACGGGCCGAGTCCAGCCGGCCGCCGAAGCCGATGACCTGCTCGCGCGACCGGTCGCCGGCCTCGTAGAGGTGGCGGTTAAGCAGGTCGACGGGGTTGGAGGTGGTCAGGGAGACGTAGTCGTCGTTGTGCTCGTCGAGCGAGGACTGGATGTCCTCCATGATGGGCGCGTTGTCGCCCGCGAGGTCGATGCGGGTCTGGCCGGGCTGGCGCGGGATGCCGGCCGTGATGACGACCACGTCGGAGCCGGCGGTGTCGGCGTAGTCGCCCTGTTGGACCGTGGTGTTGGAGTCGTAGGCGATGCCGTGGTTCGTGTCCGCGGCCTGTCCGACGGTGTCTTCCTCCTTGTCCGGGATGTCGACGAAGACGAGCTCGTCGGCGATGTCCCGTAGCGCGATACTGTAGCCCGCGGCGGCACCGACGGTTCCGGCCGCACCGACAATGCTTACCTTTGTCATACCGAGTCGGATTCGGGGCCGCGGGGAGGTAAACGCTTCTTTTTCTCTCCCTTGTTGCACCCGTCCGATGCGTCCCAGTCGCCTTCGCCCGCGCCGGCTCAACCGACCCCTCCACCGCTGGCCGCAACCGTCCCCCGCAAGCCCTAATCCGTTCGCCCGTCTGTCCACGTACATGAGCGATTTCGACAAGGAAGCCGAACGCGAGAAACTCCGCGAGAAGTACGGCGAGGACGAGCAAAAGCGCGAGGCGACCGAGCAGATGAGCGAGCTGCTGCTGAAGGGCGCGACGATGACCAACGCCCACTGCACGGACTGTGGGGACCCCATCTTCCGCTACGACGGCCAGGAGTTCTGTCCCACCTGCCAGAAACCGGTCGCTCGCGACCAGTCGGGGGCGGACGCCGACGGCGACCACATCGAGGTGACCGACCCGAGCGACGACGCGACGGTCCAGTTCGGCGACGGGCAGGACGGGGCCGCCGCTGCGCAGGACGGGACGGACCCAGCGGCCCCGGCGAGCGGTGCTGCGGACGCGAGCGCCGACACTGCGGACGCGGCCGGCGACGCCGGGGGAGAGCCGTCGGCTGCCGACCAGCAAACCGCCGACGCCGCCGGACACCCGCCGGCCGCCGACAGGGACGCCACGCGGGAGGTCCCTTCGGCCGACCCCAACCGGGCGCCGGCGGGCGACGTCGGGTCGCAAGGGACCGACACTCGCTCGGCTGACTCGGCGACGGAGCCGGGCGCCTCACCAACGGCCCGCTCCTCGGCCCCGTTCCGACGCCGTGGCAGCGCCGACGACTCGGTGACTGCGGAGCTGTCGGCGGCCGAGTCGCTGCTCGCGGAGACGGTCCACCGGTTCGCACAGCGGGCCGCAGAGAGCGACGACCCGCGGACCGCCCGCGAACATCTCGGTGCGGCCCGCGAGGCAGCCGAAGCCCTCGACGCCGTCCGGTTCTAGCTGTCTACTGCCGCGTCGTCGGCCGGCCTTGGGTCCGCGGGCCGGTGACGGTCGACGAAGCCCAGCAGCGACTCGACGACCGGCACGTCCAGCGTCGCTTCGGTTTCGGTCGCGACGACGGAGAGTCCGCCGTCGTCGCCGCGACAGAGCGCAACCGCCGGGAGCGATTCGACCGACTCCTGGAGCGGTCCGAACGCCCCGAACCCGTCGGCGCCGCCCCGGCTCGTCGTCTCGCGTTCCCCGTCGGGTTTCGGGTCGACCAACATCGGGAACGGCAGGCCGTACTGCCGGTCCCACAGCCTGGCACGCTCGCGGATGTCGGGCAACACGGGGACAACCGTCGTGGCTCGCCGGGAAAAGGCGTCGTGGCGTTCGGACAGCGCCCGGACGAGTTTTCGGGACCGTGAACAGTAGTGGCTGCCCAGCAACACCACGAGCAGGGAGTCGCCGTCGCCGAGCAGTTCGCAGGACTGTACCGTCTCGCTCCCGCGCCCGACGTTCGGAAGTTCGAAGTCGAGTCGATGGTTCTCGCGTTCGCCCACGGTCTACTCCTCCGCGTTCGAGTGGCTCGCGCTGTCAAATCAACGTTCCCATCAGCCGGCGGACGGCGCGGCGTTCCGGTATGGAAATCAGGGGTCGTACGTGCCGCCGACGACCGAGCGGATTCGCTCGGCCGTCACCTCGCCGATGCCGTCGACGTCGAGCAGTTCGTCGTGGGTCGCGGTCATCACCGCCTCGACACTGCCGAACTGTTCGAGCAGGCTGCGGGCGGTCACCGGACCGACCTCGGCGACCGAGGCGACAACGTACTCCTGTTGTTCCGCGACGGTCTTTGCCTGTTTCTCGCCGTGGACGCTGACCGTTCGGTCGCCGTCGTCCTGCTCGCGGGTCGCGATAGTCTCGAGCAGGTCGGCGGTCTCGTCCTGGTCGTCGGTTCGGAGGACGCTCGCGCCGAAGTCGACGGCCAGCGACGCCAGCGCGCCGTTGATGGATTTCGCGTGGACGTTGCGCTCGCCGTAGAGGTCGCCGCCCTCGATGACGACCACCGGCCGCGCGTAGTTGCGGGCGGCGTCGCCGACCTGCTCGAACATCGATCGGTCGCCGCCGGTCAGCGTATCGAGGAAGTCCGAGACGGTCTTTCGCTCGACGGCGACGCGGTCCGAGAGCACGTAGTCCCCGACGGCCAGCGTCTCCAGGCGCGTCTCGACACCGTCCCGGGTCGAGAGGTCCCGGGCGATGGTCGAGTCCAGTTCGCGCTGGTCGGCGACGATTTCGATATCGTCGGCGTCGCCACCGGCTTTGGCGACGACCCCGTCGCTCTCGCCGTCATCGCCGTCGGCAGCGTCAGCTTCGGTCGCCTCGGCGTCGTCGCTCTCGCTTGCGGTCATGTCCTGGCCGGCGAACGCGTCCAGCCCCGCTTGGCCGTCGTCGGCGCTGGTACCGTTCGCGGCCGTTTCCGTCGCGGTACCACTTCCGTCCCCCTCGCTGTCCTCGTAGTCGTCCAGCCCGGTCTGGTCCAGCTCGGCCGACAGCTCCCCGGCGACGCTCTTGAGCTCGTCTAACTCCTTGGCCATCCGCTTCTGGTCGTTGCGGGCCTTCCAGAAGTAGGCCTCGTCACGGGTGTCGTTCGCGAGCAGGACGACGACGCGACCCTCCGCCTGGCGGCCAGTCCGGCCCTTGCGCTGGATGGCCCGAATCGCCGTCGGCACCGGCTCGTAGAAGAGGACGAGGTCGACCTCCGGTACGTCCAGTCCCTCCTCGGCGACGGAGGTCGAGACTAGCACCTCGAACTCCCCGTTCCGGAACCGCTCTAGGGTCTCCTGCTGTTCGGTCTGTGTCATCCCCTCGCTGCCGTCTGTGTCGCTCTGTCCGACGAACTTCTGTGTGGTGAAGTGGTCCGAGAGGAAATCGACCAGCGTCTCGGCGGTGTCACGGGATTCGGTGAAGACGATGACGCGCTCGCCGTTCTCGATGCCCAGCGTCTCGGCAAGCAGCATCCGGGTCCGCCGGAACTTGGGGTGGAGGTCGTCGTAGCTCTCGGCTTTCCGCATCGCCTCCCGGATTTTGGGCTCGCTGACGAGGCGCTGGTCGGCCTTCGAGGCCCCCGAGGAGCGGGCGGCCTCCTTCAGCCGCTCGAAGTAGCGGCGCAGCGACTCGACGCTCTGGGTCTCGACGTAGGTGACGGCGGTCCGCAGCTTCCGGATCTCGGCCAGCAGGCTCATCCCCTGGTACCCCTCGCTCTGGTCGTTGTTCATCAGCTTGCGGAGCTCGGCCTGCATCCCCTGGATGTCCCGCTCGGAGAGGTCCGGCGATGACTTGTTGGTGACGCCGAGCTCCCGGAGCTGGTCCAGCCGGTCCGCGACCACCTCGTTGATGCCGTCCCGTATCTCGACGACGACCTCCGGCAGGTCGATTCGCTTCCAGTCCACGTCCGTGTCGTGGGTGTACTCGGCGACGTCGGCGTCGTCCTCGGTCATCACCGCGACCTCGGAGAGCCCGAGGTTCTCACAGACCTGCAGTATCCCCTCCTCGTCGTCCCCGGGCGAGGCGCTCATCGCGGTGACGAGCGGGTCGGCGGCGTCGGCGTGGTAGCGGTCGGCGATGTAGTTGTAGGCGTAGTCGCCGGTCGCCCGGTGGCACTCGTCGAAGGTGCAGTGCGTTACCCGTGTGAGGTCGATGCGGTTGCCCACGAGGTCGTTCTCGACGACCTGCGGGGTCGCGATGACCACGGTGGCGTCCTCGAAGAGGGCGGCGCGGTCGTCGGGGCGGACCTCGCCGGTGAAGACGACGATTTCGTCGTCGGGAACCGTCAGCGCCTCGCGGTAGAACTCGGCGTGTTGCTGGACGAGGGGTTTCGTCGGCGCGAGCAGCAGGGATTTCCCGCCGACATCGTGGAGCCGCCGGGCCGTGACCAGCAGGGAGACGGCCGTCTTGCCCAGCCCGGTCGGGAGACAGACCAGCGTGTGGTCCCGGCTCGCGGTGTCGGCGAGTTCGACCTGGTACCGGCGGTTCTCCAGGAACCCATCGGTGACCAGCGGGTGTTCAAGGTGCTCGCCGTCGACGGTGGTCGCCATTGGCGTGGCGTAGTCCCCGCCGGAGGTTAAGGGTTCAGGTACCGCGGCGGAACTGAAGCGGGGCGCTGTCGGGCCTCAGAGCCCCGGAACGGCGACGACACCGACCCACATCGCGGCGGCGCCGAACACCGGAATCGAGAAGTTGTCGTCGACGACGTAGCCGGCGACGGTCGGTTTGACCCCGTCTGCGAAGGTGGCCGCGACCCCGCCGAGCACCGCCGCCGCGGTCGGGACGAACGGGGCGGCAAGCAGCGTACAGACCCCGAACATCACGAGCAACACCCACGCCTGTTTGACGTTGCTGGCGTCGGCCGACCCGAGCAGGCCGCTGATGGGGTCCCCGATGGCCAGCATGAACATCGCGGCGACGGCGACGTCTGTCGGGAGCCCGACGTCGACCGCGCCGGCCACCGCGGCCATGCCGACGATGTACAGCGCGTAGCCGGCCGGGTTGTCCTGTTCGTACTCGCGGGTGAGCCGGTCGTAGATGGCCCAGTCGAGCCCGACCGACAGCCGGAGGAACTCCAGCACGACGACGAGGACCAGCGCGACGGCGAGAAACAGCTGGACGACCCGCCAGCCCACGAGGTCGCCGCCGAACAGGTAGCCAAGCGGCACCGCTGACCCCGTCACGTGAACGAGCCGGCGGGCGACCTCGTCGGCCATCTTACAGGTCGTCGAAGGCGACGTCGCCGTCGACGAGACGCCCGACGGTCTCGGCCAACCCGTCGATGGAGACCCGTTTCTGTGCCGTGGAGTCGCGCTCCCTGAGCGTGACGGTGTCGGTCCGCAGGTCGTCTGGGTCCTCGCCGTCTTTCGGTTCGCCGATGGACTCGTAGTCCACGGTGACACAGTAGGGCGTGCCGATTTCGTCCTGGCGCCGGTAGCGCCGGCCGATGGCGCCCGAGTCGTCGTAGGTGACCGAGTGGCCGGCCCGCCGGAGCGCCTCGGCCAGTTCCCGGGCGTACTCGCCCAGTCCGTCCCGGTCCATCAGCGGGAAGACGCCGACCGTGGTCGGGGCCTGCTCGGGCGGCAGTTCGAGGTAGGTCCGCTCCTCGCCGTCGACCTCGTCCTCCCGGTAGGCGTGGGCCAACACGGTGTAGATGAGCCGGCCGACGCCGAAGGACGGCTCGACGACGTGGGGCGTGATGTGTTCGCCGTTCTCGGTCACTTCCTCGACGCTGAAGCCGGTCTGTTCGACTGGAACGGTCGCCTCCTCGCCGTCTACTTCGACCGTCACGTCCTCGCCGTCGAAGGCATCGGGGTCGGTCTCGGCGAGCGCTTCGAGTGCGTCCGCGACCGCGCCCGCGTCGCCGCCGAACTCCGGCCCGAGATAGCTCATGTCCGGGTCGACGGTCGGGCGCTCGACCGTGACCGGCTCGTCGTACTGCTTGAAGACGGTGTAGTCCTCGCCGGAGTGCTCGGCGTGTTTCTGCAGGTCGTAGTCGCCGCGGTAGGCGAAGCCGGTTATCTCTATCCAGTCGCCGTCGATCTCGGCCTCGGCGTCCCAGCAGTCCGAGGCGTAGTGAGCGAGCTCGCCGGGGAGGTGCTGGCGAAAGCGGAACCGGTCCATGTCGATACCGATGCGCTCGTACCAGTCACGGGCGACGCCCAGGTAGTAGGCGACCCAGTCGCTGGTGATGACCCCCTCGTCGACGGCCTCGCGGACCGTCAGTCGCTCGACGCCGCCGTCCTCGGCCTCCTGGCTCTCGCCCGAGTAGAGGGGGAGGGTCACGTCCGCCACCTGTTCGAGGGGCGGCTCGTCCTCCTCGGGGTCGACGAAGTGCTCCAGTTCGGCCTGCGTGAACTCGCGCACGCGCACGAGAGATTTCCGGGGGGATATCTCGTTGCGATAGGCCTTGCCTATCTGTGCGACGCCGAAGGGGAGCTGGTTCCGGGCGTACTCCGAGAGCTGGGGGAACTCGACGAAGATGCCCTGGGCGGTCTCGGGGCGCAGATAGCCCGGCGAGGACGTGCCCGGCCCGATGTTCGTCTCGAACATCAGGTTGAAGTTATCGACCGGCTCGTCGGCCAGCGACGCCTGACAGGAGGGACAGGGGATGTCGTGGTCGGCTATGATCTCCATGACCTCCTCGTTGGGGAGCGATTCGGCCTCCTCGATATCCGTGTTGTCCTCGACGATGTGGTCGGCCCGGTGGGTCGCGCCACACTCCCCGCACTCGATTATCATGTCGTCGAAGCCGTCCAGGTGGCCCGAGGCCTTGAAGACGGGTTCGGGCATCACGTCCGGGGCCGAGATTTCCTGGTGGCCGGCCTGGACGACGAAGCGGTCGCGCCAGGCGTCCTCGACGTTGTCCTTCAGGGCGGCGCCCTGTGGCCCGTAGGTCCAGAAGCCGGCGGCGCCGCCGTAGGCGCCCGCGGCGGGGAAGTAAAAGCCCCGCCGCTTGGCCAGCTCGGTCAGGCGCTCGCCCTCGTTCATAGCCCCTCCAGCAGGTCGACGTCACGGACGATACCGACGAGCTCGTCGCCCGAGACGAGCGGAATCTGCTCGATGTCGTGCTCTATCATCAGCTGTGCGGCCTCCTTGGCGGTGCGCCGTTTGCTGACGGTGACGACGTCGCCGGTCATGAACTCCCGGACGGGTTCGACCGGTATCTCGACGTTGCGCGTGGGCATGTAGCGCCCGCCGACGGCCTTGATACCCTCCCAGGCCCAGTCGTCGTCCTGGTTGGCGATGGAGTCGCCGGTGTCGTCCTCGCCCTCCACGACGCGGGCGACCTCGATGATGTCGACCACGGTGAGCATCCCCGCCATGTCCCCGTCGTCGTCGAGCACGACGCCGTAGGGCACTTCGGCGTAGGACAGCTCCCGTTCGGCGACGGTCAGCGGGCTCCCGGCGTAGAGACAGTTGATATCGCTGCGGGCCAGGCCGCCGACCTCGCTGTCGCCGACGGTGTCGCCGTTGGCGATGGCGTGGACGATGTCAGTCACCGTGATGATTCCCTCCAGGCGCCCGTCGACGACCGGCACCCGGCGTTCCCCCTCCGCGAGCATCAGCTCGGCCGCCGCCTCGATGGTGGCGTCGGCGGTGATGGTCGGGACCTCATCGACCAGCAGGGCCAGCTGGTCCTCGTCGGGCCGGTTGATGAGGGCGTCCCGGGAGACGAGTCCGCGGAACTGTTCGCCGTCGTCGGTCTCTTTGATCACGGGAACTGACGAGAAAGCCCGCTTCTGCAGATACTCCAGCACGTCGTCACGGGTGCCCGGAATTTCCACCGTGACGACCTCCGAGCGCGGCGTCATAGCGTCTGCGACGTTCATACTGGCCAAAGCTCCGCCCCGCACCTACTAAGTAGTTAACATCGGGCTCGTCGGGCCGTCGCGCTCGAACCCGTCCCGTCGGCGCCGGCTACGTGTGGGAATCCACACGACAGCGCCGCTCGTCCGCCGGCGTTTCGAACGGTAAGCTGCGCTGTCGACGTGACGGCGGGCACGCAGACGCAGGGATGAATATCCTCGCTGGGAACGGCTGGCCGCCTGTAACGCCCGATAGGGGGCGTGTGGGGTCGAAACACGCCCCCGCTTCGGTTGCTGAGCCTCCCCCGGGACTGTTCAAAACCCTGATACTACCGCCGCGCCTTCCGCGGATTTCGTAGTTTTTATATACGGGTGTTACATATTCACATGCATGGAGCCGGATACGGTTGCCCCAACGCAGGTTGCTGCCGAATCGGAGGTCATGGCTTCCGTCGAGGAAGGGCCGACTGATACGTTCGTCATCGCGGACGTCTCGACCGACGACGCGTACATGACACTCCCGCTCGCGGACGCCGCCTCGCTCCCCGAGTGGCGGTAGCTCCGGACTTTTCCGATTTGCTCGCCGACAGTGGCCACGCCGCGCCGAGAAAACAAGCGTTATGCCGCCCCAGTAAGTTCGGTCCGGTATGAAGGTACTCGTCACGGACCCCATCGCAGACGCCGGGCTCGACCGGTTACGCGAGGCGGGCCACGAGGTAGTCACAGCCTACGACGTCGAGGGCGAGGCGCTGCTCGATGCGGTCTCGGACGCCAACGCGCTCATCGTCCGCTCGGGCACCGAGGTCACCGACGAGGTGCTCGCCGCGGCGCCCGACCTCATCATCGTCGGTCGGGCCGGCATCGGCGTCGACAACATCGACATCGACGCCGCCACCGACCACGGGGTCATCGTCGCCAACGCCCCCGACGGTAACGTCCGCGCCGCCGCCGAACACAGCGTCGCGATGGCCTTCGCTACCGCCCGCTCTATCCCACAGGCCCACGACCGCCTCAAAGGCGGCGACTGGGCCAAAGGCGAGTTCCTCGGCACCGAGGTCAACAACAAGACCCTCGGCGTCGTCGGCTTCGGCCGCGTCGGCCAGCAGGTCGCCAAGCGACTCGGCAGCCTGGGGATGGACATCGTCACTTTCGACCCCTACATCAGCGAGGAGCGGGCCAAGCAGTTCGGTGCCAGGCTCGCCGACGACCTCGAAGACTGCCTGGAGGCGGCCGACTTCGTCACCATCCACACGCCGCTGACCCCCGAGACCGAGAACATGATCGGCGAGGAGGAGCTCGCCCTGCTCGAAGGCGGCTACGTCGTCAACTGCGCCCGCGGCGGTATCATCGACGAGCCCGCCCTCGCCGAAGCCGTCGAAGACGGTATCCTCAACGGCGCTGCCCTGGACGTCTTCGCCGAGGAGCCCCTCGCCGAGGACTCCCCGCTGCTCGATGTCGACGACGTCATCGTCACACCCCACCTCGGGGCGTCGACCGAGGCCGCCCAGGAGAACGTCGCCACCTCTACGGCCGAGCAGATCATCGCCGCGGCCAACGGCCAGCCCGTCGCCAACGCGCTCAACGCCCCCTCGCTCGACAGGGCCACCTTCGAGGCCGTCGAGCCGTACCTCGAACTCGCCTCCACGGCGGGTCGCATCGCCGTCCAGCTGTTCGACGGCCACATGAGCTCCGTCGAGGTCACCTACGCCGGCGACATCGCCGACGAGGACGTCGAGTACGTCACCGCCAGCGCGCTGGAGGGCGTCTTCACCCCCTCGGACATCCAGGTCAACGCCGTCAACGCCCCCCAGATAGCCGAGGAGCGCGGCATCGACGTGACCGAGTCAAAGACCTCCTCGGCGGAGGACTACCAGAGCCTCATCACCGTCACCGTCTCCGACGGCGAGGAGTCGGTGTCGGTCTGTGGGACCCAGTTCGGCGGCGAGGAGTCCCGCATCGTCCGCATCGACGGCCACCGCATCGAGGCCGTCCCCCACGGGCACATGCTCGTCGTCCGCAACCGTGACGAACCGGGTACCATCGGCTTCATCGGCACCGCCCTAGGCGAGGCCGACATCAACATCGCCGGGATGTTCAACGGCCGCGAGACCATCGGCGGGGAGGCGCTCTCCATCTACAACCTGGACGAGAAGCCCGCCGTCGACCTCATCGACCGACTCAACGCCGACGACCGCATCATCGAGACGACCTACGTCGCCCTGGGCGACGAGTAACGCGGTCACCGCTCCGCCAGCAGTCGCTCGTACCGGTCGACGACGGCCTGGCGTTTCTCCCGTTCGGCTTCGAGTTGCTGTTCTAAGGCGGCCACGCGACACTCCAGGAGAGCTATCTGTAGCTCTCTGACGGCGGTCGAAACCGACGGCCGTTCGCGGTTTTCGGGGAGGCCCGGTGACCGGGGCGTCGCCACTCGCTCGGGATGCGTTGTCATACCAACTACGATGCGATTGGACCGCCAAAAGCACCCATCGGACGACCGGCAGACGCCCGTCTTGCGGCCTGACCTGGAAAGCCGCCGTATCAGAGCGCGACGGCCTCGGCGCCGGATAGCGTCTGGGGGACGACCAGTCGGAGCTCCGTCGTCCCGCCCGACCCCACCTTGTACTGTGCACAGCCCGCCAGTCCGCTCACCCCGAGCGCGAGCAGGCAGCGCCGTCGCGTGAACCGGTTTGATACATGCTCATGTCTCCAACATGAGGTATAAACGCCGGACCGCGCTCACCTCCTGACCCGCTCACATGAAATCGGCGATGCCGGACTGCTTGTTGTGGTCGTTCTGGAACACCGACTCGATTTTCGTCTCCAGAATCTTGAGCCGCTGTTTGGTGTAGTCTCTGGCGCCGAACTCGTCTGCGACCCGAATCGCGGTGTCGATGTACTTGTTGACCGACCCCTGATGCACCGTGAGGTTCACGCGACCGCCACACTCCCGGCAGTCGCCGGTCAGGGGCATCCGGCGGTACTTCTCGCCGCAGTCCAGACAGCGGACCTCCTGGCGGGAGAAGGCCCGGAGGTTCCCGATGAGGTCGGGCAGGAAGTGATACTCGATGATGCGCTCGGCCACGTCCGATTCCACGACCGCTCGCAGTTTCCGCGAGAGATGCAGCTGTGCGTCCATCTTCTCCTCCATCGACCCCAGCGTCTTGTACGCCGAGAGGTCCGGTCCGGCCGCGATGTCCGAGGTGTCGTGCGTGTGGCGGAAATCGGTGTACTCGCGGTCGGTGCCAAGCGTCTCCTCGGCGATGGTCATGATGTCCTCGACCTCCGCCGGGTCTGTGAGTTCACGGGTCGCCTCGTAGAACTCCCGCGGGTACCGCTCCATGATGTCCATGTTGTGGGCCTCGTCGTCGATTTCGCTCGGGTCGATACGCGAGGACATCACGAGCGGGGCGTCCATGCGGCCGCCTCTCTTATCAGGAAGATAGGATTTACTAAAATTCAACAAACCATCCATGAGAAGCATCACACAGTCTTCGTCTCCGTCGCAGTTGCGCCGCTTAGCCGCGTGAAAGTACGGATGCGCGTACCCGACGGCAGCTGACGTAAATCCGACAACTCTGCCGACTGTCGCCGCGCTGGTGTGTGGGGCCATCCCGAAGACGAGCTCGCCCACCAAATCGTCGCGGTCGTCGAACTCGTAGTAGCGGTCGAGACCGTAGTACTGCTCCAGCAGGTCGTCGACGAAGGCGGCGGTCTGGAGCATGTGCTCGGCCGCCCCCTCCGAGAGGACGATGTCCTGGACCTTCAGCTCGAACAGCTGGTCGGGGTGGGTCAGGGGGTCGCCGTGGATGTCGGTCTCGTAGCCGAGCGCCCGCAGGCGCTCGGGTTCGACGTCGAGCTCCGCGGGTCTGAGCGCCGTCACCGGCAGGTCGGTCATGTCGTAGCGGACGGTGCCGTCCTTGAACGCGGAGACGTCGTGTTTCGCCCGGAGGATGCCCTTCTCCATCGGCTCGGGGAGCTTGGTCTCGCTCGTGAGCCCCTTGACGGCCTTCAGCGTCTCGAAGGCCGTCTCGCGCTCCTCGGCGTTCTGTAGCGCGTCCCGATAGCTCTCCTGGAGGTCCAGTTCCCTGTACTGGGTCGGGGAGGCCAGCGTCTCACAGCGGTCACACTCCGCGCGACCCGACTCGTCGGGTTCGACCTCCATCTCGCAGTCCGGGCAGACGTAGACGGTCTCGGCGATGGCGTCGCAGTCGGGACAGCGGGCCTCGTAGCCCTCGGTGCCGCAGTCGGGACAGCGCCGTCTGGCCACTTCCACCTCGACGCGGCCCGGCGTCTCCGTCATCGAGTCCGAGTGCTTCGTCGCGGCGGCCACGTCTCGCTGTGCCCCGCCGGCCTCGCCGATGGGAAAGAGCGTGTGGACCGCGGGCGAGAGGTCCCGGCGCTCGGATTTCTCGGGCCGACCCATCCGGTTGCCGATGCGGGTCGGCGCCCGCTCGCGGACCTCGAACGGGGATATCTCGTTGACCGCCTCGATGGCGTTGCGACCAGCCGTGTCGCCCAGCTCGTCGTCGACGTAGCCGATGGCGTCGGCGGCCTCCTGCTCGCCGTAGGTCCGGGCGTGTTCGGAGATGTCGTCGGGGGTCCAGTCCCGGGAGAGCGACCGCGAGAACCCCAGCGTCCGGACCAGCGGGAGCCAGTCGGAGACGACCAGGCGGTCGTCCTCCTGGGTGTGTTCGACGAGCAGGCGTTCGAGCGCCTGCCGGACGAGGTCGGTGTTTTCGAGGACGAGGTCGCCATCGCTCGCTTCCGGGGACTCGACGACGGCCCCGTCGGTGGCTGTCACGTCGGCCGACTCGACGGCGTCGGCCAGCGCCTCAAACTGCTCGATGGTCACGTCGTGCCAGAGGTAGGTGTATTTGGGGTGCAGCGGCGCGTCGTAGTCGCTGGCCCAGTCGAGCGCTTCGGCGGCGCTGGGCTCTGCGAGGTCGACGCCCGGGTCGTCCCGCATCGCCTGTACGTCGGCCCCCGCCGCTTCGAAGTCCTGCTCCCACCACTCGACGGTGTAGGACGCGGGCGCGAGCGGGTGGTTGTTCTCGACGAACTCGCCGTAGTTGACGAGGTACTCCCCCAGGTCCAGAATCTTCTCGACGCCGTTGCCGATCTCGCGGGCCGTCTCCACGTCGTCGATGCGGCGCACGTCGCCGTTGGCAAGCCGCACCGTCGGCCCCTCGATGCTGTCGACGGGGACGACCCCGGCGGCCTTGCCCGGGCGCTCGGTCTTTATCTGCGTCCCGGTGGCGAGGAAGTCGTCGACGAGATGCATCGTCGCCGGATGTACCCCGGCGGTCGCGAAGCCGTGGTTCCGGGCGCGGCCGTAGCGCAGGCGGAAGCCCCCGGACTTGGAGGGATGGGAGAAGACGGGGCGGCCGGCGATGAGGTCCCGGAGGTACTTCTTGGCCGGGTCGACCCGTGGCGGGCCGGCCCGCTCGTCAGTATCGTCGGCCCCATCCTCGCTCGCGTCGTCGCCCCCGTCGTCCGCGTCCTCCCCCTCGTCGGCCTCGCTGTCTTCGCCGATGGTGCCGTCGATGAGGTCCTGGAGCCAGGGCCAGTCGACCTCGTCCAGGTTGCGAGTGTAGCGCTGAATCTTGGGCGCCTTCAGCGCGATACCCTCCGCCAGCACCAGACACATGCCGCCGCGGGCGGAGTTGGAGTCCACCCGTTCGAGGTCCCGGTAGCCCGACACCTCCTCGTCGCCGGTGGCCTCGCCGTCCAGCATAATCGGCATGTGCTCGGCGATGAACTTCGTCTCCTTTTCCTTGGGCGAGTACTGCAAGCCGGTGTCCTTGTCGTAGAGGTCTATCTCCTCGGCGTAGCGGCCGACCTCCTCCTCGCGGGCGTTGTACTGCTCGATGCCAAGCAGCGCACGGGCGTAGTCGGCGACGAGGACTGAGAGCGCCTGTGCCGTCCCGCCGGCGGAGCGAATCGGGCCGGCGTAGTAGACGTTGATGAACTCCGTCCCGTCGTCGTTTTCGAGCAACTCGACGCGGTCGATGCCCTCGATGGGGGCCGCGACGACGCCCTCGGTCAGCAGGGCGACCGCGGTGCGGACCGCGCCCTCGACTTTCCCCTCGCGGGTGTCGTAGTCGCCGACGGTGCCCTCGACGAAGTCGTCGACGAGTTCGAGGGCGGCCTCCTCGCGGGACATCTCGCCTTCGAGTTCGCGGACCCGCTCGGCGACGCCGTCGATGCCGAGGATGTTCTCGACGCGGTCGGCCATGTCGCGGGCGGTCGGAATCTCCACCTCCGGCTTCGGGTCGCCGCCGCGCTCGCGGGCGCGCTCGGCGACGCGCATGGCCGAGTCGAGCTCCGTTTCGAGCGTCTCGAAGTAGCGCTCGTCGGCCTCGCGCATCTACAGCTCCCAGAGGTCCAGGTCGGTCGGCTCGTCGTGGACTCGCTCCAGCTCCGCGTCGAACGCGCGCACGTACAGCTCGCCGGCCCAGACTGTCGCGCTGTTGAGGTGGCCCGCGATGGCCTCGCCGTCGGGACGGGAGAGGACGGCGTGGGTGTGGGCGAACCGCTCCCCGTCGAGCCACGAGACGTTCCCCATACAGGCGGCGACCTCCAGCGGCTCCGAGAAGACCATCGAGTCGTACTCCATCCGGTCCTGGTCGTAGAACCACACCTCGGCGTCCTTGACGGCCCCCAGGCCGTAGAAGAACGCGGCGTCTATTCCTTCGTCGTCGGCCAGCGACTCGATTTCGGCGCGCCAGTCCGCGCCGTGGTCCAGCCGGCAGACGTACTCCTCCGAAGTCTCGACGGACCGATAATCCATACGTGATGCCGAGGGTGGGCGGCGGCAAAAGCGTTGCTACGTCGCCTCCGGAGGTTCATGGGTGATGGCGGGACCACCTCCGACTATGCGCTGACCACTGCCCCGGAGCGGAACGCGGGTGCGCGGCACGACGCTCCGGGTCCTCGTGTGCCGCCTGTTCGCCACAGCCCGGACCGACTCTCCGACAAATCGGCTCACGCCGGGAGCGACACCCGACTCACCGACTGGCCCCGCTCGGCGTCGAAAAAGACCAGTTCCTCGACGGCCCATTCGACGGGTTCTATCTCCCGCTCGGTCAGCCGCCGGGCCGCTTCGGGGTCGCCACCCCGGGCTATCGTCACGTGGGGAACGTAGTCGTCCGGGCCTTCCATCCCCGCAACGGGGTCGAACTCGTCGCAGAGCCGCTGGTGGAGCGCCCGCAACTGCGGGCTCTCGACGGCCAGATAGACGACCGGCGAGGGGCCGGTCTCGGCCGTCTCGAAGCAGTCGACGCCGGTGACGCGGACGCCGAAGGGATCGGTCCCCCGGACGGCGTCGCGGGCGCGGGCCTCGATGCGGGCGTAGGCCGCGTGGTCGCCACTGCCCAGTCGCTTGACCACCAGCGTGTGTTCCCCGCGCGGTCTGGACCGCGCCCGCGGGAGGTCACGCGCAAGCCGGCCCGCGAGCGAGGTGACCGACGACGGCAGCGAGACGTTCAGACTGTACACACCGGGGGCAGGCGCGGCGGGGACAAAAGGAGCGCGTTCAGTTTCTGGAGACGCTGTGGTCTCCCGACCCTCGCCGTGCCGGTGGCTCCGCTCAGAGCCGGCCGGTCAGATAGAGCACGATAAGGACAATCAACACGAGGCCCAGTAGCGGCTGGAGCGGCCCGAGCACCGCAGCGAACAGTCCGAGCACTTCGCCGATGACCTCCAGCGCTATCCAGACGACGATGAGCACGAGCAGAATCTTGAGCAGCGTGTCGACGTCGAGTTTCCCACGGTCCATACAGGGTCTTTCCGGCAGACGGGCAAACCCCTTGTGGCCCGCTCGCGGCAACAAGCCATATAGTCGGTGACGGGAAAACGGGAACACGAATGCGACGAGTGGGTATCGTCCTGGGGCTGTTGCTGGCGGCGGCGCTGGCGCCGACGGCGGCCGGCGCCGCCTTCGGCGGCCTCGCCCAGCAGTCCGTCGACGCCGACGTGGTCGTGATGACCGCCGACGTGACGGCGAGTGGCGACGCGGTGTGGACAATCGACTACCGCGTCCGTCTGACCGACGACAACGAGACGCAGGCCTTCGAGGACCTGCGGGCGGACATCCGGGCGAACGAATCGGTCTACACCGACAGGTTCCGCGACCGGATGACCCGGACTGCCCGGGCCGGCGAGAACGCGACCGGGCGGGAGATGGCCGTCGACAACGTCTCCGTCGAGACCACCCGGGAAGACGTCGGCCAGTCCTACGGCGTCGTCACCTACGAGTTCCGGTGGACGAACTTCGCGGCGGTCAACGACACCCACATCCGGGCCGGGGACGCCGTCGCCGGGCTGTATCTCGACCGCAACGCGACCCTGACGATGCAGTGGCCCGACGAGTACCGGCGCGCGAGCGTCCGCCCGTCGGCCGACGAGCGGAGCGACCGGTCGGTCACGTGGCGCGGGCCCCAGTCATTCGGCGACGACGAACCCCGCGTCGTCGTCACCAACGAGTCCAAGCCCTTCGGGGACGCTGTCGGCGGCTCGGGGCTGGTGGACGCGCTCCTCGCCGTGGTCGCGGTTCTGATACTCGCCGCCGGCGGCTACGGCGTCTACCGGTACGTCCGCGACGACGCGGTCGCCGACGAGACGGCCGCGGACACGCCAGCGACGGACGACGGCGCGGGCGGAACCGCCGACACCGACGAGACACCGCCCGCGGAGCTGCTCAGCAACGAGGAGCAGGTGCTCAAACTCCTCCGCGAGAACGGCGGCCGCATCAAGCAACAGCGCGTCGCGAGCGAACTGGACTGGACGGCCGCAAAGACCAGCCAGGTCGTCGGCGGCCTCCGCGAGGACGGCGACTTGGAGACGTTCCGCATCGGCCGGGAGAACGTCGTGACGCTCCCGGACACGGACCTGACCGACGTGGACGACGACTCGTAACACCGTCCCTCGACTCGCCGCTGTCGGGCGATTTAATTCGGCTTAATCGTCCGCAAACCGGGCTGACCGTCGGCGGTTTATATACTGATACGGGGCCAATGCCCGAGTGAGATGAGACGGACGATTTCGACCGTGGTCGCGCTGGTACTCGTGGTGGGTGCGCTCACGGCGGTGCCATTCGTCATGGCCCAACAGACCGACACTGAACAGGCAAGCGAGAACACGACCGGCAACGAGAGCGTTGCGCCCGGCGCCCAGCTTTC
Source organism: Haloarcula laminariae (assembly GCF_025457605.1). NCBI lineage: Archaea > Methanobacteriati > Methanobacteriota > Halobacteria > Halobacteriales > Haloarculaceae > Haloarcula > Haloarcula laminariae. The sequence goes on along the minus strand of NZ_JAMZFY010000002.1, from coordinate 184,001 downwards.
GGGCGTCGTCGCCGTCGGCGAGGCCGAACTCGACGGCGAGATAGCGGACCGCGCCTACGGCATCCGCGTCGCCCGGGCCAACAGCTCGGACGCGAAAGCCGCCGTCGTGGCCGACCAGCTCAACAGGACGAGCGAGCGCGTCGCGGCCCTCGAAGACCGGCGTCAGGCGCTCGAACAGGCCCGCGCGAACGGCACCCTGAGCCAGGGTGAGTACCGCGCCCGCATCGCCGGACTGGTCGCGGAGAGCCGGAACGCCGAGCGCATGGTCGACCGGACCAACGAGACGGCGAGCGGGCTGCCCGCCGAGACGCTCGAGGCCAACGGCGTCAACGCCACCGCCATCCGGACGCTCTCGGACCGCACCGCGAACCTCACGGGACCGGAGACGGCCGAAATCGCGCGCGGTATCGCCGGTGAGGGAGTCGGACAGGCGGGCGGCCCCGACGACCGGACCGGGGCGCCCGGCAACCGGACCGAAAACGGAGCGGACCGGACTGGCGACACGGCGCCGTCGACCCCCGACGAGCCGGGGCCCGCCGACGGCGACAGTTCCACCGGAACCAATGAGACTACCAGTCCGGACGGCCAAGACTAGCTAATGTCCGGCCGCCACACACTGCTGACGAGTGTCGCTCTGAGCGCGCTGCTGGTCGGTGCAGTCGCGGGGCCGGCCGCGGCGGCCCAGACTGATGCGCCGCCCGAGCCGTCGCTGACCGTCGACCTCGCCGCCGACGGCGACGCGCGGCTGACGCTCGTCTCGACGTACGACCTCGACGACGAGAGCGAGCAGGCGGCCTTCGACGACCTCCGAAGCAACGAGACGGCCCGAGACGCCTACGAGCAGCGACAGACGGCCCGCTGGCAGTCGCTCGCCGAGAACACGTCCGCCCGGACCGACCGCGAGATGGCCGTGACCAACAGCTCGCTGACGCTCTCACGGACGAACGCGACCGGCGTCGCGACCTACTCGGTCACGTGGACGGGGCTCGCGGCGGCCGAAGACGGGCTGTTGACGTTCGGCGAGCCCTTCGCCAGCAGCGACGGGCTCGACCGCCCGCTCGTCGTCGTGTTCCCGGCGGGGTATCAGGTGACGAGCGTCTCGCCCGGGCCGGCCAACAGCAGCGACGGCCGTCTCGTCTACGCCGCCGACGCGGAGCTCGACGGTCTCAGCGTCGTCGCCACGTCGTCGACGGCGCCCGACGGGACGCCCGCGCCGAGCCCGACGGCGACTGCGGCCGGGACGACCGGCGGGAGCGGACCCGGGTTCGGCGCCGTCGGCGCGCTTGCGGCCCTGGCGGCGGCCGGGCTGTTTGCCGGCCGTCGCGACTGAGACGGCACAGTGTCGACCCGGTCCCGTCTCTGACGGTCCGTGTGTGAACTAGAGACACGGCCTCGCGGACTCGGAAGCTATTTGTACGCGAACTACGGTAGTCGCTGGTATATGACGCGGCCGTTCGACACTGGCGCGCTCGCAGCCGCCAGCGCCGGGTCCCATTCTCTCCCGACCCGACGGCGGGCCCTCCGTTAGGCCCACTACTACTTCTCCTCTCGACGGTTCGGTTCGTCTCAGACTACGGCCGGTCGGCTGTCCGGCTCGTCACTCCAAACCGACAGTCACACCACGGTAACAAACGACTACCCATCCATGACAGACGGAAACGGCACCGTCGCGCTCGCCTTCTCGGGCGGGCTCGACACGACGGTCTGCGTATCGCTCTTGAAAGAGGAGTACGGCTACGACGAGGTCATCGGCGTCACGGTCGACGTCGGCCAGCCCGACTACGAGTTCGAGGAGGCCGAGGAGACCGCCGAGGCGCTGGGCGTCGAGCAGTACGTCGTTGACGCCAAAGAGGAGTTCGCGGACCTCTGCCTGCAGGCCGTGAAGGCCAACGCCGACTACCAGGGCTACCCGCTCGGGACCGCGCTCGCGCGCCCGGTCATCGCCAAGGCCATCCTCTCCGTCGCCGAGGAAGAGGGGTGTGACGGCATCGCCCACGGCTGTACCGGCAAGGGCAACGACCAGCTGCGCTTCGAGGCCATCTGGCGCGACTCGGACCTGGAGGTCATCGCCCCGGTCCGCGAACTCGGTCTGACCCGCGAGTGGGAGAACGAGTACGCCCGCGAGAAGGGTCTCCCCGTCGAGGGCGGCGACGGCGGCCGCTACTCCATCGACACGAACCTCTGGAGCCGCTCCATCGAGGGCTCCGAACTCGAAGACCCCGCCGAGATACCGTCCGACGACATCTACAAGTGGACCGAGAACCCCTCCGGGAAGGAGCCCGAACTCGTCGACATCGCCTTCGAGGACGGCGAGCCCGTCGCCGTCGACGGCGAGGAGCTGGGCTCGGTCGAGCTGGTCGAACAGCTCAACGAGCGGGCCGGCGCCCACGGCATCGGCCGCACGGACATGATGGAGGACCGCATGCTCGGCCTGAAGGTCCGCGAGAACTACGAACACCCCGCGGCGACCGTCCTCCTCACCGCACACGAGGCCCTTGAGGGGCTCGTCCTCACCCAGGAGGAGCGCCAGTTCAAGGTCCAGGTCGACCAGCAGTGGTCCCAGAAGGCCTACCAGGGGCTCGTCGACGCCCCGCTCGTCAGCGCGCTTGAGGCCTTCATCGACGACACGAACGAGCGCGTCACCGGGACCGTGACGGTGAAGATGGAGGGCGGCCACTGCCGCCCGGTCTCGCGCGAGTCCGACTACGCCGTCTACAGCGAGTCCGCGGCCTCGTTCAACGAGGAAGCGGTCTCCGGCGGCATCACCCAGCAGGACGCCACCGGCGTCGCGAAGTACCACGGCTTCCAGTCCCGCCTGGCCAACGATATCCTCGAAGACGCGAAGTCGGGGAAGGCCGCCGCGGACGGGGGTAGCGAGGCCGAGGGGACGACCCCGGAAACCGCGAGCGAGACCGGACAGGAGGACTAGACGGATGAGCGAGGACGAAACGGACGGCGGCGACGCCGCGAGCGGGGCCGTCCGCCGCGACCGCTTCAGCGGCGGCCCCGCCCGCTCGTTTCTCTCCTCGCTCGCCGACGACGAGCGCATCTTCGCGGCCGACCTGGCCGTCGACCGCGCCCACGTCGTGATGCTCGTCGAGCAGGGCGTCGTCGAGGCCGACACCGCCGGCGAGATTCTGACTGCCCTCGACGACATCGAGGACGCCGGCCACGGCGCACTGGCCGACGGCGAGGACGTCCACGAGGCCATCGAGAGCGCGGTCATCGACCGCGTCGGGCCCGAGGGCGGGAAGATGCACACCGCCCGCTCGCGCAACGACGAGGTGGCGGCCTGTATCCGCTACCGCCTGCGCTCGGACGTGCTCGAACTGGTCGGGACGCTCCTGGGCGCCCGCGAACAGCTGCTCGACGTGGCCCGCGCACAGACCGGGACGGTGATGCCGGGATATACGCATCTCCAGCCCGCTCAGCCGACGACCGTCGCCCACTGGGCGCTCTCCTACGAGCAGGCCCTCCAGCGGGACACGGCGCGGCTGCTCGATGCCTACGGGCGAATCAACCAGAACCCGCTCGGGGCGGCGGCCTTCGCCGGGACGCCCTTCGACGTGGACCGCGAGCGCACCGCCGAGCTGCTGGGCTTCGATTCGGTCGCGGAGAACTCGATGGACGCCTCCGCGACGCGGGACTTCCTCGTCGAGACGACGAGCGCCGTGGCCGGGCTGGCGACGACGCTCTCCCAGCTAGCGGAGGACGTGGTCGTGATGGCCAGCAAGGGCCACGTCGAACTCGACGATGACTACGCCTCGACCAGTTCCATCATGCCCCAGAAGAAGAACCCGGACACGCTGGAACTGGTCCGCGGACGCACCGGCGACGCGACCGCCGGGCTCAACGGGCTGTTGACCAACCTCAAGGGCCAGCCCCGCGCGTACAACCGCGACCTGCAGCGGGCCGGGCGCCACGCCTGGGACGCCATCGACAGCGCCACGGAGAGCGTCGAGGTGGCCGCGGGCGCCGTCGCGACGGCCGACTGGCCGGCCGAACGGCTGGAAGCCGCCGCCACGGCGGGCTTTGCCACCGCGACCGGCGTCGCCGACCTGCTGGCGATGGCCGGGGTCCCGTTCCGCACGGCCCACGAAGTCGTCGCGGAGGCCGCGGCCGACCTCGACGCCGACGCGGACGCCCCCGACTACGACGCCCTCTCGGCGGTCGCCCAGGGCGTGCTCGACGCCCCGCTCGACCAGTACGTCGACCGCGAGGCCGTCGAACGCGCGCTCGACCCGACCGAGAGTGTCGCGATGCGGGACTCCCGGGGCGGGCCGGCGCCCGAGGCGGTCGCCGACCAGCTGGCGGCCGCCGACGACGTGTTGGCGAACCACGGCGACCGGCTCGACGCGGCCGAGGCGACGGTTTCGGGCGCACGCGACCGCCTACAGGCGGAGGTCGAGACGTATGTGTAAACGACGACCCCTCCTCGGGGCAATTATACCAGAAACCTGATATTGAATTCGGTCACATGCGGATGACGGGCTTGTTACTCCTCTAGAGCGGCGTGTAGGTGTGTAATTTTACTTGACAAGTCCGGTGGATTTAAGTGGGTACGTGGGTCATAGACAGGTACAATGGCAGACTGCATCGAGTGCGGGGCGGAGGTCTCCCTGCACGACAGCCTCGAAGTCGGAGAGATCGTCGACTGTTCCACCTGCGGCGCCGAGCTCGAAGTCATCGGTACCGACCCCGTAGAGCTCGACAGCGCTCCCGAGCTCGAAGAGGACTGGGGTGAGTGAGGTGTCCCCGGTGGCGCGGCCGACCAATCGCCGTGACACCGTGACCCACGACTTCACGGAGCCAACAGCATGAACATCGGCCTCCTCTACTCGCGTATCCGCAAGGACGAGAAGCTCCTGCTCTCGGAACTGCGCGAGCGCGACCACGACATCGAGAAGATAGACGTCCGCAAACAGCAGTTCAACATCAGCGAGGCCCCCGAGGCCTTCGAGGACCTCGACCTTGTCGTCGACCGCTGTCTCTCGACCTCCCGGTCCGTCTACGCGACGAAGTTCGCGCGGGCCTACGACGTGCCCGTGGTCAACGGGCCCGACGTGGCCGAGGTCTGTTCGGACAAGGTGAAAAACAGCCTCGCCTTGGTCGAGGCGGGCGTCCCGACGCCCGACACCGACGTGGCATTCACCAAGGACGCCGCGCTGGAGTCCATCGAGGACTTCGGCTACCCCTGCGTCCTGAAGCCGGTCGTCGGCTCGTGGGGCCGCCTGATGGCGAAAATCGACTCCCGCGACGCGGCCGAGGCCATCCTCGAACACAAGGAGACGCTCGGCCACTACGAGCACAAGATATTCTACGTCCAGGAGTTCGTCGACAAGCCCGGCCGCGACATCCGCGTGCTGGCTGTCGACGGCGAGCCGATAGCGGCGATGGTCCGCTCGTCGGACCACTGGCTCACCAACGCGGCGAAGGGCGCCGAGACCGACCCCTTCGAACTGGACGACCGCGCGCTGGAACTGGTCGAGAAAGCCTCCGACGCGGTCGGCGGCGGCCTGCTCGGTATCGACTTGATGGAGGTCGGGGTGTCGGAAGACGACCCAGAGCCGGACGACTACACCGTCCACGAAGTCAACCACACCGTCGAGTTCAAGGCGCTCAACGAGGTCGCTGACGTCGACGTGCCCGCGAAGGTCGTCGACTGGCTCGAATCGAAGGCGGGAAGCGAGAGCGGTACAGAGACGACAGCATGACCTACTCAGCCAGCGTCGTCGGGGGCTCGGGCTTCACCGGCGGCGAGCTGCTTCGCCTGCTGGACGGCCACCCCGAGTTCGAACTCGTACAGGCCACCAGCCGCTCGAAGGCGAACAAGACAATCGGGCACCAGCACCCGAACCTCCGGCACTCGGACCTCCGTTTCTCGGACCCGAGCGACTTGGAGAGCGTCGACGTCCTGTTCGCGGCGACGCCCCACGGCGTCTCGATGGAACAGATAGACGACTTCCAGGACGCCGCCGACACCGTGGTCGACCTCTCGGCGGACTTCCGGCTGGACAGCGAGGCCCAGTACGAGGAGTGGTACGACGGCCACGTCCGTCCGGAACTGCTGGCCGACAGCGAGTACGCGCTGCCCGAACTCAACCGCGAGAACCTCGAAGGCGCGGACCTCATCGCGTCGGGCGGCTGCAACGCTACGGCGACCATCCTGGGCTTGCTGCCGCTGTTCGAGCACGGCGTCCTCAGCGGCGACGAGCAGATAGTCGTCGACGTGAAGGTCGGCTCCAGCGAGGGCGGCGCCGGCGGCGGCGAGGCCTCCAGCCACCCCGAGCGCTCGGGCGTCGTCCGCCCGTACGCCCCGACGGGCCACCGCCACGAGGCCGAGATTCAGCAGTTCCTCGGCGTCGACGTCTCCTTTACCGTCCACGCGGTGGACATGGTCCGCGGCGCCAGCGCGACCTGCCACGTCTTCCCCGACGGCCCGGTCTCGAAGGGGGACCTCTGGGGCGCCTATCGCGGCCAGTACGAGGACGAACCGTTCGTCGAACTCGTCTCCGGCGGTGGCGGCGTCTACCGCTACCCCGAGCCGAAGGCCGTCGCGGGCACGAACCGCGCGGAGGTCGGCTTCGAACTCGACCCCGGCAACAAGCGACTGGTCGTCTTCTCGGCCATCGACAACATGATGAAGGGGTCGGCCGGCCAGGCCGTCCACGCCGCGAACGTCGCGCTCGGCATCGAGGAGACGGCGGGGCTGGAGTTCCAGGGGCTCCACCCCGTCGGCGCACCCTGACACCTGGACAGAGCTTTTCATGACCGTAGTAATCAAGGTAGGCGGCGCTCGTGCGGTCGACCCCGCGGGCGCGCTGGCGGACGTCGCATCGCTCGTCGAGCAGGGTAAACAGGTCGTCGTCGTTCACGGCGGCTCCACCAAGGTCGACGAGACGCTCGAACGGCTCGGCATCGACCCGGAGTACGTCGAGACGCCGAGCGGCGTCGTCGGCCGCTTCACCGACGAGGCGACGATGGAGGTGTTCGAGATGGCCTTCGGTCACCTCAACACCCAGCTCGTCGCGGGCCTCCAGAGCGAGGGGGTCGACGCCGTCGGCCTCAACGGCGTCGACGGGAAGCTGCTCTACGGCCCCCGCAAATCCGCCGTCCGCGTGGTCGAGGACGGCAAGAAGAAAATCCGCCGCGGGGACCACTCCGGCACCATCAAGCGGGTCAACGGCGACCTGCTCCGGTCGCTGCTCGGTGACGGATACACCCCGGTTGCCGCACCGCCCATGGCCGGAGACGACGACGGGGAAATCGTTCCCGTCAACACCGACGCCGACCGCTCGGCGGCCGCGATAGCCGGCGAACTCGACGCGACGCTGGTCTTGCTGACCGACGTGGAGGGGGTCTACGGGGACCCCGACGACCCGTCGACGCTCATCGAATCGGTCGAGACGGGCGAGGACTGGGCCGACCTGGAGGCCGCCGCCGAGGGGTTCATGGGCCGGAAGATTATGGCCGCCCGGGAGGCCCTCACCGGCGGGGCCGGCGAGGTGGTCGTCGCCGACGCCAACGCCGACGAGCCGATTCTGTCGGCGCTGGACGGTGACGGGACACATATCAAGGCCGGGGCTGTAACGGAGGAACAATGACTGTGTACACGACACGTGTCGACGCCGCCGGAGGTGCGTCGCTGTGAGCGGTTTCGTCTTCAACGAGAAGCCGATTCGCATCGAGCGCGGCGACGGCGCCTACGTCTACGACGACAGCGGCACGGAGTATCTGGACATGGGCGCGTCCTACGCCTGCGTCCCGCTGGGCCACGGCCACGAGGCCGTCCAGTCCGCCGTTGCCGAGCAACTGGAGCAAATCACGTACGTCCAGGCTTCCTACCCCAACGCCGAGCGGACGGCGCTGTACGACCTGCTCGCCGACACCGCGCCCGACCCAATCGACAAGACCTGGCTCTGTAACTCCGGGACGGAGGCCAACGAGGCGGCGCTGAAGTTCGCCCGGTCGGCCACTGGGAACTCCAAAATCGTCGCCACGATGCAGGGCTTTCACGGCCGCACCATGGGGTCGCTCGCGACCACCTGGAAGAACAAGTACAAGGAGCCCTACGAGCCGCTCATCGGCGACGTGGAGTTCGTTCCCTACGACGACAGCGAGGCGCTCGACGAGGCCGTCGACGAGGACACGGCGGCCTTCATCGTCGAGCCGGTCCAGGGCGAGGGCGGCATCAACCCCGCCTCCGACGGCTACCTCGAAGCCGCCCGCGAGATAACCGAGGACGCGGGCGCGGCGCTCATCTTCGACGAGGTCCAGACCGGGATGGGCCGCACCGGCGCGCTGTGGAACTCCCAGCGGGCCGACGTGGCCCCCGACATGATAACGTCCGCCAAGGGACTCGGAAACGGCCTGCCCGTCGGCGCGACGCTGTGTCGGGACTGGATCGCCGAGAACTACGGCTCCCACGCCTCGACGTTCTCGGGCGGGCCGGTCATCTCCGCGGCCGCCGGCGCGACCGTCTCGACCATCGTCGAAGAAGGCGTCCCCGAGAACGCCGCCGCGGTGGGCGACTACCTCCAGACGGAGCTGACGGCCGCCATCGGCGACGAGGTCCGCGACATCCGCGGCGAGGGGCTGATGGTCGGCGTCGAGGTCGGTCGGGGCGCGAACAAGGCCCTGAAACAGCTCGCGCTGAACCACGGCATCCTGGCGCTGCCGGCCGGCCGCACGGTCGTGCGCCTGCTCCCGCCGCTGACCATCGACGAGTCACACGCCGACGAGGTGGTCGAGGCCATGGCCGAGGTGGTGGGATGAGCGAAGCCCAGGCCCACGAGGCCGACACGGAGGCCCGGGACCTGCTGGAGGACGTGGTCCGCATCCCCTCCGTCTCGCGCGAGGAACGCGAGGCCGCCCAGCGCCTCGTGGCCTTCTTCGAGGCCCACGACCGCGAGGTGTGGCTCGACGGGGTCGGCAACGTCCGCGCGCCGGCCGACGACGGCGTCCTGCTGACCTCCCACATCGACACCGTCCCGGGCGACATCCCGGTGCGGGTCGAGGAGACCGACGACGGCGAGGTGCTGTGGGGCCGTGGCTCCGTCGACGCGAAGGGGCCGCTGTGTTCGATGGCCGTCGCCGCCGTCCGCACCGGGGCCTCCTTCGTCGGCGTCGTCGGCGAGGAGGTCGACTCGAAGGGCGGACACTACCTGGTCGAGGACCGCGACAGCGAGCCCGGCGCGGTCATCAACGGCGAACCCTCCGGCTGGGAGGGCATCACGCTGGGCTACCGGGGCCTGCTCGGTGGCACCTACGTCGCCACGAGCGAGTCCGGTCACTCTTCGCGCCCGGAGAACAACGCCATCCAGGACGCGATGGACTGGTGGGCCGCCGTCGAGGACGAGTTCGCCAGGGACGAGTGGCACCCCGTCTTCGAGCGGGTCACCTGCAAGCCCGTCGACTTCCGCGGCGGGATCTCCGACGACGGCCTCTCGGTTGAGACAACCATGCGCGTCCAGTTGCGGGTCCCCCCCGAGTACTCGACCGACGAGATACGCGAGATGGCCGACGGCCATCTGGACAACGGCACCGTCAACTGGGACGACAAAATCGAACCCGTGATGCAGAGCCCGCGGACCAGCGTCGGCCGGGCGTTCCGGACGGCAATCCGCGACCACGGCGGCGACCCGACGCTCCTTCGCAAGACCGGGACCAGCGACATGAACGTCTACGCGAAGGCCTGGGACTGCCCGATGGTCACCTACGGGCCGGGCGACTCCGACCTCGACCACGCGCCGAACGAACACATCCGCCTCGCGGAGTACGACCGCGCGGTGAGCGTCCTCACGGACGTGACCGAACGCCTGCTGTAACCATGCACTTGCTCGATGTCGACGACCTCACGACCGATGAACTGACCGCCGTCCTGGACCGCGCCGCCGCGATAAAGGGCCCGGACGGCGAGGACGCCAGCGACCTGCTCGACCAGCAGACGCTGGGGATGATATTCGAGAAGCCCTCGACCCGGACCAGAGTGTCCTTCGAGACCGGGATGACACAGCTTGGGGGACACGCCATCTTCCTGGGCCCCGACGACATCCACCTGGGTCACGGCGAGCCCGTCAAGGACACCGCCCGGGCGCTGGCCCGGTACGTCGATTTCGTGATGGCCCGCGTCTACGACCACGGGGACGTCGAGGAACTGGCCGAATACAGCGACGTGCCGGTCATCAACGCCCTGACCGACGACGCCCACCCCTGCCAGACGCTGGCGGACCTGCTGACGGTGCGGGAGCGGTTCGGCGGGTTCGACGACGTCTCGGTGGCCTGGGTCGGCGACGGCAACAACGTCTGTCAGTCGTTCGTCCTGGGCGCGGCGATGGTCGGCCTCGACCTCACCGTCGCCACGCCCGAGGGGTACGAGGTCGACGACGACGTGCTGGCCCGCGCCGGGGACCTCGGCACCGCCCCCGAGACGACCCACGACCCCGAGGCGGCCGTCTCCGGGACCGACGTGGTCTACACCGACGTCTTCGTCAGCATGGGCGAGGAGGACGAGCGCGAGGAGAAACTCGCGGAGTTCGACGGGTTCCAGATTACGACGGAGCTACTGGGCGACCGCACGCTGATGCACTGCCTGCCCGCCCACCGCGGCGAGGAGGTCACCGACGACGCCATCGAGAGCGACAACGCTGTCGTCTGGGACCAGGCCGAGAACCGCCTGCACGCCCAGAAGGGGCTGCTGGCGTGGCTGTCTGAGCAGGACTAGCACTGCTGACAGAGCATACGCGGCGCTTCGCGCCGCGCTTCACCGGAATCGAGCGTAGCGAGATTCCGGCCTTTTTCGCGAACGTTTTTCAAGGAGTGGTGCGCGAGCGAAGCGAGCGCACCCGACGCAGAAAAAGGTTCTTTAGAAGTGCGAGAACTTGTCGCGCCGATACACGTCGAGTTCGTTGACCGTCGTCGGCGGCGCTTGCCCGAGCGCGAAGGCGACGGCGTCGGCGACCTCCTCCGGTTCGGTCACCTCGCCTTCCTCGAACACCTCGGCGAAGGGGGTGCCGTCGGCGCTCTCGAACTCCGTGCGGACCTCCGCGGGGTTGACGACGGTGACGCCGATGTCCTCCTCGCCGACCTGTGCGGCGAGGCTCATCGCGAACCCGCGGACCCACCACTTGGTCGCGGCGTAGACCGGGTTGAACGGCCGGGGGTACTTGCCGGCGAAGCTCCCGATGAAGACGACGTTGCCGGCCGTCTCGCGGAGATGGGGCACCGCCTCGCGGACGGTGTAGAACGCGCCGTTGACGTTGACCCGCTGCATCGTCAGGAACTCGTCGTCGGTCATGCTCTCGACCTCGCTCCCCCGGGCCAACCCGGCGTTGACGACAACGCCGGTGAGCGGGCCGAGCGCCTCCACCGTCGACTCGACGGCGGCCGCGACCTCGGGCGACTCGCGCACGTCGGCCGGAACGACGTGGGTTTCGACGCCGTGGTCGGCGGCGACGGCGTCGGCCAGCTCCCGCAGCCGGGCCTCGCTCCGCGCCAGCAGGGCCACGTCGGCCCCGTCCGCGGCCACCCGACGGACCGTCGCCGCGCCGATACCCGAACTCGCGCCGGTCACGAGCACAGTCTGGTCTCCCATGGTCCCATCCCCGACCGAGACGCCCATAGAACTTCTGTCGGCGCGGCGTCTCCACCCGAAACGCTGCCCTTTCGGCTACGTTTGTGAGTGACTCTCACACGAGACGGCACGGATTCGCCGCCCAACCCTCCGTTTCCACTCGAAACAGTTCCCGCGCCACGCCGTTCGGGACCGGGACTCACGGGTGTTCCAGTCGAAACACTACCCTTTTTGCTATTGATGTGACATTTCAGCACACTTTTCCGCGGCTACGCTCTCGGCCCCGCTGTCACGGAACCCGCACGCGCGAGGCGATGCGACGGTGGCTGTGGCGACAGCGCAACCGCGCCGAGAGCGGGTGAGCCCGAAGTAACGGCCCCGTTTATGCGCCCGGCGGCCCTACCGGCCCGCATATGAGCCTCGACCCCTCGCCCGAGCAGTTCCGCGACCTGATGGCCACCGAGGAGCCGGACCTCGCGGAGGTGATGGCGTGTGTCTTCGGCGTCCACCGCCACGAGGTCCGGACGTACCGGACGCTACTGTCCGCGCCGGGCAGCACCGTCGCGGAGCTCGCGTCCGCGCTGGAGCGGGACCGGTCGAACGTCAACCGCTCGCTGTCGACGCTGCGGGAGAAGGGGCTGGCCGAGCGCGAACGCCGCCTGCTCGACGGCGGCGGCCACGTCTACCAGTACACCGCGACGCCGCTCGACGAGGCCCGCGAGCTGCTGCACGAGGCCCTGGAAGCGTGGGCGTCGGCGGTCCACGACCGAATCGATGCCTTCGATGGTGGGACGCCTGTCGACGGCACCTAATAGGGGCTAGCCCTGTCACACCGCTCCTTAGCCACTACGGACACCGTGTTGAATCCAGCTTTCATATCAGCGTAACAGCTTCATTCGTTCCGGACACGTTTTCATGAACCAACCGCTCGCTGCGCAGGTCTAGTGAGCGGCAGGTTTCCCACACAAATTTGATACAAAGCAATTTCAACAGTAACGACTTATCCAATTAGTCGTGGTTAGGTCAGCACCTGTAATATAGTGGCTGGCGAAGAGCGCTTACTCTCAGTAAACCATCAGAATCGCCGTGCAAGATACAGCGGATAGATGTGAATCCGAAGGCCGACGAGTGTACTGTGAACCTCAGTTACGGCCACTCTATCTATGTAATTGAATTGGAAGATGAAAAAGTATATTGTGTTTTGGTATTGAATACCGGTGCATAGTGACTAATTCTACACGGAGGCGTTTCCTGCGTTTAGGAGGCGCCACTGGGATAGCTGGACTTACTGGCTGTCTCCGTTTCAACAGTGAGGGCGAGAGTAGTACCGGAACTCCTGGCGCTCAAAATGACGATACCCCAACCGCCACTGATGAAGAAAGAGAACCGTCCTCGGGTGAGGACTCGGTGGGCACATACGATATCAGGAAATTCTACATGGATTACTTTGACGACGGGGAGCTTGAAGATGATTCATTGCTAAACGCGCAAACAGACAAGAGAGTAGAGATTCCGGGTACGTGGCGCGGAAACGTCAATATAATGTCGGAGCAGGCATGTGCGAGATACTCGTTTGATCTCCTCGAAAATGGGTCACAAATCGCCTCAAGTGACGAAGAAATACTCATATATGGATATCAATACGAACTCCAACAATCAGCGGAGGCGGCGTATATTACCTACCACCCGTCAGTTCAACCGGAGTGGGACCGTACACTGCGGTTATCTTATCCAAATAGCGAAGAGACAGTCACGCCGACAATTCGGCCAGATGATGGCGTCTTCGAATTCAATTTCTCCGATTCAGATATCGAGCCCGGTCGGTATGAATGGATTTTAGAGATCACCCCGCCGAACAGTTACACGATTGAAATCGGGACATTCAACGAGACGCTAATATCTGTTGACCCGAACGACGAAAGCGGATTCCCGAGCAGCGAAGAAGCGATCCAAACTGCGGGGGTAATTGCTAATACGTCCGCAACACAGGTGACTGACCCCCAACAGTTGTCTGGTAATGGACTGAGTATAGAGTCAAGTGGTCATGGCGGAGGGACGAGTGGTAGCACGGCCGGGCGATTCCTGACAAGAGACGTTAGCGTTCAAGCTACTCCGGCACAGGCTTTCGGTTCGGAGACAAACCGACAGTTTAGAATCAATAACCACACCAGGGGAAGCTCTTTGACCTTCGACCCAGCCTGAGACTATCACGATTAGTCCGGGCCGCTGCTTGGTGAGGAAACCTGTTCGGCTATCGGCCGGTGCACTCCTGTCTATCCGCTATAGTGCGGATATTCCTTCGAGAGAAGACGGCCTATATTATTACTGAAACCCACACCGAGCGCGAGTATCAACTCTTCTTCCGGGCCTATTCGAAAGCGATACGGTTCGACAAACTCCGGAATCACCAATTCCGGCAGAACCCTATTCAATCAGTCTTTAGATTTGGGACCCTCTCACTGAACCAGGGGCTCGGTAAAATTCGACTTGCCGATGTTGCTGACCGAAGTCCGTCTATGCGGTAGTCCAGTCCTGTGCTGGGGGTCGAGACCGGCTTCAAGTAACCCGTCGAAATCCGGAACTTCGCCGTGCATTTGGCGTGTGGTGGTAGCCAGATGCACCGTGATTATGGTTATTGTTAACTATTTCCGGATAGCACTGACCTCGGGGTCGGCGCATCCCGGTAAATCGGCACACGGATCACTATGAGGCGATGTGCCGGCGGAGCCGTCGCTACCAGTGTTCCGCCTGTTCATCGCCGCCCGACGAGACCGACGCTTCCAGCCCGTAACCGTCCGACTTTTGCCCGATGGGGCCGTCCCTCCGGTAATGGCCGACCTGCAACTCACCGACGACGTACCCCCGGAGGCCGACGACGGCGTCTGGCTCACCTGCATCGAGTGTGGGGAGACGTTCGCCCCGTTCGACGACATCCGCTACACCTGCGACGACTGCGACGGGCTGTTGGAAGTGCGCTACGGCGACCTGCCGACCTTCGAGGACTTCGAGGGCGAGGGGTCGGGCGTCTGGCGCTACCACGCCGCCCTGCCCTTCGACGTGGGCGTCACGCTCCCGGAGGGGAACACGCCGCTGCATCGCGTCCCGCGTATCGAGGACTCGGCCGGCGTCGACAGCCTGCGCGTGAAACACGAGGGGATGAACCCCACCGGGAGCTTCAAGGACCGGGGAATGACTGTCGGCGTCCGGGTCGCCCAGGAGGTCGGCGTCGACCGGCTGGCGTGTGCCTCGACGGGCAACACCTCCGCGGCGCTTGCGGCCTACGGCGCCCGCGCCGGGCTCGAGACGCTCGTCCTGCTGCCGGCGGGGAAGGTCGCCGCAGGCAAGATAGCCCAGGCGGCTCTCCACCGGGCCCGCATCCTCGAGGTCGACGGCAACTTCGACCAGTGTCTCGACATCGTCCAGGACCTCGCCGAGCGCGGCGAGGCCTACCTCCTGAACTCGCTGAACCCGTTCCGTCTGGAGGGCCAGAAGACCATCGGCCTGGAAATCATGGAGGAACACTACGAGGACTACGGCGAGTACCCGGACCGCATCGTCCTCCCCGTCGGCAACGCGGGCAACACCGCCGCGCTGTACAAATGCTTCCGCGAGCTCGTCAAGTCGGGCGCCATCACCGAAGACCAGGTGCCCAAGCTCACCGGCGTCCAGGCCGAGGGCGCGGCGCCGATGGTCGAGGCCGTCGAGGAGGGCAACGACGAGGTCCGCCGCTGGGACGACGTCGAAACCATCGCGACGGCCATCCGCATCGGCAACCCCGTCAACGCCCCGAAGGCGCTGCCCGGGATTCGGGAGACCGGCGGCACCGCCGTCGCCGTCTCCGACGACGAGATAACCGACGCCCAGCGCGAGATAGCCGGAGAGGGCGTCGGCGTCGAACCGGCCTCCGCGGCCTCCATCGCCGGCCTGCACAAGCTCCGCGAGGAGGGCGTTATCGGGGCCGACGAGTCGGTCGTCTGCCTGACGACGGGCCATCTCCTCAAGGACCCCGACGCGGCCGCCGCGGCCGGCAACGACCCCGAACCGGTCGCAAACAGCACTGAAGCGGTGCTCGACCACATCGGCGCGTCGTCCTCCGTCGGCCGGTCAGTTCGCGAACGGGCGTCGAAGGCAGCTACCTCGCCGCTGGCGCTGCTCGCCGGCGGGCTCGGCGTCGCGTACCTCTACCGGAAGCTCCGCTCGAAGGAGTGACGGTTCTGCGTCGGCGTGGCGTCCCGTCGCACGTGTCGCCGTCGGGACGACCCGGGCCGGTCACCCCTCGACCGTGAACTCGCTGACCTTGTAGGAGTACTCGCCCTCCGGCTGGCCCGGATTGATGCCCTCGACCGACTCGCTCGTCCAGTAGACCGTAATCCTGACCCCATCGATGCCGCCGTCCGGGTCGACGTACACCGTTTCGCCGGCGTCCCACGTCTCCCCGATGCCGACCTGTGGCGGGTTCCCGCCGCTGGACTCCGTGAACGTCTCCCGCTCCGACGAGTACCGCTCCTGTGCCGGCGTGGAACTCCCCGGCGCCCCGCCGATGTCGATATCCTTCGAACCGACAACGTAGAGTTTCTCCGTCGCCACCGCGTCGCCGGTCGTGAGCGTAATCGCGACGGTCCGCTCGCCGCCGTCGGCCACGAGTTCGTAGTCGGTGTCCATCTTCGGGGCCGGCGACTCCACCCCGGAGCCGATGTCGAAGACGAAGACTGTCATCGCCGCGGCGACGATGACCACGACCCCGACCATCAGCAACACTCCGATAAGCGACGCCACGCCCCGCGAGTCCCCCTCACGCATTAGCTCTCATGCATAATCTGTCATATGCCGAAAAATAACTTTCGACAGCCGTCTGACCGTGGCGGCCGGCCACGAGGCCCTGCGGTGTCTCCTCACACAATTTTATCCGCCGCCGGACCGAAATCAAGGCGTACGATGGTCCCACACACCAGTCCGCGGAGCGCCACGTCGACGACCGCCGCCGGCACCTGGACGGACGTATGACCGGCGTCTACGAGCGGGCGCTGGGCGCGGCGGCCGACGACCTCCATCCGAAGGTCCGCGAGCGGTACAGTCTCGGCCCCGGTGACGGCGTCACCGTCGGCCGGGGCCGGATGGACATCACCCGCGGGGTCCACACGCTGCCCGCGCTGTACGCGATGACGAGCCGGGACATGCTGTTCCCCGAGGCCGGCCACGACATCCGGTTTGCGGTGACCACGGCCGGCTACGAACTGAGCGGGCACGAGGCGATGACGACCCGCAGGGTGTTCAACTTCGACGGTACCCGCCGCCGGTTCGACAGCGTGACCGTCTGGGACGCCGAAAACGAGCGGCTGCTGGACTACCTCGGCAGGGGCGGCCTCGTCGCGACGGAACTGCACCCCCGCGTCGAGGACGGCGCGCTCGTCGTCGAGGCCGGCCGGCAGTGGCTCCACCGCAAGGGCCGCTACGTCGCGCTGCCCGACGCGGTGGCGGCCGGCGTCGAAGTCCGGGACCGCTACGACGAGGCCGGCGAGCGCTACCACGTGCTGGCGACCGTCGAGAACCCGCTCGCGGGCCACGTCCTCAGCTACCGCGGGACGTTCACACAGGCCAGCGAGGCCCGCGAAGACTCCGCCGTCGAGCGGCTCAAACCGATGGCGGGGCTCCCGAAACTCCCGCCGGTATGAGCGTCGTCCGGCGGGACGACACCGGGGCCGTTCCGACTATCGGCGGCGTCGCCGTCCCCGACCTGAGCGCCGGCCTCGGCGCCGTCGTCTGGGTCGCGGCCGTGGCCGCCGGTGCGCTCGGCACCGTCCCGCGGGCGCTCGCACTCGCGCCACTGGTGCTGGTCCCGCTCGGTGTCGGCATGGCCGGCCACGGCCCGTTCCCGGGTCCCGCCGGCCGCTGCCTCCGCGCGGCGGTGTGGTGCCAGCCCGTCGGCGCGCTCCTCCTCACCGCCTCGCTCGCGCTCGATGTGGTCGGCCCCGTGGCCGCCGCACTGGCCGCCCCGTGGCTCCTCGTCACCGGCCTGCTGGGATTGGCCGCGCTCGCTCGGACCGCGGAGCGGGGCGGCGTCGCGCTGCCCGAGACGGCCATCGATGCCGGGCTGGCGTACGTCTCCGTCGCCGCCGTCGCCCTGCTGCTGTACCACCTGGATATCACCTTCTACTTCGGCCCGACCATCATCCTCCTGACGGCCGTCCACTTCCACTACGCCGGCTTCGTCCTGCCCGTTGTCACCGGTCTCACCGGTCGCAGCGGCCATCTCGACTCCCCACTGTGGCGTTCTCTCGTCGGCGTGATTCTCGCCGGGCCGGCCATCATCGCCATCGGCATCTCCTTCTCGCCGCTCATCGAGGTGGTTGCCGTCGGTGGCTTCACCGTCGCCGTCGCGCTGTTTGGCTGGTTTGTCCTGCTCCGTATCGCGCCGACTCGGTCCCGCCGGCAGGCCGTCCTGCTTGGCGCGTCGGCGGTGGCGCTCCCGCTGTCGATGGCGCTGGCGCTGGGCTACGGCGTCGCCACCTTCTCCGGACTGGCCCTCGGTCTCGACATCGCCACGATGGTCGCCTTGCACGGCTCGCTCAACGCCTTCGGCTTCGCGCTGCTGGGGCTGGTCGGCTGGCGACTCGAAGTTCCGTAGGGGTACCGTCGCTTCCTCGCCGCTGTTCCGCGGCTCACTATGTTCGCCGCATCACTTCGAGGTCCCTTACTCCGTTCGGGTCCTCGCTACTCGCGGGTCGTTCCGCTCACGGTTTCACCGTTCGCTTTCGAGGCGTTCGCCCCGCTCACCCCTCGCTCTCCCCGCTCGCTGTTTCGGAGACGCCTCCCGCTGGTCGGCGTCTCGCTACTGCTCCGCGGCCTCGGGCTCCAGCCGATACCGGACCGTCGACTCCCCGGCGAACTTCGGCCCCGACCCCGAATCGGTGAAGCCGGTGGCTTCGACGGCGGCCTCGACATCGGACTCGTCGGCCGGGACGAGCAACTCGACGGCCATGTGTTCCCGCCGGGCGAAGGTTATCGGCTCTTTTAGCAAGCGCTCACAGACTTCCGTCGAGCCGGCGAGCTGTGTCACGTGGACCGTCCCCTGCTTGGCGTCGTAGCTGACAAAGCCCACGACGTCCTCCTCGCCCTCGGTCGCCACCCGGACCGTCCGGTCGTGGACGAGGTTACGCATCACGTCGGGCGGACTGTCCGCGAGTTCGGCGAGACGCCCGGCGTCGGCCTCGACGGCGTCACGTATCTCCATGCCAGACACTGTGTGCCCCACGCAAATAAACGGTGTGTCGCCCGGTCCCATGCTGACCGGGGGCAAGGAAGATGAACACAGTTATCCCGAGCGACGGCAAACCCGCGTGCATGACTCACGGACACAGGGTGGTCGAATGCGCGTAATCGCGAAGTTCGGCGGCACTAGTCTGGGAAGCGGCGACCGTATCAACCGGGCCGCGGACTCCATCGCCGCCGCAGTCCAGCAGGGCCACGAGGTCGGCGTCGTCGCCTCGGCGATGGGTAACACGACCGACGAACTGCTCGACGACATCGAGTACAACGCCGCCGACGAGGACCGCGCGGAGATCGTCTCAATGGGCGAGCGCATCTCCGTCCGGATGCTCAAGGGCGCGCTGAACGCCCGCGGCATCGAGGCCGTCTTCCTCGAACCCGGCAGCGAGGACTGGCCCATCATCACCGACGAGTACGGCGAGGTCGACGTCGAGGAGACGAAGAAACGGGCCCACGCGCTGGCGGGCCAGATGAAAGACGTCGTCCCGGTCATCACCGGCTTCCTCGCCGAGGACCACGAGGGCAACGTGACGACGCTGGGACGGGGCGGCTCCGACACCACCGCCGTCATGCTGGGCAACTACATGGACGCCGACGAGGTCGTCATCGTCACCGACGTCGAGGGCGTCATGACCGGCGACCCCCGCGTCGTCGAGGGCGCCCGCAACGTCGGCAAAATCAGCGTCGACGAGCTCCGCTCGCTCTCCTTCCGCGGGGCCGAAGTCGTCGCTCCTTCCGCACTCTCGTACAAGGGCGCCGACCTCGTGGTCCGCGTCGCCCACTACCAGCACGGCGACCTCCTCACCGGCGGCACCTCCATCGAGGGCGAGTTCGAGAACCTCATCGACCTCCACGAGGGGCCCGTCGCCTGTGTCACCGTCGCCGGTCGCGCCATCCGCAACAGCCCCGGCATCCTCGCCGACCTCGCCTCCGCCATCGGCGACGCAGGCATCAACATCGACGCCAACTCCTCGGGCATGGACTCGCTGACCTTCTACGTCGGCGAGGACGACGCCGACGAGGTCGAGACGCTGCTGCACGACCGCATCGTCGACGACGACACCCTCTCCTCCGTCACCGTCGAGGACGGCATCGCCGTCATCCGCGTCACCGGCGGCGACCCGAGCGAGCACGCGCTCCCCTACCGCGTCATCGACCCGCTCGCCGACGCCCACATCCACATCTACGACGTGGTCACCTCCGCGACCTCCGTCTCCGTGTTCGTCCCGTGGGACGACCGCGAGCAGGCCCTGAAACTCGTCCAGGGCGTCTTCTAGGCCACTTTCTGCGACCTCTCAGCGCCGACGGCGCTCTCACTCGTCAAAAACAGGGGACAATCGCTGCGTGCTCCTCTCGCGCCACAAAGCGGTGCTCCAGTCCGCACGTTGCGTTCGAACCGGCGGCTTCGCCGCCGGATGTCCACCACCGATTGACGTTTCAAAACCCGCCGACTGCCTGCCCTCCCCCGTCTTCGCGGCACGCAGGCCGCTCACGGCCAGACGCCACGCGTTCAGTGTACGGATATCTCCGAGACGACGTTGAGGCAGTAGACGCCGGCGAGGATGAACGCGAGCCCGACGATGGCCGGCCCGTCGAGCCGTTCGCCGAAGCCGACGACGCCGACGACCGTCACGCCGACGATGCCCAGCGCGGCCCAGGTCGCATAGACGGGGCCGACGGGCAGTTCCTCGAGCGTCAGCGAGAGGAGGTAAAACGCCAGTCCGTAGCCGGCGACGACGACGAGGCTGGGCAACGGCTTCGAGAAGCCGTCGGAGAGTTTCAGAGCGGTCGTGCCGGCCAGTTCCGACAGTATCGCGGCGAGGAGGAGGGCGTACGGGTTCATCCGTCAGCCGGCCGATGCTTCCGCCGAAAGGGTAAATATGTCGGTCCAGTGGGTCAGCGACCCTGCGTCAGTCGGAAGCCGATTTCCTGCGGGAGGTCGGCGTCCTCGACGGCGTCGATGACCGCCGTCGTGTCGTAGTCGACGCGGTGTTCGTGGACGACCCGTTCGTCGAGGTCGACGACGGCGTAGGCCGCCCGGTAGTTGCCGTCGCGGGGCTGGCCCACGCTGCCGGGGTTGCAGACGATGCCCTCGTCGTACACCTCGTGGTGCTGGTGGTGGGTGTGACCCATAATCAACAGCGCCTCGCCGTCGAGCAGCTCCGGCCCGAACTCCCCGGGGTACGTGTAGTGGTCGCGGTCATCGGGGTGGCCGTGGACGACTTTCACCCGGTCCTCGAACAGCAGCCGTTCGTCCGGGAGGTCGGCGAGCCACGCCAGTTGCTCGTCGTCAAGCTGGGCTTTCGCGTGTTCCACGCCGGCCTGTGCCATCCCGTTGAACGCGAACGGCGTCTCGCCGGCGACCGCGCGGTCGTGGTTGCCCATCACCGTCGCGACGGGGACGGTCGGCCAGGGGTCGTCGGGCAGCGCCGCCGGCTCGCCCCGCATCGCGTCGACGCAGTCGGCGTGCCACGGGTTGTACCCCACGACGTCGCCGGCACAGACCAGCTGGTCGACCGCGGGCATATCGGCGAGCACCTCCCGGAGGGCGACGCGGTTGCCGTGGATGTCGGAGACGACGCCAACCTTCATACTGTGTCACTACCCGGTGTGGGGCCTTGAGTGTCCGCCATCGTTCGGGCGACCTACGCCCCGTTGTACACCGAGAGGTCGAACTCGCCCGCCTCGCCCGCGACGCCGGCCGAACAGACGGCGTGTTCGAACTCGTGGTCGTACACCTCGCGGGCGACCGCCTCGGCGGTCTCTGCCCCGAGGTCGAAGGCCGTCGGGCTGTCCTCCTCGTAGGTCGCCACGAGCGTCGGCTCGGTGACCTCCTCGACGAGGAGCGCGTCCCGGCGGACGGTGCCGATGACCGCGCCCGGCCCGTCGGCCCGGGTCGTCGGGTCCGACGCGTCGACGCCGACGATACCCGCGATGCGCGGCGTGTCGTAGTCGTCCTTCTCGAAGTCCAGCGCGAGCAGCGCCTCGGCGATGGCGTCCCGCGCGGGGTACCCCAGTTCGAGCTTCTCCGCGATGGGGTCGACGTGGGAGCCGTTGCCCACGACCGCGCCCCGCTCGGTGAGTCGCACCCCGTTGTAGGAGATGTAGGGGTTGTCCGTCTCGGGGGCGTCCGGCGTCGGCTCGACGGTGACGGTATCCGCTCGCCGCACTGCCTGGCGGTTCGGGAACGAGCGCGAGGAGACACGGTACGCGCCGACCGTTGGGCCGACGACGACGAAGCGTCCGACGTACATACAGGGCTTTCGCGCCCAGCGTGGCAAAGCCGTGTCGATGTGTTTCGCGCCGAATATTGAAGTACGGGGGCGAGCCCACCCCCGCCGTGACGAGCGAGGACGACTGCATCCGGGCGCTGCGCGAGGCGGCCGACCGGCTGGACGAGTCCCCAAGCAAAGCGGCCTACGAGGACCTGGGGCTGACGCCCGCCTCGGCGACCATCCAGCGCGTGATGGGCGGGTGGAACGCCGCGAAGGAGGCGGCCGGGCTGGCGACGAACACCTCGACGGGGACACGTGTCGACCCGAAACCGGACGATGTCGACCTGCCCGACGGTCTAGAGTGGGCCGAACTCAGCCAGGACCAGCGCTGGCACTACAGGAACCGGGACTGGAACCGCGAACGGACATTGGACAGGCGCGCCCGTCATCGTGCCTGGGTGTACGAACGGAAGTACGAGAGTACTGGGTGTGTACGCTGTGGTGAAGATGACCCGGCGTGTCTCGACTATCACCATCGCGACGACACCGAGAAAGAGATGACTATCTGCGAGATGGTCACACACGGCTACTCGAAGGAGAAACTCCGTACCGAGATTGCAAAGTGCGACCTCCTCTGTGCGAACTGCCACAGAAAGGAACACTACGAGGTTCCCGACGCCGTTCGGACAGGCGGCAACGAGATGCGGAATGCCGACGAATGACACAACCCGACCACTCCGCAACACTGAAATACGACACACGGGTATTTTGGTATACACGTCGCCAACTGCGGCCGGCGACGAACCTGTCAAAGTTCCATGGGGTAGCGGCCAATCCTGAAGCCTTCTGGGGGCTTCGACCCAGGTTCGAATCCTGGTGGAACTACTCTCTTTCCGCGAACGAATCCCCGAGTGACGGCGCTGGCGTCCCACGCCAGCCATCGGCTACTTGTCCCTCGCCGACCCAGTACACCCATGCCGCCCGCTCACGTACTCGTCCCGCTGGACGGGTCGCCGCTGGCCGACGACGCCTTGGAACACGCTCTGGAGACGTTCGACTGTCGGGTCACCGTGTTGAACGTCGTCGTGCCGCTCGACGGCTCGATGAGCGAGGGGGGCGTACTGGAGCCGGGCGAGGCCCGCCGCGGGGCGGCGAGCGAACGGGCCGACCGGCTCGTCGAACGGGCCCGCGAGCAGGCCGCCGCCGTCGACAGAACTGTCGAGACGGCCGTGGAGACGGGCGACCCGGCCGACGCCATCCTCGGGTACGTCGACGACACCGACGTCGACCACGTGGTGATGGGTGGCCACGGCGGGGCCCGGAACGCCATCGCGCGGCGGCTCCTCGGGACGGTAGCGACGGCCGTCGTGGGCGAGGCGCCGGTGACGGTGACGGTCGTCCGGTAGCGAGTCACGCGAGCACCAGCGCGAGCGCCCGGTAGAGCGCGAAGCCGACGACGATGGAGGTGACCAGCGTGACGAGCCAGAAGCCGACGGTGACGCCGATTTTCCGCCGGGAGACGCCCGCCGAGCCGCCGGCCAGCCCGCCGCCGATGACGCCGGAGATGATGATGTTGTTGAACGAGATGGGGATGCCCAGCGCGATGGCGGTCTGGGCGATGATGAAGCCGGGCACCAGAGCGGCGATGGAGCGACGGACGCCCAGCTGGGCGTACTCACGCGCGGTGGCCTGGAGGAGGCGGGGCGCGCCCATCCACGCGCCGCCCAGAATCCCGACGGCGCCGAGCCCGAGCAGGAGGACACCCGGCACCCCCAGTTCGGCCGTGTAGAGGTTCTCCAGCGGGCCGGTCGCGAGCCCGACCTGGCTCCCGCCGCTGGAGAAGGCGACGACGCTGCCAAGCACCACGAGGAAGGTCCTGATGCCGTCGTCGACGGAGGCCTGCGTCTTGCGTCGGATGTAGGCGAAACTGACGGCGGCCAGCAGCAGCGTCGCGGCGACCGTGACGCCGGGCAGCGGGACCACCATGGCCGCCAGGCCGGCCAGGGAGTTCTGCGTCTCGCCCGGCGGCGCGGGGACGATACTCAACTGGACGTTGGCGACGATGCCGCCGACGACGGCCGCCAGCAGCGGCACCCCGACGGTCTCGGGGATGTCGTCCCGGCGCAGTATCGTGGCGGTGAGGTAGGCCAGTCCGCCCGACACCGGCGGGACGAGCGCCCAGAAGAGGGCGATGCGCCGGTAGGTGCCGAAGACGGGTTCGCCGCCGAGCGAGAGCCCGACGCCGACCATCGCGCCGGTCGTGGCGAACGCGGCGGGGACGGGGTAGCCGCTGTAGATGCCGAAGGCCATGAACAGCGTCGCGGTCAGCAGACCGGCTGTGGCCGCAAGCGAGGTGATTGTGACCCCCTCGGTTAGTCCCGCACCGACGGTCTCGGAGATGGCGCCGCCCTGAGTCAGCGCCCCCAGCGCGGCGAGGATACCGATGAGAAAGGCCGCTCGCATCGTCGAGATGGCGTTGGCGCCGATGGCCGGTGCGAAGGGCGGGGAGTTGCTGTTTGCGCCCAGCGTCCACGCGGTGACCAGCCCCGTCACCGTGGCGACGGCGACGAGCGCCCAGAAGAGGATATCTACCACGGCAAGTCAGGGCTCCCAGCGTGCCGGCGCTGCATGGGCTTCGTTCACGCGCGGGCCCGATAAGCGTTCGCGCCTCGCTACGGCTGGGTCCCTGTCACCCTGCTGTCCGGAGAGTGGGGAGCTCCCCGTCTAGTACCCCAGCGACTCCCGAACCAGGACCAGCGTCGTGCGGCCCTCTTCGGCTTCCTGCCGGTAGATGAGCTGCTTGCCTATCATGCTCCCGGCGCCGTAGGCGTCCTGTGCGCGGGCGTCTTCGAGCGGGTAGGCGACGTTCTCCAGTCGGTCGAGCGCGGCGTCGAGGTCGTCGACGATTTTGTTGGTGCCGGCGACGAGCAGGAGGTTCGCGGCGGCGAAGGGGTAGGCCCCGACGCGGCTGCCGGAGGCGTCGGCGGCGACGAGCTCGCCGGTGGCGGCGATGGCGTTGACGCTCCCGACGAAGTAGTCGCTGGCCTGGGCCTCGCGGCGGGCGCGCTGGCGCTCGGCGTCGTCGTCGATGCCGTACACCTCGGCGTGGCGGTTGTCCCAGTCGTGGTCCCCCTCCATGAGGTGGTCCATGAAGCCGATTTCCTCCAGCGTCGTGGAGTGGCCGTCCATCACGCCGGCACCGGCCGGAATCTGCGATGTGAGTTCATCCAGTGCCGCGTCCGCGTCGTCGACGACGACCACGTCGAAGCCGCGCTCTTCGAGGCTCTCGACGGCGGCGTCGAGCTCCTCGTCCGTCGGGTGCTGGTCCAGTGATTCGTCGTAGTCGACCGTCTCGGCGTAGCCGTCCTTGTTCGATGCCATGTGGTGAGAATGGCGTCCCCGGCCGATAAGCGCTCCCGGACACCGCTGTTACCGGGTAACACTGACGCCACCATCGGGGCGAAACGTTATATGAACATATGCTCATACATACACTCGATGGGAACGACCGAACCGCCCGACGCCCGAAGCTGCTGTGGTCCGCTGACACACGACGTGGCCGACGAGCAACTCGCCGCCGACGTGCGCCTGCTCTCCGGCGCCGCCAACGACACCAGATACGAACTGCTGTTGTTGCTCTCGGCCGCCGACGGCGCCGTCTGTGCCTGTGAGCTCCCCGAGGCCGTCGGGCTGAGCCAGAGCGCCGTGAGCCACGCGCTGTCGAAACTGTTCGACGCCGGCCTCGTCACCCGCGAGAAGGACGGCCGCTGGCGCTACTACGACCTGACTCCGGCGGCCGAGGCGCTGCTGGAAACCCTACACACCGATGACTGACACCGACACCCCGACCGACAGAACCGACGGCGAACAGCGCCGTATCGTTCGCGAGCGATACGCGGACATCGCCACCGACAGCGGCGGCTGCTGTGACCCCGAACCCGACGACAGCGATGGGTGCTGTGACGGAACGGACGGCACCGCCGGAGACGCCGACGCGACGGCGCGCGAACTCGGCTACGACGACGACGAGGTCGACGCCGTGGCCGGCGACGCGAACCTCGGGCTCGGCTGTGGGAACCCGCAGGCCATCGCGGACCTCGACCCCGGCGAAGCGGTGCTGGACCTCGGGTCCGGCGCCGGCTTCGACTGCTTCCTCGCGGCCGACGCCGTCGGGCCCGAGGGCCGCGTCGTCGGCGTCGACATGACGCCCGACATGGTCGAGAAAGCCCGCGAGAACGCCGGGGAGAACGACGCCGCCAACGTCGAGTTCCGCCTCGGGGAAATCGAACACCTCCCCGTCCCCGACGCCAGCGTCGACGTGGTCATCTCGAACTGCGTCGTCAACCTCTCGCCGGACAAACCACAGGTGTTCCGCGAGGCGTTCCGGGTGCTCCGCCCCGGCGGGCGACTCGCCATCGCCGACGTGGTGCAGACGGCGCCGTTCCCCCCGGACGTGACCCGCGACCCGGACTCGCTGTCGGCGTGTGTCGCCGGCGCGGCGACCGTCGACGCGCTCGAACGGATGCTCGCCGAGGCCGGCTTCGAGGCCGTCGACATCGCCCCGAAGGACGACAGCGAGCGGTTCATCCGCGAGTGGGCCGACGACTACGACCCCAGCGACTACCTCGTCTCCGCGACCATCGAGGCGCGAAAGCCCGAGTGAGCGGCGGGTCGGCGCCGCCGTGAGCCGAACACTCATGTGGCACGACGACCCACTCCCACTATCGAATGTCGCGCCGCTACGACCACGCACGGGTCCAGGAGTACTGGCAGCACGTCTGGGAGCGAGAGGGGGTCTACGGGACGCCCTCGGGGGGAGCGGGGGGCGAGGACACGACCTACGTCCTGGGGATGTTCCCCTACACCTCGGGCTCGCTGCATATGGGCCACGTCCGGAACTACGCCATCACCGACGCCCACGCCCGCTACCGGCGGATGGCCGGCGACGACGTCCTCCACCCGATGGGGTGGGACGCCTTCGGCCTCCCGGCCGAGAATGCGGCCTACGAGCGCGACACGGACCCCGAATCGTGGACCCGCGCCTGCATCGAGCGGATGCGCGACGACCTGGCGGAGATGGGCTTTGGCTACGACTGGTCCCGCGAGATAACGACCTGTGACCCCGACTACTACCGCTGGAACCAGTGGCTCTTCACCCGGCTACACGACGAGGGACTCGTCGAGTACGACTCGGCGACGGTCAACTGGTGTCCGGACTGCGAGACCGTCCTCGCGGACGCGCAGGTCGAGACCGACGAGGGGGCTGCCCACGCCCACGCGGCCGGCGGCGTCTGCTGGCGCTGTGGCACCCCCGTCACCCAGCGCGACCTCGACCAGTGGTTCTTCACCATCACCGACTACGCCGACGAGCTCTACGACGGGCTGGATGACCTCGACGGGTGGCCCGACGGCGTCAGGGACAGCCAGCGAAACTGGATAGGCCGTCAGGAGGGCGCCCGCGTCGCCTTCGACGTGGGCGAGTACGGCGAGGTCTCGGCCTTCACCACGCGGCTGGACACCGTCTACGGCGCGACCTACCTCGCGCTGGCGCCGGGACACGACCTCGTGAGCGACCTCGCGGAAAGAGACGACGACGTGGCGACCTACCTGGAGGAAGTGGCCAACACCGACGACGCCGGGCTCTCCGGCGTCGAGACGGACGTGACCGCGACCCACCCCTTCACCGGCGCGGAGATTCCCGTCTACGTCGCCGCCTACGTGCTGGACGACGTGGGCACCGGCGCGGTGATGGGCGTGCCCGCCCACAACGACCGGGACCACGCTTTCGCCGACCGCCACGACCTGTCCCTCTCGCAGGTCGTCGAACCCGTCGACGGCAGCGGCACGAACCTGCCCGACGACCCCTACACCGAGGACGGCATGTTGACCGCGAGCGGCGAGTACGACGGACTGGCCAGCACGGCCGCCCGGGAGCGCCTGCTCGACCACGACGGCGTCGAGGAGGCGACGACCTACCGGCTCCGGGACTGGCTCATCTCCCGCCAGCGCTACTGGGGGACGCCGATTCCCATCGTCCACTGTGACGACTGTGGGGCTGTCCCTGTCCCCGACGAGGACCTCCCCGTCGAACTGCCCGACTACGTCCAGACGACCGGGAACCCGCTGGACGCCGCCGAGGAGTGGAAGCGGACCGCGTGCCCGGACTGTGGCGGCGAGGCCACCCGCGAGACGGACACGATGGACACCTTCGTCGACTCGTCGTGGTACTTCCTGCGCTTTCTCTCGCCGCACTTCGAGGACGCGCCCTTCGACCAGGCGGTCGCCGACGAGTGGCTCCCCGTCGACGTCTACGTCGGCGGCGAGGAACACGCCGTCTTGCACCTGCTGTACATCCGCTTTTTCGCGCGGGCGCTCGCGGACCTCGGCCTGCTGGACCGGCGCGAACCGGTCGAGCGGCTCATCAACCAGGGAACCGTCCTCCACAGCGGAAAGAAGATGTCAAAGTCCGCGGGCAACGCCGTCGCGCCCCACGAGTACGGCGCCGAGACCACCCGGCTGTTCGTCCTCTCGGCGGCCCACCCCGCCCAGGACTTCGAGTGGACGGTCAAGGACGTCTCGACGGCCTACGAGTTCCAGCAGGACGTCTACGGGATGGTCGCCGAGTTCGCCGAGGGGCGCGAGCGACGCCGACGCTCCCAGGAGACCGCGCCAGTCCGCACCGAGAGCGACCCCCACGACGCCTATCTCGAACGCGAAATCGACCGTACCGTCGCCGCCGTCACCGAGGAGTACGACCGCTTCCGATACCACCGGGTCGTCGGCGAACTCCAGCGCTTCGCCCGGCTGTTGCGCCGGTACGCGGCGTACGAGCCTCCCTACCTGTTCGCCTACAGCCGCGGCCTGCGGACCCTGGCGAAACTGCTCGCACCCATCGCCCCCTATCTGGCCGAGGAGCTGTGGCACCTGCTGGAGGAGGACGGGCTCGTCGCCGAGGCCGACTGGCCCGAGCCGCTCCGGGACGTCGACGACCACCGCATCGAGCGGGGGCTCGTCCGGACGACGCTGGCCGACGTGCGCGACATCACCGACGTCGTCGACATCTCGGACCCCGACCACATCGAGCTCGCCGTCGCCGCCGAGTGGAAGTACGAGGCCTACCGCATCGCCCAGGCCGCCGACCCCGACGACGCCATCGTCGGCGAAATCATGGGTCGGGAGTCGATGCAGGAACGGGGCGACGCCGCAGCGGACTACGCCGCCGACCTCGCCGACCGGAGCGAGGGGCTCGAACCCATCGTCGACGGCGAGCGGGAACTCGACGTGCTACAGCAGGCCGCCTGGCTCTTCGAGGACGAGTTCGGCGCCGAGGTGACGGTGCGGCGGGCGACCGAGGACGACGACCTGGCCGCGAAGGCCAAACCGAACAAGCCCGCGATTCACATCTCCTGAGCTCTCGCCGTCCGCGGCCCGGCCGCCCCCGTCCGGTCCTGCTGTCGCGGCCGCCCGCTACAGCCCGACCCGCTCGAGGCCGTCGTGAAAGGCGAGCCAGACGGCGGCGGCGACGGCGAGGAGCGTGCCCGCTCCGGCCACCGGTCGCAACAGCAGCCCACTCGCCACGAGTTCGATGTCGACGAACAGGGCGTTCAGGAGCGCCGCCGTCACCTGCACGCCGACGACGACGCCTACCGCTTTCAGTACGGTCCGCCACTTCAGCCGGGGGCCGGTGACCAGTACGACCCCGAGCAGGAACGCCGCCTCGAACGCCAGTTCCACGGGGACTCGTTCGGGCGGGACGCCGACGCCCGTGGTAAAACTGACCCCGAACCCCGTCGTCGTTGCGGCCCGTACCTGCTCGTGGAGGACGCCGGTCAGCACCCGTCCGCCGGTCCCGAGCGCTGCGGCGGCCGTCGCGGCGAAGAGGCCGCGCTGGAGGGGCAGGTCGGGGGTCAGCCGCGCGTCCGAACCGATTGCCGCGACAGGGTGGGAGACGCCCTCGACGACCCGCTCGGCGCCGCCGTGGTAGGCGAGCCACACCGCCGCCACAACCGCGAGATACGCGGCCACGTCGCCCAGCGGGACAACCGCCGTCGCGAGCGTCGCCTCGGTACCAAGTACCCGCGTCGGCACCCAGGCGAACAGCAGCCCCGCGGCGTAGATGATGATGGCTCCGGTCAGGGCGCTCTCTCCGCTCGGCTCGGCGAGGAACCGGAGTACGACCGCCAGATACGGCACGTACCACAACGCTCCCGTAACCCAGGTTCCGAGGACGGCGAGGGCGACCCCCGCGGGCCCGCCCTCGCCCGGCACCACGAACTCGCTCGGGCCGAACGACGCCACACCGGTGTAGACGACGCTGTGGGCGGCGGTAACGGCCAGGGCGGCGAGGGCGCCGGCGACCAGGAGGCGCCGGTCGCTCACGGAGTCTCGTGGCACCATCTTGCTACAATATTTCCCGTAACTACGTCCGTAATTTGTTGCGCACCGAATATAGCTTGTGACTCTCTGTGGGACACAATCCCCAAATAGGCGGCCCGCACAACTCCGGGTATGACCGACCGCACGGCGGCCGTCACCCGGGAGACGGCCGAGACGGACATCGAGGTGACCCTGGACATCGACGGCGACGGCGACTCGACCGTCGACACCGGTATCGGCTTCTTCGACCACATGCTGGACGCGTTCTCGACGCACGGCCTGTTCGACCTCACCGTGCAGTGCGACGGCGACCTGGACATCGACGACCACCACACCGTCGAGGACGTGGCCATCACGCTGGGGGAGGCCTTCGAGACGGCCCTGGGTGAGAAACGCGGCATCGTCCGCTTCGCCGACCGGAAGGTGCCCCTGGACGAGGCCGTCGCCAGCGTCGTCGTCGACATCTCCGGGCGCCCGTACTACGAGTTCGAGGGGGCGTTCTCCCAGGCCGAGGTCGGCGGGATGACCAGCCACATGGCGAAACACTTCGGGCGCTCGCTGGCGATGAACGCCGGGCTGACGCTGCACTGTGGCGTCTCCGGGGAGAACGCCCACCACGAGATAGAGGCGCTGTTCAAGGGGCTCGCGCGGGCCCTGGACGACGCGACCCGACTCGACGAACGCCGCGGCGACGTGGCCAGCACGAAAGGCGAGCTGTAGATGTTCGACGAGATAATGGGGAAGTTCGAGGACTCCCCGGGCCAGCAGGCCGTCATCCGCCTGCTGCTCGAACGGGGGTTCTCGGTCAACGAGGACGGGCGCGTCGTCTCGGGCGGCATCGAGATTCCCAACACGGGCATCGCCCGCGAGGCCGGCGTCGACCGCCGGGTGGTCAACGCCACGACCGACGCCATCCTCGCCGACGACGAACTGCGCCGCATCTTCCGCAACATCTCCGCCGTGCCGAGCCTCCTCGACCTCGCGCCCGTGCTCGACCTCACCGCCGTCACCATCTCCGTGCGGGCGGCCGACGAGTCGGGCATCGTCTCGCGGGTGACGGCGGCCATCGCCGAGCGGGACATCTCCATCCGGCAGGTCCTCAGCGAGGACCCGGAGTTCACCGACGACCCCCGGCTCTACGTCATCACCGAGGAAGTGCTCCCCGGCGACCTCATCAACGAACTGCGCGAGATGTCGTTCGTCCGGACCATCGAACTGGCCTGACCGGGCACAAGACCTATTCGCGCTCTGTCGGTAGGCCGCCTATGGCCCTCCTCCAGATGGGACTGCCCGGCGGTCCCGAGCTCGTCATCCTGCTGTTGGTGCTTGTCGTCTACCTCGCCCTGCCCGTGTTGCTCATCGTCGTCGTCTACAACTTCCTCGACGGCAAGCGCGGCTATCAGAAGCGCATCGCCGAACTCGAACGCCGCGTCGAGGAACTGGAAGACGACCGCTTCGAGCCATAGCGACCTGTGGGCTTTTGCCGCTCGCGGGCCCACCGTCTGATGTGTCTGTCCCTGTCACCATCACCGTCGAGACGCCCGACGGCGAGCGGGTCGAACTGACGGCATCCGAGGGGGCTGTCCTCCGTGACGTCCTCCTCGACGCCGACATCACCCCGCACGGCCGCTACGCCCGGGGGCTCAACTGCGGCGGCCGCGGGCTCTGTGCGACCTGCGGCGTCCGGCTGGCCGAGCCGCCCGAGGCCGACCACTGGCACGACGACCTGGCCGACCGCTTTGGCTATCCCCGGCTGTCCTGCCAGCTCCGGGTACGCGACGGGATGGCCGTACGGCTGCTCGACAAGCGGGTGTGGGGGAGCCGGGAGCGCGGCGGGAGCGCCCAACGGTAAGGGCTATTCGCCCGCCGGCCCAACCGGCCGGTGTGACAGAGCGCTTCCGGACCGTCGCCGAGCGCGCCGCCGCGAGCTTCGAGGTGCAGGGCTCTCAGTTCATCGGCCACGTCGCCCCCGCGGAGACGGTCGACGCGGCCGAGGCGTTCGTCGACGAGATTCGCGCCGACTACGCCGACGCGACCCACAACGTCCCGGCCTACCGGGTGCGGGCCTCCCCGTTCCGGGAGTATTCGAGCGACGACGCCGAACCCAGCGGCAGCGCGGGCAAGCCGGCCCTGAACGTCCTCCAGCAACGCGAGATAGAGAACGTCGCCGCCGTGGTCACCCGCTACTACGGCGGGACGAACCTCGGCGTCGGCGGGCTGGCACGGGCGTACTCGCGGGCGGTCAAGGAGGGGGTCGACGCCGCCGGCGTCGTCGAGTCGGTCCCCCACGAGCGGTTCGACATAACCGTCGAATACGACGACTCCGGCAGCGTCCGCGGACTGCTGGAGTCGGCCGACGTGGAGTTCACCGCGGACTACGGAGCCGAGGTGACGTTCGCGGTCCGGGTACCGACAGCTGAGGGGAGCGAACTGCGGGACCGCGTCCGCAGCGCGACCAGCGGCCGGGCCGACATCGACGTCGACGTTTGACCGAGGCCGGTCGCCGCCACACCCGTCTCGGTCACGACAATTGTTTCAACTGGAGAGAAATACGTCCGCAGTCTATCGGTTTCCAGCAGAAGCAAGGGGGTTGTACGGTCGGCGAACCGTCGCAGTGCTATCCGTAGTCCGACCCGCCTCAAAGACGTTTCGACTCCCGCCGCGCGGGCCTCGCAGTGCTCGACGGCTCAGGTCGTCCGGAACGCTCGGTCCCCGGCGTCGCCCAGTCCCGGCACGATAAAGCCGTCCTCGTTGAGTTCGTCGTCGATGGCGACGGTCAGCAGGTCGGCCTCGGGGACGGACTCCGAGACCCGTACGATACCGGGCGGAGCGGCTACCGCCGAGAGCGCAATCAGACGCTCGGGGTCGGCTTCCTGCTCGGTGATGTAGGAGAGCACGGTGGACATCGTCGACCCCGTCGCCAGCATCGGGTCGGCGACGATGACGGTGTCCTCGGGGTCGATGTCGGGCAGTTTGACGTAGTCGACGGAGATCGGGAACTCGCCGTCGTCGTCCATCCCCGCGGACTCGTCCCGGCTCGCCGAGATGACGCCCTGGCGGGCGCGGGGGAACGCCTTCAGGAGCCCCTCGACGAACGGCGTCGCCGCCCGGAGGACGTTGACGATGACCACGTCGTCCAGGCCCGTCACCCGCTCGCCCATCGTCGTGGTCAGGGGGGTCTCTATCTCGACGTACTCGGTCTCCATGCGCCCGTCGATGATCTCGTAGCCACAGAGCCGTCCCAGCCGGACGAGCCCCTTCCGGAACTCGACCTGTTCGGTCTCCTTCTCGCGCAGTCGGGAAAGTTCGTCCTGCGCGAGCGCGTGGGTGACTATCGAGGCGTCACCGCGCTGTTCGAGTGCCATACGGTGGCCTTGACGGGTGGGAAGTAAACGTTGACGACAGCGACGCGCCAGCCTCAGGCCGGCTGCTCGACGCCCAGCTCCTCGAGCAGCGTCCGCGCCGCTTCGGCCGAGGAGGGGGGGCCTCGGGCCGTGATGAGGTCGCCGTCGACGGTGACGCTGGTGTCGTCGTCGAGTTCGGCGTCCCAGTCGCCGCCGGCGGCGATGACCTCGTCCTCGACCCAGTAGGGGAGCTTGCGGCCGTCGGGCATCACGCCGTTGTCGTCGACGATGCCCTCCTCCCACTCGTTGGGGAAGCCGGTGACCGAGCGCCCGTCGACGAGGAAGTCGCCGGCGCTCTCCCGGGTGAAGGCCAGAATCCCGACGGCGTGACAGACGACCAGCGCCTTGCCGTCCTCGTGGGCGACGGCGTCCCGCAGCAGCCGGCGGGCGTCCCGGTCCTGGTTGACGTCCCACGCGGTGCCGTGGCCGCCGGGGAAGACGACGGCGTCGTAGTCGATGGCGTCGACCTGTGCGACCGGGGAGGGGTCGTTGAGCCGCTCGTCGCTCTCGTGGACCTCCATCACGTGTTCGGCCGTCTCCTCGCCGACCTCCTCGGGGTCGACGGAGCGCTCGTCGATGACCGGCGGCGACCCGCTCGGCGTCGCGACCTCGATGTCGACGCCGGCGTCGGTGAGTGTCGTGAGCGGCTCGATACATTCCTCGCCCCAGTACCCCTCTTCGCTGACTACGAACAGTGCGGATGGCATCGCTATCGGATATGGGAGCGAGACTGATAAGCGCAACAACCTCTAGCTCGTCTGTCGCTCGGGCCGTCGGTAACAGCGAAACTCGATTCGGAGCTCGTCCAGTTGTTCGCCCTCGGCGTCGAACGCGACCAACCATGGCCGGCCGTTCTGCGGGACGTGGCCCAGCGACTGGGTGTACTCGACGACGTCGTCGACGTCGTAGCGCCCGCTGTCGCCGACCGGCTCGTCGTTCTCGGGGTTGACCGGAACGATGTACTCGGTCTCCCCGCCGCGCCGAATCTCGATGCGGTCGACGTTCTCCTCGGTCAGCACCGACTGCCGGACCGGCACGGTCAGTTCGACGACCGGGCTGTCGCTTCGCCCGTAGCTGGACACCTGCGGCGTCAGCCCGAAGACGACCTCCCCGCCGCCGGCGA
Source organism: Haloarcula laminariae (assembly GCF_025457605.1). NCBI lineage: Archaea > Methanobacteriati > Methanobacteriota > Halobacteria > Halobacteriales > Haloarculaceae > Haloarcula > Haloarcula laminariae. The sequence goes on along the minus strand of NZ_JAMZFY010000002.1, from coordinate 149,045 downwards.
GGACGCCGGAGTCACACACCACTTGCGGACCGCTCTCGGAACTCGTCCCGCTACAGCCCGCTCCGACTATCAACGACCCGGTCAGTGCCAGCAGTCGACGACGCGGAAGCATGCGACTGCATACCGATATCTGTCGGATAAGTGTTCGCACGCACCGCTGACTCCTCCGTCGCGTCGACCGCCCGGGCGACGGCGGAAACGCTTAACCAGCCCCAGCGTCAACTACCGACCACACGGTACCACACCGTCCGTACCTTCTACAATGGCAGATATCGAAGAGAGCGTCTCTGGATTCAAGACACACGGCGGCTGGGTCGACGTCGTCGAGCACGGCGAGCGCATCACGCAGGCACTGAAGGAGCTGTTCGAGGACGACTCCGTCGAGACGGACATCGACGACGAGGCCCTCGAAGAGTTCGACGAGTGGCGGCCGAAGAGCCACGAGCGCCTCGATGAGGACGTCAACGAGAAGACGGCCGAGCAGGCGAGCATCGACGAGGGCAAGGGGGAGCGGGCGGGGAAAGACCCCGACGAGGACCTCCAGAAGGCCGGCGAGAAGCTCACCGAGTCCTACGAGAGCCTCGACGAGCCCGACGAGGCCATCGACAAGTGGGGCGAATCGGTCGACTACGTCGCCCGCGCGGCCGACTCCGCGGGCCGGAAGGCGCTGCGCAAGGTCGAGGACACCGTCTATCGCAACGTGATGACCCAGATTGCGCCCTACTACTTCGACAACCCACTCGTGAGCGCGAACCTCCAGCGCATCGGCGACGAGGAGGCACCCGAGTACGTCTTCGAGGTCAACGTCAACGACGACGACCTGAAGGTGCGCGTCTCGAACCGGCTGGCCGACTACGACTCCGACGTCGACCGCTGGCACGTCGACACCGAGAAGGTGACCGACGCGGTCGAGGCCGCCGAGGGCGTCGAGGCGGTCGAGCCGGGCGAGGAAACCGATGCGAAGTCGAACTAAGAGCAGTTCATCTGTTCGGCGTCGGTTTGGTGTTCGAGAGGCGAAGTCGAACTAAGCTCGTCGCCGTGCGAGCAACGTCGGCTTCCGGCATCGCCGACGCCAAATCGAACTAAGCGGCGGTTGTGCCGCCGGCATCGGTCTGGGGTCCGAGAAGCGATATCGTACGAAGCTCGCCGCCGTCGTTTTGTCGAACCGTCCGTCACAGCAAGAACACAAACACCGGATACGAGGCGACGATCGCCAGCGACGGCGTCAACACCCACATCAGCACGATACGCTTGGCCGCCGCCGGGTCGAAGAGGCTCCGCTCGTCGAGGTCTGCCGGCCCCTCCGCGCCGACATCCGGGACCGCCGGCGTCTCGTCTGGCTTCTCGGCCGGTTGCTCGTGTCGGGCGATATCCCCGATCGTCGGCCCGGCGGGGGCGTCCTCGGCCCGCGACGTGACTAGCGCGCCGGTCGTCACGTCCAGACTCGGCCCCTCAGGCGCTGGTTTCGCTAGCTCGGCCAGTGTCGCCGCACGGCTCGCCCGGCCCCAGCCGAGCCCGATGATTGTCGATGTCGTACTGACTGCCAGACTCGCTGGAATTCCGAAGTACGAGAGCACTGTGATGACCGTCCCACCGACCACGGAGACTATCAGCGACGCGAGAATCGGCAGCTCCGTGATATCGTCCCCGACCGTCTCCAGCGTGCGCCGGGCGATTGTGAAACTCCCCAGCCCGAAGGCCGCCACCGCGAGCAGGACGCCCTGGTCGACGGTGAGCGACCCTCCCGTACCGACCAGTGGGGCGACGGCGTTTGCCGCGTTCGACGCCCCCGCCGAAAACGCCATATAACAGCCGATGACGACCACCGATAGGGAGCCGATTGTATCCTGCAGCGACGCGTTCCGGTTTACGTACGGCCGGGGAACGACGCCCGACCGGTCGAGCTGGATGAAGTGGAGCCTGAACGTCGTGAACGCGATATAGCGGTCGAGATACGGGTACAGATAGCGGCCGACCACGACCCCGATGACCAGACACACCAGCGGGGCGACGATCCAGGCCGAGACGATGACGAACATCAGCGCCTGATTGAGAGTGCCCGAGGCCAGCCCGAGTCCGACGATGGCGCCAACAGCGGTCATCGAGGTCGAGGCGGGGACGCCGTAAAGATTCGACACCAGCAGCGACGCGCCGGTGAAAAACAGAACGGCGACGCTTGCGATGGGCGTGAACTGCGTCGCCGGCACGATACTGCTGCTCATCGTCGCGATGACGTTCCGGCCGACGGTCCACGCTCCGAGAAAGCCAAAGCCAACGAACAGGGCGCCCGCAGTCGTCTTCCGAACGAGGCGTGAGCCGACGGCCGGACCGAACGCGACGCCCGTCGATGACCCGCCGATGTTGAACCCGACAAACACAGCGACGGCGATACCGACGACGGTCAGAAGTTCTACCATCGTAGTTGCGTCAACATCATCGGACTCAGTGTTATAGTTTCTGACACCACCGACCGACAGGCGGTCTCCGTTGGCCGCTGTCTCATACACACGGATGCCGGGCGGCGCCTGGTGGCCGTCATCGCGCAGACTCCCACCGCGGCAGTACACCGACCGGTGCCACTCTTCGACTGTGGCATGTCACCACCTCTCACCCCTCCGCTTCGGGTGGAGATGATGCAGGGAACGGTAGGCTGATGCGTCGGTAGGGCAAACGCCGGTGTAGATGGTAGCGACGAGCGTACTAGTGACGCTGATCGTGGCGTCGGCGGCGAGCCTGTTCATGGCCTGGGCTATCGGGGCGGGCTCCTCCGGCTCGACACCCTTCGCGCCGGCGGTCGGCGCCAACGCGATATCCGTGATGCGGGCCGGCTTTCTGGTCGGTATCCTCGGGCTGGCCGGCGCGGTGTTACAGGGTGCGAACGTCACCGAGACCGTCGGCGGCGGCCTCGTCCTCTTCCCGGACGGCGGCGGGCTCTCCGCGATAGCGGCCATCGTCGCGCTCGTGACCGCGGCGCTGCTGGTGGCCTTCGGCATCTTCACCGGCTACCCCATCGCGACGGCCTTTACCGTCACCGGCGCCGTCGTCGGCGTCGGGCTGGCGATGGGCGGCCAGCCGGCGACGGCCAAGTACGTCGAAATCGTCTCGCTGTGGGTCGCGGTCCCCTTCGTCGGCGGCGGCATCGCCTACGCGACGGCCTCGCTGTTGCGCAACGAGTCCGTCCCCGAAGACGTGGTGGTCCCACTGCTGGGAGCGCTCGTCGCCGCGCTGCTCGCGAACGTCCGCTTCGTCCTGCTCGCGCCGGGCTCCGCGCAGGCCTCCGTCGCGCGAGCGGTCGGCCGGACGCTCGGGACGCCGATACTACCGACGATAGCCGCCGTCACGCTCCTGGCGGCGCTGCTCGGCGGAGGCCTGCTCTACCGAGATGTTCAAGCCGACACCGCGGCCGGCCAGCGGCACTTCCTGCTCGTACTCGGCGGCCTGGTCGCGTTCTCCGCGGGCGGGAGCCAGGTCGGGCTCGCGCTGGGCCCGCTGCTCCCGCTGCTGGACACCGGGCCGGCGTCGGTCATCCCCATCACCGGCGTCCTGCTGTTCGGCGGGCTCGGCCTGCTCATCGGCTCCTGGACCGGCGCCCCGCGGATGATAAAGGCCATCGCCCAGGACTACTCCTCGCTCGGCCCCCGGCGCTCTATCGCCGCGCTCATCCCGAGTTTCCTCATCGCCCAGACGGCGGTGTTTTTCGGGCTGCCGGTCTCCTTCAACGAGATAATCGTCTCGGCCATCGTCGGCTCCGGCGCCGCGGCCGGCGACGGCGAGGTCAGCCGCGGGAAGATGGGCAAGACGGTGCTGGCGTGGCTCGGCTCGCTCGTCCTCGCGTTCGCGCTCTCGTACGGCGTCTTCTTCGCCGTCGATTCGGTCGTCTGACTAGTACCTCACGAGTATCGAGCGCTCGCGGCGCCGTCCCTACTCGACCTGGGCTTCCTCTGTCCCTTCCTCGGAATCGAGCTTGACGATGCGGGCCTTCATGATGCGGGTGTTCTCGACCTGCTCGATGCGTATCTCGACGCCCTCGAAGGTGATGGTCTCGCCCTCCTCGACGAGCCGGCCGGCGCGGTTGAAGATGAAGCCGGCGATGGTCTCGAACTCCTCGCCCTCGGGGAGCTCAAGCTCCAGCGCCTCGTTGACCTCCTCGATGTTGACCTCGCCTTTGACCGTGACCGTGTCGTCGCCGATGTACTCGATCGGCTCTTCCTCCTCGCCTTCGAGTATCTCGCCGACGATCTCCTCGGTGAGGTCCTCCATCGTCACCAGCCCCTCCGTGGTGCCGAACTCGTCGATGACGATGACCATATGCAGGCGTTCGGCCCGCATCTCGGTCAGCAGGTCGTCGACGTTCTTCGACTCGGGGACGTGGAGGGTGGGTTCGATGAGGTCTTCGAGGACGATGTCCTCGGCGAACGTCTCCCCGTAGTCTAAGTCCCGGACGAGGTCGCGGATGTGGACGACGCCGATGACGTTGTCCAGGCTCCCCTCGTAGACGGGCAGGCGGGCGTGGCCGCTCTGGATGGCCGTTTCGAGGGCCTCACGGATGGAGTCGTCCTTGGCGACGGCGGTCATGTCCAGGCGCGGGGTCATCACCTCCTTGGCGATGGTGTCGTTGAACCGGAGCGTGCGCTGGAGCATCTCCCGTTCCTCCTCGTCCAGGACGCCCTCCCGCTCGCCCGTCTCGATGATGTCCTGTATCTCCTCGCGGGTGACGTAGGAGGTCTCGATGGCCGACCGGCCGCCGGTTATCTTGTTGACGACGCGGGTCAGGTAGTCGAAAAAGAGGATGAGCGGGAGCAGGACCTTCTCCGAGACCTGCAGCGGCTTCGAGATGCGAAGCGCCCACGACTCGGTGTTCTCGACGGCGTAGCTCTTGGGGGCGCTCTCGCCGAACAGCAGGACGATGGCGGTGACGCCGAAGGTCGCCGCGAGCACGGCCTGCCCCCGCGAGAGGTAAAAGCCGAGCAGCCCCGTCGCGATGGAGGACATCGCGATGTTGACGAGGTTGTTCCCGACGAGAATCGTCACGAGGAGACGGTGCGGGTCGGATTTGAGCGCCTTGAGCGTGCGTGCGCCGGGGACGCCGTCCTCGACAAGCGCCTCGGTCCGGTGGGCCGGCAGGGAGAACATCGCTATCTCCGAGGAGGAGAAAAACGCCGACAGGACGATGAGAAGGAGTATGGTGACGATGCCGCCGACGAGGACGGCGCTTTCGGGAACGGCGACGCCGACGACGTCGAACGTCTGGAGCGGCACCGCTGACAACGTGACCGCCGTGGGTGAGGCCATCAACGGTCGGAGTTGTCCTCGCCGGGGATTAAGCCTTGTCGTCACCGCTTGCGCTCCGTGGCGAAGCCCTTAGGGGTGTCTCGCTCCTACCTGTGGCCGTATGAGCGACATCACACTCTACCGGCTGCAGGCCTGTCCGTTCTGTGAGCGGGTGGTCCGGACGCTCGACGACCTCGGGCTCTCCTACCGGTCGCGGTTCATCGAACCGATGCACTCCGAGCGCGACGCGGTCAAGCGGCTCACCGGTAAGCGGACCGTTCCCGCTATCGTCGACGAATCCACGGGCGTGACGATGAGCGAGAGCGCCAACATCGTCGCGTATCTGGAGCGGACGTACGGACAGGCCGAGGAGGGGGTCGCCTGATGGCCGAATTCGACTTCGACGTGGTGGAACTGGGGCCGGCCGACCACCCCGAGGAGGGCGAACAGGCGCCCGACTTCACCCGCCCGCTGGTCAACGACGAGTACTGGGCTGACACCTCGCTCTCGGCGGTCTGTGCCGAGAGCGACGACCCCGTTCTCGTCCTCTTTCACCCGATGGACGGGGCGTTCCCGGCGACGTACCTCTGGAACGAGGTCCGGGACCGGGCGTGGCACGAGGACGCCACCGTCGTCGGCGTCTCCATCTCGACGCCCTACGCCCACAAGGACCTGCTCGAGGAACGCGGCGTCGCTGGGCAGGCCCGGCTGTTCTCCGACCCGAAAAACGGAGTCGCCGAGGCCTACGGCATCGACATGGACATCGACGGGATGGAGGGCCTCGCCGAGCCCCGGCCCGCCGTCTTCCTCCTCGACTCGGACCGCACAGTCGAGTACGCGTGGGTGGGCGAGGAGTGGCCCGCCTTCCCCGACTACGACGCCGTCGAAGCGCAGCTGTGAGCGACGACAGCGGAGCGGGCGACGGTAGCGACCTGACGGACGCCGTCGACCCGGCCGCGTTCGACGCGGCCGCGGACATCGACGACGCGGCGGCGGCCATCCGCGACGGCGAGCTCGTGGTCTACCCGACCGAGACGGTGTACGGGCTGGCCGCCGACGCGACCGACCCCGACGCCGTCGAGCGGGTGTTTGAGGCGAAAGGCCGGGACCGCGACGAGCCCGTCTCGCTCGCGGTGCCGGACGTGGCGAGCGCGCTCGACTACGTCGACCCGACCGACCGCGAGGAGCGGTTCATGCGCACGTTCCTCCCCGGGCCGGTCACCGTCGTCACCGAGGCCCGCGCGTCGGTGCCCGACGCGCTGACCGCCGGCGCCCCCCGCGTCGGCGTCCGCGTCCCCGACCACCTCGTGGCGCTTGCGCTGCTGGAAGCGGTCGCGCCCCTGACCGCGACCAGCGCGAACGTCAGCGGACAGCCAAGCGCCACCACCGTCGGCGAGCTGGACGCCATCACCGAGATGGCGGCTGTGGTCCTCGACGGCGGCGAGACCGGCGGAACCGGCTCGACCGTCGTCGACGTCGAGGCGGACACGATTCACCGCCGGGGAGCCGAGGCCGACGCCGTCGAGCAGTGGCTGGCCGACCACTAGAGGAGCGACCGCAGGGACCGCGTGGTGACGCCGCAGCTCTCGCGGAACTCACAGGGGTCACATTTGGCGTCGCTGTCGGCTCTGCTGGGTGGGCCGTCGATGCTCTCGGCGACCCGCAGGGCCCGCCGGTACTGCCCGCTTCGCCTCGCCGTCACCTCCACCGCTCGAACGACGCCGTAGGCCGGGTACTCGGCGATGGCCCGCTCGACCGCCCGCTCGCGCTCCCAGGACAGCGCCTTCGCGGCGGCGACCAGCCGCACGCTCTGGGGTTCCCAGATGCCCTGTTCGGGCGGACGGCCGGTGAAGACCAGCGAGGGGACGGTCCCGCTGTCGGTCTCGACGAGCTTGTGAGCGACGCCGCGGGCGTCCTTGCCCCCGAGGTAGACGTCCGTCTCGGCGGGGTCGGCCAGCCCGTCCCACTCGTCGAGGCGGTCCCGCGCCGCCCGCAACCGCTCGCGGACGGTGGCGGGGTCGGGCTCGACGGGCGCCGCGAGTAGCGCCGCGTCGTCGGTCAGCAGGCGCTCGTACTCGCGGGCCAGCCGTCTGATTCGTTCGACCTCCGCCGGCACGTCGGGCGCCCCGTCCCGGCGGCGGTAGTAGAGTTTTCGCGGGCAGTAGGCCGCTGTCTCCAGCTCGCGGAAGGTGTGGTCGGCCATGGCCCGGGCTGGTCCCACGATGGGTCAAAAAAGTTCGCCCGCTCACATCGACACGTCGGCGTCGGAGTCGAGCGAGTCGATGTCCTCGGTGGCCTCGTCCAGCCCCGTCTCCCGGGTGGCTGCGGTCAGCTGCGTGGCCAGGCCCGCCTCGGCCAGCGCGTCCTCGAACGCGCTGGTAAAGCGCCGGCTCACCTGCCGAGCGGCCTGCTGGGCCTCGACCACGCGGCGATAGCGGGCGGCAGTCTCGGCGTCGGTGTCGAACGCCGCGGCCAGGTCGTCGTCGGTCGCGTCTCCCTCGACGACGCGTTTCCGGAACGCGGCCGCGTCGAAGGTGACGTCGTCGTCGGCTTCCCGAAGGAGATGCAAGTCCAGCCGGGCCTCAACGACGGCCGCCTCGTCGACGCCGAGTTCGTCGGCCATCGCCCCGTCGCTGCTGCCGCCGTAGAACTCCCGGACCAGCGTGACCAGCGCTTCGTCGTCGAGGTCGGTCCGGAACTCGTAGCGCTCGCGCATCCGCGCGACGGTCTCGCCCAGCCGCGCCCTGACCGTCGCCTCGTCGGCGTCGGTCAGCGACCCCCGTCCGGCCGTCTGTGACTCCGTCACCGACCCCTCGTCGGAGACGTCCATGAAGATATCTCGGAGGTGCTCGGTTTTCTCGTCCATTCGACCTTGAACTTGCCACGCCGGCATATATACCTGTTTGGTAGCTCGGCGGGCCCGTCCCGTCGGCTCCCTCCGGTCCGACGCTGTCGGGGCGGCGGCGCGGGCCGAACGGCGGGAGCGGACCACCGGGGACGGTCCTCGCCGTATCACAAGCGTCAACTGGCTCGCAGCTATCCTCCAGGCTATGTCCCGCGGTACGCTGACGAGGCGGGCGATGCTCCGGCGGAGTGTGGCCGCGGCCGGCGCCGCGGCGGCCAGCGCCGGCTGTTCGGCGCTGCTCGGGTCCGACGGCGGCGACACGGACGTGTTCACGAAGTGGCTCCCGGCGCCGTCGGCCGTCGACGAGGTGGCCCACTACTCCTTTGATTACTACGACCTGGGGGCCCTCGCGGCCCAGCTGGAGAACCTCGGCGGCGAACCGACCGTCTTCGAGCGGACGTGGGAGCCCGTCGATATGCGCTGGGACGAGGCCACGGCCGTCGTCACCGCCGGACCGGTCGACGTCGTCACCGCCGAGTTCGACCGCGACGCCGCCGTCTCGGACCTGCAGGGGGCGGGGTACGACCGCGCGGGCGAGTACAAGGGGTACGCCCGGTACCGCAACGCCGACGCGGGGAGGGTGGTCGCCGTCACCGACGGGACGCTGCTCGTCTCGGCGGTGGACCGGTACGGCACGGAGTCGGTCGACCCCACGAGCCGCATCGAGGCGGTGGTCGACGCGGCGACCGGCGACGTGGACCGCTACGCCGAGGCGAACGAGGACATGGCGACGCTCGTCGCGGAACTGGGGGCGGCCACGCTGGTCGGCGGCAGAACCATGGACGAACCCGAGTCGGCCGCCGCCCGGAGCGGCCGGTTCGAGAACCTGGTCGCCGAGGGCGCCCGCAGCGTCGTCGACGGGGCGACCGTCGAGGAGAAGTGGGTCTACCTCTACGACCGCCCGCGGGACGTCGACACGGCGGCGCTGGAGGCGTACGTGGAAGCCAACGACAACAGCTCCGAGGGGGTGGGCGCCCGGTTTGCGGCGGTCGAGGGCGTCGACTACGCCAAGGAGGGCCGGAAGGGCATCATCACCGGCACCCGCGACGCCGGCGAGTACTACGGCGGCGCCTGAGCCGGTACGCACCGCGCCTAGAGCAGTTCGAGAACGCCCATCGCGGCCCCCGCGAGCAACAGCTCGAACGAGAGGGTTCCCAGCGCCGAGAGGGCGACGAAGCGGCGGGTCGTCATGCCCGCAATCCCCGCGGGCACGGTCAACATGCCGCGGGTGAAAAGCAGCGTGTTGCTCGCGGGGACAGCGAGCACACCGTAGGTGTCGAAGGCCTCGCCGAAGCGGTCGAGTCGCGCTTCGTCGACCCGGAACCACGGGCGCTCCAGCAGCCACTCCCGACCGCCCCGCTTCGCCAGCAGGAACAGCGTGGTCTGGCCGACGGTAGCGCCGACGACGGCCACCAGCAGAATGGCGAGGACCGTCGGGAGGTGGTACCCCTCGCCCCGCTGGGCGAGGACCGTGACCGCCGCCGGGACGAGCGCCTCGCTGGGCGCGAAATACAGCAACATCGCGCCTTCGAGGACGAAGGCAAACAGCAGCGCCACCAGCCCGTACCGTTCCAACAGCGACTCGGCGGCGCCCGGGTCGGCGACGTACAGCGCGATACCGGCGACGCCCAGAGCGGCGAAGAGGCCGGCGACGACCAGCAGGCCGTAGTCCTCGACGGCCGCTCTGACCGGGCCCCGGGCGGTGGCCGCCGGGCTGTCGGGTACCATCGACCGGAACATATCCCGTCGGCGACATATCAGTTGCGTTCCGGCGAGCGGTGGGTTCATGCCTCTCAGGGCCACACACCCGCACATGGATATGACGCGTCGCCCACGCCGGCTCCGGACCGACGGCGTGCGGCCCCTGGTGCGGGAGACGGAGGTATCGGCGTCGGACCTGATAGCCCCGGTGTTCGTGGACGCGACGGCCGACGAGCGGGTCCCCATCGAGACGATGCCGGGCCACGAACGGGTGCCGGTCGAGGAGAGCGTCGCCCGCGTCGAGGAGGTCATAGAGACGGGCGTCGAGGCCGTCATGGTCTTCGGCATCCCCGAGTCGAAAGACGAGCGGGGCTCGCGGGCCTGGGCCGAGGACGGCGTCGTCCAGGATGCGGTCCGTCGAATCACCGACTCGACCGACGCCTACGTCATCACGGACGTCTGCCTCTGTGAGTACACCAGCCACGGCCACTGCGGACTGCTGGAGGAAGACGCACAGGACGACCCCGACCTGACCGTTCGCAACGACGAGACCCTCGACCTGCTCGGGGACATCGCGGTGAGTCACGCACGCGCGGGGGCGGACATGGTCGCTCCCTCCGGGATGCTAGACGGGATGGTCGGCGCCATCCGCGAGGCGCTCGACGCCGACGGCCACAGCGAGGTGCCTATCATGAGCTACGCCGCGAAGTTCGAGTCGGCCTTCTACGGCCCCTTCCGGGACGCCGCCGACGGCGCGCCCGCCTTCGGCGACCGGCGCCACTACCAGATGGACCCCGCCAACGCGCGGGAGGCCCGCCGCGAGGTTGAACTCGACGTTTCCCAGGGCGCGGACGTGCTGATGGTCAAGCCCGCCCTGCCGTACCTCGACGTGGTCGCCCAGGTCCGCGAGGACTACGACCACCCCGTGGCCGCCTACAACGTCTCCGGGGAGTACGCCATGCTACACGCCGCCGCCGAGAAGGGGTGGCTGCAACTCGACGAGGTGGCCTACGAGTCACTGCTCTCCATCAAGCGGGCCGGGGCCGACCTCATCCTCACCTACTTCGCCGAGGACATCGCCGACCGGCTGTAATCAGTACGTCGCGTTCGGGTCGAACTCGACGCTGTGCGGGCTGAGCACGTCGTCGCTATCGTCGGCCCGCGGGAGCACCAGCGTCACGACCGTCCAGCCGTCGTCGCGGTCGTACCGGAGCGCACCGCCGGCCGACTCGGCGACCCAGCGGGCCAGCCAGAGCCCCAGCCCGGTGCCGTGGCTGAGCGTCGTGATGTCCTCGTCGTCGAAGACCGCGCCCCGCTCGATGGCCGGGATTCCCGGTCCCTCGTCGGCGATTCGGATGCGCCACTCGTCGCCCTCGTCGGCGACGGTCACCCGCACGGCCGTCCCCTCGGGGGTGTGGGCCACGGCGTTCTCGACGAGGTTCTCGACGGCGCTGTACACCGCCACCCCGCCGGTGACCGGCGCGGCCGTCGGCGCGGTCGTCCGGATGCCGTCGTAGGTCTCGACGACCGACCGGACCACTTCCGCGGCGTCTATCGCCCTGTCGGACCGATTCGACAGCGCGACTTCGACGGCGCGGGCCTGCTCGCTGATGGAGGCGATTCGCTCGGCGGCGGTGAGTATGCGCGCGGCGGCCTCGCGGTGGTTCGCCTCGCCGCTCGCCCGCTCGATGTAGTCGGCCGTCCCGATGACCACCGAGAGGTCGTTTCTGATGTTGTGGCGCAACACCCGGTGCAGCACCTGTAGCCGACGGCGGCGACGGCGGTCGTCGGTCACGTCGCTGTAGATGGCGAAGCCGTACCGGCGGTCGTCGGCCGTCGTGTAGGTGAGTCCGCGGTAGACGAACTCCCGGCGGCCGTCGACGGTCTTCCGGCTGACGACGGCGTGGTTCGTCTTGCCGGCGGCGGTCCGCCGGTCGTAGTCGGTCGCCTCGTTCCAGCGCTCGTCCGGGACGATGAACTCGTTGAGCGACTCCCCGACGATGTCGCTGCGGCCGTACCCGAACGTCGTGACGAAGGCGGCGTTGACGGCGCGGACGACCGGACACCGGTCGACTATCTCGAACAGCACGATGGCGTCGTGGCTCTGCTCGAAGAGGTGTCGGTACTGCTCGGTCCGTTCCCGGACGGTGCCGACGACCTGCCGTCCCTCGGTGGCGGCGAACTCGAAGGTCGCCGCGACCGGCTCTTCGCCCCGGCGGACGAACGCCCGACAGCGCCGCGTCTCGCCGGCCGGCCGCCCGCGCAGCGTCTCGACGTCGGCGAGCGGGTCGTCGCTGTCCGGCGCCACGACGGCCCCGAACCGCGTCCCCGCGAGGCGGGCCGGCGTCGTGTCCAGCCGCGACGCGAACGACTCGGTCGCGAAGCCGATGGTGCCCGCCCCGTCGACGCCGAACATCACTGCGCCTCGACGCGGAGGAACGGCGGCTCGGGGACGGTCGAGGCCGGCCGTCTGGTGCCGTCCGCTCCGACCGACCCCGCGTCGAGTTCGACCGACAGCTGCCCGTCCGCCCGGGCGAGCGTGAGCGTCTGGTCGGCCGACCCGACGTAAAAGGCCGACAGCGTCTCCGGGACGGCGTCGTCGGCGACGACGTTGAGCACGGTGTCCTCGGCCGCGAAGACGCCGTCGTCGTTCTCGTAGCGCGCCTCCCGTGCGGCCTGTTCGCCGACGGTGGCGACCTCCCCCTCGATGTTGCCGACGACCAGCAGCGGGGCGGTCCGCCGCTCGACGGTCGTCTCGTTGACCGACGCCAGCGACCGGCGCTCGATGTCGAAGACGTTGTACTCGTCGCGCCACGTCCCGAAGGCGTCGAGGACGAACAGGCGGTCGTCGGACAGCGCGTCGGCCAGCGAGCGGTCGGTCCCCCCGAACGCGCTCGCCAGCGTCTCCCTGTCGAGGGTCGGCGTCGGCATCAGCGACACGCCGGTGCCGGCGGCGACGGCCGTCGCACAGAGCTGTGCGAGCGCCCCGTCGACGTCCGCCTCGGGGCCGTACCGCAGCACCGCCTGCCCCCCGACGACAAGCCCGCCGCCACAGCAGTCGTCGAGCCCGGGGATACCGGTCGCCAGCCGCGGGCGCTCGGCCAGCCCGGCGCGGCGGTCGGCGTCGATATCGTCGAGCAGCCCGTCGATTTCCCCGAGCATCGCCGTCTGCTCGGAGCGGGCCCCACGTATCGAGGCGAGGTCGTCGTCGATGGCGGTCGCGCGCTCGGACAGCGTCTCACAGCGCTCCGCGATGGCCTCGCTGGTGGCGGCCTGCTCGTCGGTCGCGTCGGAGACGCTGGTGATGCCGTCCGCGGTCTCCTCGACGGTGTCGGCGACCGCGTCGAGGCTCGCCATCGCGTCCGCGACCTGGTCGGCGCCGCTCTCTATCTCCTCGGCGGCGGTCTCCAGCTCCGAGACCGTCTCGTCGGTCGCCGTCCGGACGGCCGACAGCGCCTCCTCTATCTCCTCGGCCTGCTGCTGGGACTCGCTTGCGAGCTGTTTGATCTCGTCGGCGACGACGGCGAAGCCGTCGGCGTCGCCGTCGCTCCGGGCGGCCTCGATCGAGGCGTTCAGCGCCAGCATGTTCGTCTGGTCGGCGATGCGGTCGATACCGGCCAGCGCGTCGGCGATGCGGTCGATACGCTCCCGGAGCGACTCGACCTCCTGGGCGACGGCACTGCTTACCGCCTGCACGTCCGACATGGTATCTATCGCCGCTGCCGCCGCTTCCCGGCCCTCGGCGGCCTCCGTGGCCGCCTGCTCGCTCTGCTCGCTGACCTCCCGGCTGGTCGCCGCTATCTCCTCGATGGTCGCCGAGAGCGTGGATATCTCCTCGACGACCCACGCCGCGTCGCTCGCCTGCTCGCTCGCCCGCTGGTCGATAGCCGCAAGCTCCTCGTCGACGGTCACCGAGGCGGTCTGTACCACGTCGAGTGCGCCCTGTGCGTTCGCGACAGTTCGCTCGTCGTTCGACTCTACCGTATCGTCGGCAACAGTTCCATCCATTTTTCCAATCCTACCCGGTAGATGTGCCCTATATCGTCACTGTACGGCGGAATTTCCGAGCGATGTGGGTCCAATCCGGGCATTTCCTCAAAAGAAACAGACTTTTCTACTGGCATAACGCTGGTGGTGCTGGCAACATCCGTCCCCCGGTGCGCGCAAGCGAAACACCCCGCTATGGCCTCGAACCGGAGAAATCGCGGTTTACGAACGTCCAAATTCCAAGTAGACAGATACCGAGTTTCTTGACGGAGAACAACCTTAAATGCATTATATCATGTGATAGTCCGGACGTTTGTCTACCTAAACAGCTCAAACTGCTATTTCGTAAAGCAAATCTTTATGTAGTGTTCTGGCCAGAGGTTTTCTCGTGAACGACTTGACGAAGTTGGTGCTTGCGCCGATAAAGTTGGACGTTCAAACGCAATAACACAGAAATCATGGTACTCGAACCACTGCAAACGGCGGAACTCGAAACGCTCGTCACGGGAGTGAACCTCCTGTGGGTCCTAGTCGTAACGTTCCTGATCTTCTTCATGCACGCCGGCTTCGCCATGCTCGAGGCGGGGCAGGTGCGCTCGAAGAACGTCGCGAACCAGCTCACGAAGAACCTGCTCACCTGGTCGGTCGGGGTGACGGTGTTCTTCCTCATCGGCGCCGGCTTCTCGTCGCTGGTCGGCGGGGGCGGCTTCGTCCCGGCCTTCCAGACCTCCGACCCCAACAGCTGGGTCAGCTGGCTGTTCGGCGCCGTCTTCGCGATGACGGCGGCGACCATCGTCTCCGGGGCCGTCGCCGGCCGCGCGAAGCTCCGCGCGTACGTGACCTACACGTTCCTGCTGGCCGCGGTCATCTACCCGTTCGTGACGGGTATCACGTGGTCCGGCGCGTACATCAGCTACGGCGGCGAGGCGTTCCACGACTTCGCCGGCGGGATGATCGTCCACGGCATGGGCGGCATCGCCGGCCTCACCGCCGCCTACGTCCTCGGGCCGCGCATGGGCCGGTACAACGATGACGGGAGCGCGAACGTCATCCCCGGTCACTCGCTGACCTTCGCCGTGCTGGGGACGCTCATCCTCGCGTTCGGCTGGTACGGCTTCAACGTCGGGACCGCCGCGACGGTGTTCGCGCTGAACGACGCGGGTGAACTTACGCTCGGGGCCTTCGCCACTGTCGGTCGCGTCGCCATGACGACGACCATCGCGATGGCCTGCGGTGCCATCGGCGCCGCCGCCGTCGCCTGGGCCCGAACCGGCAAGGTCGACACCCTCTACGTCGCAAACGGGCTGCTGGCCGGGCTGGTCGGCATCACCGCGATTCCGGACACCACCACCTGGTGGGGCGCGTTCCTCGTCGGCGGGCTGGCCGGCGCGCAGCTCCCCATCGTCTTCAGCTTCGTCGAGAAGCGCCTCAAGATCGACGACGTCTGTGCCGTCTTCCCGGTCCACGGGAGCGCCGGCGTGCTCGGGACGCTCATGTTCCCCTTCGTCGCCGTGCCAAGCGCCGTCGATTCCGTCGCGAACGCCTTCATCGCCCAGCTCATCGGCGTCGCCGCTATCGCCGCCTGGACGATTGTCGCGACCGCTGCGGTCTGGGCAGTGCTCAAGGCCATCGGCCAGGCCCGAGTCACGCCCGAACACGAACAGGAAGGGCTCGACGTCAGCGAACACGGCGTCGAGACGTACCCCGAATTCGGCTCCGGTGACAGCGTCGTCGCCGACGGTGGTATGATGACTGAAGACGTGCGAACTGACGGAGGTTCCAACGATGACTGAAACTGACGAATCCGAAATCAAGATGGTAATGGCAATGATTCGGCCGGACAAACTCGGCGACGTGAAGCAGGCGCTGGCGGAGGTCGGCGCGCCCTCGCTGACAGTGACCAACGTCTCCGGGCGGGGCTCCCAGCCCGCCAAGAAGGGGCAGTGGCGCGGCGAGGAGTACGTCGTCGACCTCCACCAGAAGGTCAAAATCGAGACGGTCGTCGCGGACATCCCCGCCGACGACGTGGTCGAAGCCATCGCCGACGGCGCTCACACGGGCGAGAAAGGCGACGGGAAGATATTCGTCCTCCCGGTCGACGACGCCTACCAGGTCCGAACAGGGAAGACCGGTCCCGAGGCAGTCTGAGCGGCGGTCGATGGTCGACGATATCGACAGACAGGTGGTGAACGCCCTACTCCGCGACGGTCGGGCGAGTGCCCGCGATGTCGCCGCCGAGACCGGTGTCGCCGCGACGACGGTGTCGCGACGGATGGACCAGCTGGTCGAGACCGGTATCATCGAGGAGTACACCGCTCGCGTCGACTACGAGGCACTGGGGTACGACGTGACTGCCGTCTTCCAGCTGTCGGTCGATGGCAGCGGGCTCGAGACGGTGACCGAGCGGCTCCGCGACCTCGACAACATGGTCGCGGTGTACGAGGTGACCGGTAGCCACGACATCGTCGCCGTCGGGAAGTTCCGAGACACCGAGGAGATGAACGCACACATCAAGGAACTGCTGACCGACCCGGACATCCGTACCGCCTCTACGTCGGTGGTGCTGAACACGGTCCGCGAACACGAACAGTTCCCGGTCGACGACACCGGCGAGTAACGGTGCCGGCGCCAGCGCGCCGGCAACGTGTGTTCTCCGTTTTCCAGTCCTGATAGCGACGACGGTGGGATTAAGCCGGTCGCCCCGTTCGGTGGGGGTATGGGCCTGCAAGTCGACGTGCGAAAGCTCGACCTCTTCAATCAGATGGCGAAGGAGGGGTCGGAGACCGTCGCCGACCACCTCGGGCAGCTGACGGGACTGGACGCCTCGGTCCACACCTCTCAGATTAACTTTCTCGACATCGACGACGTCACGACACACATCGGCGACGAGCGGCAGGTCGGCATCTACGTCGAGCTGAACCAGCCGCCCTACGGCTACGTCCTGTTCATGCTCGACCCGGCCGACAGCAAGCGATTGGCGGGGGCGATGATGGGCGGCATGGGCGGGGACGGCGACGACGAGGGGTTCTCCGAGATGGAGCGGTCGGCCATGCAGGAGATCGGCAACATCATGACCAGCGGCTTCATCGACGGCTGGGCGAACGTCCTCGATACGACCATCGACATGGGGACGCCGACCTTCGTGCTCGGTCCGGCCGGTAACATCATCGAGAAGATGGGCGGCTGGCCCGACTCCGAACTCGTCTTCGTCATCGACTCACAGATAACCGTCGAGGGCGGCGACCTGGGGATGACCGTCTACACCTTCCCCGAACTCGAGGACCTCGTCGAACTCATCCAGGGCATCGACCTCGATACGGACGTGGCCGCGGACACGAAGGCCGACGACCTGGTCTGACGGGACCGAACGCGGATATCAGTGTGACTTTGCCGCTCCACGGCTAGTCGCCGGTGTATGCGAGGCCCCGGTCACACATGACACGGCTCTCCAAGCAGTGGGTTCAGCACAATCAGGTCCCGCTGTACGCCGTCGCCGTCGTCCTCGCCATCGGGGTTGGTCTCGGGCGACTCGGGGCGAGCGGGCGGCTGGAACCGCTGATAAATCCGGTTCTCGCCGTCTTGCTCTACGTCACGTTCCTGGAGATTCCGTTCGTCCGCATCCGGCGGGCGTTCCGGAACGGCCGGTTCATGCTCGCGGCGCTGGGCATGAACTTCCTCGTCGTCCCGGCCGTCGTGTTCGGACTCACGCGGCTCCTCCCGCAGGAGCCGGTCGTTCTCGTCGGGGTCTTTATGGTGTTGCTGACGCCGTGTATCGACTACGTCATCACCTTCACCGAGCTCGCGGGCGGCGACGCCGAGCAGATAACCGCCGCGACGCCGGTGTTGATGGTCGTGCAACTGCTCGTGCTCCCGCTGTACCTCTGGCTGTTCATGGGCCAGCGGGTCGCCGAGTTCATCGAGGCCGGCCCCTTCGTCGAGGCGTTCGTCGTCATAATCGCCCTGCCGCTCTCGCTCGCGTGGGCCACCGAGTCCGTCGCCGAGCGGTCCGCCCGCGGCGCGGCGTGGCAGGACGCCATGGAGTGGCTCCCGGTGCCGATGATGGGCGCGACGCTGTTCGTCGTCATCGCCTCCCAGCTCCCCCGCGTCCGCGACGCCATCGGGCAGATAGCAGCCGTCGTCCCGGTGTACGTGGCGTTCCTGGTCATCATGCCCCTGCTCGGGCGACTCGCCGCCGGCGCTCTCGGGATGGACGCCGGCGAGAGTCGCGCGCTCCTGTTTACCTCGGTGACGCGGAACTCGCTGGTCGTGTTGCCGCTCGCGCTCGCCCTGCCCCCGGGATACGCGCTCGCCCCGGCCGTCGTCGTGACCCAGACGCTCGTCGAACTGTCGGGGATGGTGGTGCTGACGCGGGTCGTGCCCCGCTATCTGGTCCCCGACACCGTTGTGAACCGGGGAGACTGAAAGCGTCGCTATCGGGCTGTAGACGAGCGTGGGGCTGGTTCGACTGAACCGCGAAAAGACGTACCGACGGCACAGGTGGACACGAGCTGTCTCGCCGGGGTTCCGGTGTCGGACCGGTGACCGCGCTGACGGGCCGCGATGGCCCGTCTACTCGATGAGTTCCGGCGCGGCGTCGTAGGCCGCCTCCTGGGCGTGTGTCGCCGGCCCGTCCGGCTCCGCCTCGGGTGACTCGGGCTCGTCCATGGTCAGTCGTCCGCCGAGATGGGGTCGCCGCTGGCGTCCGTCGGTGCGGGGCTCTCGCCGTCCTCGAAGGGGTACCACGACTGCTTGGCGTCGTTGAGGCAGGGGTCCTCGTACCCCTCGACCTCCTCGGGTTCGGCGAGTTCGACGAGCGTCTCGTGGCCGGTGGCGGCGACCCAGTCGCTGAAGGTCTGGCCCTCCGAGCGCAGCGCCGCGTAGGCCTCGGCGATGTTGCGAATCATGCCGGGGACCTCGTCGGCCGGGACGCGCTGGCGGACCCACTCGGTGAACTCCGCCTCCTCGCCCATCCCGCCGCCGACGCCGACGTCCAGGGCTTCGACCATCTCGCCGTCCTTGCGGGCGCGCATCCCCTGGAGCCCGATGTCGCCGGTCATGGCCTGCCCGCAGTCGGCGGTACAGCCCGAGTAGTGCATCTTGATGCGGTCGACGTCGCTCGGCAGTTCGACGTTGTCGCCCAGCCAGCGCAGCATCCGGGCCATCCGGGCCTTCGTCTCGGTGAGCGCCAGCGAGCAGAACTCCGTCCCGGTACAGGCCACGGCGCCCTGCGTGAACGGGTTCGGCTCAGGGGAGTACTTGTCCAGGAACGGCTCGTTCAGCAGGTTCGCCAGGTTGCCGTCCGGCACGTCCATGATGAGCGGGTTCTGCCGGCGGGTGAGCCGGACCGCGCCCGAGCCGTAGGCCTCGGCCAGGTCGGCCAGTTCGACGACGTCTTCGGCGGGGAGCCGACCGACCGGAACCGAGAGCCCGACGTAGTTCTTGTCGTCCTTCTGGTCGTAGACGCCGACGTGGTCGTGGGCACCGTACTCCGTGTTCTTGCCGGCGTTGTAGGTGTACTCGCCGCGGAAGTCCGTCCCGGCGGTCTCGAACTCGAAGTCGAGGCGCTCGTCTAAGTCCTCGCGGATCTTCTCGGTGCCGTGCTCGTCGACGAAGAAGCGAGCGCGGTTCTTCGAGCGGTTGGTCCGGTCGCCGTTCTCGTGGTAGTACTCGACGAACTCACGGACGGTC
This sequence comes from Haloarcula laminariae, assembly GCF_025457605.1. Taxonomy (NCBI): domain Archaea; kingdom Methanobacteriati; phylum Methanobacteriota; class Halobacteria; order Halobacteriales; family Haloarculaceae; genus Haloarcula; species Haloarcula laminariae. The sequence continues at coordinate 129,493 of NZ_JAMZFY010000002.1, read as the reverse complement.
TCGACGGCGTGTTCGGGCTCGATGAACAGGTTCAGCGGGCGGGCGTTGCGCGGTTCGCGGCCGCCCAGCCCCCCGCCGACGCGGATGTTGAACCCCTTGACCTCCTCCCCGTCGATGAACTTGCGGGCCGGTTCGAGGCCGATGTCGTTGATGGCGTCCTGGGCACACCCCTGCTTGCACCCCGACACCGAGATGTTGAACTTCCGGGGCATGTTAGAGAGGTCGTCGTCCCCGCGGATGGTCTCCTGAATCTCGTCGAGGATGGGCCGGGACTCGATGTACTCCTCGCCCTTGCCCGCGACCGGACAGCCCGAGATGTTCCGCATCGTGTCGCCCCCAGCCGACCGGGAGGAGAGGCCGACGCCTTCGAGCTTCTCCCATATCTCGGGGATGTCTTCGAGCTTGAGCCAGTGGAGCTGGATGGACTGGCGGGTAGTGAAATCGATCCACGCGTCGCCGAACTCGGGGTTGTCGACGGGGCCGCTGGCGTACTCCTCCGCGACCTCACCGACGGCGCGGAGCTGACCCGGCTCCAGCACGCCGCCGCAGTTTGTCAGCCGCATCATGAAGTACGACTCCTGGCCGCCGCGGTGGTGGAACACGCCCCAGAACTTGAACCGCTTGAACCACTTGTCGCGCTCCTCCTCCGGGATGTTCTCCCACCCTTCCGCCGCGAACTCCTCTAGCTTTTCCCGCACCTCGTCGCCGTACATCTCGTCTTTGATTAGCTCGGATTTGTTTCCCATTATTGGTGACCTCGGAAGTGAAATCTGGCACAGCGGTGTTTAACTCTGTGCGACTATTCTCGACTCAACCATCTGTCCAACTAAGTAAAAACCTATCCCTTAACACATTCGTAATTTAATTCGGGCATTCATCTGATTTTTCAAAATTATAGCGGCCTATGAGTGTTTAAGGTATATGGGGGTAGTGTGTGAAATACGTCCATTCGGTGCTGACGCGGCTGTTCGCGATGAAAACGGTAGGAGACTGGACGTCTGCGGACCGACGACCCCGTTCGGGGCGCTCAGTTCTCGTACTCGCCGGCCTGGCCCGGAATCGTGGCGGGGTCGGCCTGTGCCGCGTTCAGCAGCGTGACGTAGAGGCGCCGGCTCCGCTGGAGCCAGCCGAGCTGGACCGCGAGGTGGCCCAGCAGGAACAGGCCCAACAGCCCCCAGTGAGCGGGCGTCATCGCCATGCCCGTCTTGACCATCGGCAGGTCGTGCAACAGGGTGTAGACGCCGTTGTACACGCCCGCGTACAGCGTCAGCGCCGGGAGCATGACAAGCGGCATCCCGCCCAGCCGGACGATGGCCGGCAGCGATTTGTTCTCCAGCAGCTCGGTCGCACCGCGGAACACGCTCACGACGACGATGACGGCGAGGAAGATGCCGGTGTCGGTGAGCGCGGTCCCTTTCCCGGTGAGGACGGCAAACAGCGCGCCGCCGGCGACGGCCGTCAGCAGCGCCACGCCGGTGGTCACGACGGCGGGGTAGCCGTGTTTCTTCTTTTTCGGCGCTTTCTTGACCACTTGTGAACCGGTCGAGAGGAACAGATACGCCTTGTAGAACCCGTGGATGATGAGGTGGGCCACCGCCGCGGCGAAAAAGCCCAGCCCGCACTGCAGTATCATGAATCCCATCTGGGCCACGGTCGAACAGCCCAGCCGACCCTTGTAGTCGGCTTTGACGAGCATCATCGCCTGCGCGGCGATGGAACTTATCGCGCCCAGGGCGACGATGAGCAACATGAGGTTTTGCTGTACCGCAAACACCGGGGCCAGCCGCGCGAGCAGGACGCCGCCGGCGTTGACGAAGCCGGCGTGCATGATGGCCGAGGCCGGGGTCGGTCCCGTCATCGAGGAGAGCAGCCAGCCGTGGAACGGGACCAGCGCCGACTGGACGAGCGCACCGAGCAGGATGGGGGCCGCGCCCAACAGCAGCGTCGACCGCGGCAGCGAGTCGACCGACGCCAGTATCCCCGAGATAGTTCCGCTCTCGGCCCCCGCCGACAGCGCGAGCAGGCCGACGCCCAGCAGCACGCTCCCGGCGAGGAAGTACCGCCGCGAGAGGCGCTTGGCCGCCCGCGCCTGGGGCCAGGCGTCCACGTGTCCGATGAGCTCCGCCATCAGCAGGCCCATTATCGTCCACAGCGCCAGAAACAGAACGACGTGGTCGGCCGCGACCAGCCCCATCACTACGACGGTAAACAGCATGATGCGCGCGAAAAACAGGTCCACGTCCCTGTTTGCCGCCATGTACCGGCGCGAGAAGCTCTGGACGATACCGCTGAAGAATGTCACTGCGACCCACATCACCTTCGTCAGGCCGTCGATGCGGACCAGCGGCTCGGCCGCGAGTTCGATGCTGAACCAGCTGGTGGCTGCGACGAGGACGACGCTCCCGACAAACAGCGTCCAGACGAGGGTCGTCGAGACGACCGGGACGGCGCTGTACTGTTGACTAGTACTGGTCATCAGATATCGGAGGATAACCACTTATACGTTTAAAATTTCTGTACCTGACTGGCATATGGTGATATAATTCCTAAAATGGGAGGTATCTGGCCGAAACGGTGGACGACCATTGTACAGACTGTGCGACGTGTGTCTCGGCGGTGTTCCCGGTTCGAAGGCACTCTAGTGCCTTTGAGTTGTTTTAGGAATTCAGCCGGATACGACTACATATATGCGAAGATATTAAGATACGGCTCACGGTTTCCAAGTACAACTGGTGTAATCTATACGATGGTTGATATCGACCCGACGACCGTTCGGACGCATATAGATAACGCGGCGGACCGCCTGGGTCGGGTCTGGCCGCTGTACTCCGACGTGGCCGCCAACCCCCTCTCCGGGTTCGAGGACAGGCCCTTCCGGCAGGCCGTCGAGGACGCCGAGGCGCTGTTCGACGGGCGCGGTTACCCGACAGCCGACCAGTTCCGGCGGGCCTGGGAGTCGGGCGAGATAGACGCCACCGTCCTCAACGACCTGCTCGACGAACACGGTATCGACGACGAACCCGGGATGCTCCTGCGGCGGATGGCCCACGAGGAGGCGGAGCGCTCGACCGCCGACGTCCACGACGAGCGGCTGAACCGACTGTGCTCGAAGTGGCTGGCGGCCTTCCTCGACCAGGGGCAGGCCGGCTGGCCGATGCCCGACCGCGAGCGAGGCTTCTACCAGTCCTGGCGTCAGATTGCGCCCTACGACAGGCGGATACCGGAGTCCGAGACCAGCGTCGCGACGTACTACCGCGAGCAGCTGAGCGACGCGCCCGAGACGGCCATGGAGGCCCTGTATGCCGTCCTCAGCGCCTACGACGAGGACGAGTGGGAGGCCATCTTCGAGCACCACCTGGCCGCGCTGCCGGGCTGGGTCGGTCTCATCAAACAGCGGGCCGAGGCGAACAACAACCCCTGGCAGGACGAGTACCCGGTCACGCTGACGGACTACCTCGCCGTCCGGCTGATTCTGGCAAAGCACATGGGGGCGGAGATACTGCCCGAGACCGACGGCGCCGAGCGGCCCAAACAGGCGGACTTCCGCCTCCAGGAGATATGGCTGACGGCCTGGGAGCGCAGCTATCAGGAGGACCTGCTGGAGGACATCAACAAGGGGCTGGCGGCGTCGAACACCGAACTGGACGCCGACCGGCCCGACGCCCAGCTGGTCTTCTGTATCGACACCCGGTCGGAGATAATCCGGCGACACCTGGAAGCGACCGGGGCCTACGAGACCCACGGGTACGCCGGCTTCTTCGGCGTCCCCATCGAGTACAGCGGCCACGAGTCCAAGGTCCAGACCGACTCCTGCCCGGTGATGGTCGACCCGAAACACCACGTCACCGAGCGGCCGCCGGCCGAGGACCCGGCGACGGCGTCCTACGAGCGCTGGCACCGGCTGAAGGCGGACGGCAACAAGTTCCTCAAGGCCCTGAAAAACGACCTGGCCGCGGCCTTCGGCTTCGTCGAGGCCTCCGGGACGTTCTTCGGGGCCGCGCTCGCGTCCCGGACGCTGTTCCCGTCGAAAGTCCACGACGCGCGGGGGCGCCTCGGCCCGGACCACCCCGCGCGGTTCTCGTCGGTGACGCTCGATGAGCCGGACGACGACGACGAGCGCTCCCCCGCCATGGGTATCTCCACCGACCAGAAGGTCTTCTACGCCGAGGCGGCTTTCGACCTGATGGGCTGGGACGACTTCGCCCCCGTGGTCGTGTTCACCGGCCACGAGAGCGAGACGGTCAACAACCCCTACAAGTCCAGCATCGACTGCGGGGCCTGTTCCGGAAGCCCCGGCACGCCGAACGCGCGCGTGCTCGCGAGCATCTGCAACGACCCCGAGGTCCGCGAGCGGCTCGCCGAACGCGGTATCGAGGTCCCGGACGACACCGTCTTCCTCGCCGGCCGGCACAACACCACGACCGACGAGGTGACCGTCTACACCGAGGGCCACGACCTCACCGAGCGCCAGCGGACCGTCGTCGGCGACCTCCGCGAGGACCTCGAACGGGCCCAGGCCGGCGCGGCCGAGGAGCGACTGGAGACGCTGGACGTCGACGCTGACGACGGCGTCCGTGAGGTCGAGACCCGCACGGAGGACTGGGCCCAGCCCCGGCCCGAAATCGGGCTGTCCGGCAACGCCGGCTTCGTCATCGGGCCCCGGGCGTTGACCGCCGATGTCGACCTCGACGGTCGGTCGTTCCTCCACTCCTACGACTGGAACAACGACCCGGAGGGCGAGGCCCTGGAGAACATCATGGCGGGGCCGCTGGTCGTCTGCCAGATGATAAACGCCCAGTACTACTTCTCGACGGTCGACAACGAGACCTACGGGAGCGGCTCGAAGACGACCCACAACGCCGTGGGCAACGTCGGCGTCCTGCAGGGCAACGGCGGCGACCTGCAGATGGGGTTGCCCCTCCAGTCGCTGTACGCCGACGACCGGACGACCTACCACACGCCCGTCCGGCTCTCGACGGTCATCCACGCGCCGGTCGACACCGTCACCGACATCCTCGACCGCAACGCCGACCTGGCGGCGCTGCTCGACAACAACTGGCTCTCCCTGCTGGTCATCGACCCCACGCAGGACGACACCACCTTCCGGTACCAGCCGGGCATGGAGTGGGAGCCGCTGGACGCGACGCTCACGACCAGGATAACGGTCCCGAGTACGGACTGAGACGGGACGCCGGCTCCGACTATCGTAGTACGCGTCTCACGCCGTTTTGCAGTCGATACCGCACAGCGACGCCGCTGTCCGGCCGCGTATCGAGCCGAAAAAACTGCTCAGCTGTTCGGTTACGGGAACTTCTTGTACGGGAGGAACTTGCCGTCGTAGGTGATGACGACGTGTTCCTCGCCGTCCTGAATCTCCTTGTCGACGCTGACTTCGAAGTCGATCGCGCTCATGATACCGTCGCCGAACTCCTCGTGCATGATCGCCTTCATCGCGGGCCCGTACACCTGTGGGACCTCGTAGAATCGGTACAGCGCGGGGTCCGACGGGATGGTCGGCTCCTCCTCGCCTTTCATCGGCGGCATCTGGAGACCGTTGACGACGTCTTTGTCACCTTCGAGACCGAGCGCTTCGGCGATGGCCAGCGCCTCGTCCTCCGTTGTGCTTGCGCCGTCGTAGACGGCAGAGGCGATGTACGTCTTGTCGATTCCGGTTATCTCTTCGAGGTCGGAGAACTTGAGCCCCTCCTCCTCCTTGGCGGCGATAATCTTGCTTCGCATTTCCCCACGGTCCGAGTACGGCTCCATATCAGTGCGGTCTACTGTCATAGGTTGCGTTCTGGGACGATGTCCCGGGTGGAGGGTGAGATTGGTGATATTAAAGAATTCTCCTAATAGCGGTGGAAATACAGACAACACATGGGCACAGTTTAACCATATTATACTAGCGAACTAGATAGAAATGGATGCCTATCATCCGAAACGCTCTCTCACAGCCGCGAGACGGGCCGAGATGGGAAGCGACGCTGTGGATTGACTTAGAATATCTATATTTACTCTCTTTGGAGAGAAATATGGATAAAACAGAAATTCAGGCCCTATCTGGCTGAGGTTGGCGGTATATATGACCATACTCCTAGTATATTCTAAAGTCTGAAACCCTATCGAAGAACTACGTTTATATATCACCTCTTCCGAAGAGACTTTTGTTGCACAATGACCGGAGTTAGCCATCTCATCGATGGGTTATCGGCATCAAATTCAGATGAACGCCCAGATATAAGCGAGAAAAATTCGACTTTTTCATACACGCCCGAGGGGGGAGCGTAGATGTACCAGGAGAGCGTCACTTCGATTAGCAAGGCGGCTGCGGCACAGGTAGAACTGATAGAGAAGAGCCTTCCGGCGTACATCATTCACTCCGCGATGGCCGGGGCGTATCTCGGGCTCATCGTGGTCATGACGTTCCTCTTCGGCGGTGCAATGTTCGAGACCGCGTTCGAACCCATGCGCGGGTTCGTCATGGCCGCCGTCTTCGGCGGAGCACTGAGCCTGGTCATCGTCGCCGGCTCCGAGCTGTTCACCGGGAACAACATGATCATGACCATGGGGCTGCTCTCGGGCCGCGTCGACGGGTCCGGCACCCTGAAGGTGTGGACCTGGTCCTGGGTCGGGAACTTCCTGGGCTCTATCCTCGTGGGCGCGATGGCCTGGCAGGCCGGCGTGCTGGGCAGTGCGGCACCGCTGCTCGAGGCCGTCGGCGGCGCGAAGATGACCCGCGACCTCGTCCCGCTGTTCCTGCGGGCGATGCTGTGTAACTGGCTCGTCTGTCTGGCCGTCTGGAGCAACTTCCAGCTGGAGAACACGTCCGCGAAGCTCATCATGATCTGGTGGTGCCTGCTCGCTTTCATCGGGTCGGGCTACGAACACAGCGTCGCGAACATGACCATCCTGTTCGCCGCCAACGTCGCCGCCCCGGGCGCCGAAGCGGTCTCCTGGGCCGGCATGGGGTACAACCTGGCCGTCGTCACCGTCGGCAACGTCGCCAGCGGCGTCCTGTTCATGGGCGCTGCGTACTACTACATCTCCTCCTCGTACGGCTTCGAGTGGGACTGGAGCATGGACGACAACGTCGTCACCGGGACGACTATCAGCGACGACTGACCGCCGCTTCGGCGCGGACGCCTTTTGCGCTGTGGCGACGACCGGTCCGACTGACGGGCCCGGCGTCGCGAAGTACCGACGACGAACTGCCCGCGAACCGGTCCGCTCCGACCACGACACGACGGCCCGCTGACCCAACAGTTTCTTTCACCCTGCCGCCAAAGCCGGCGGTATGAACCACGAGCAGTCACGCGACCTGTACGACCGGGCGCTCTCCGTGATGCCCGGCGGCGTCAACTCCTCCGTGCGGGCCATCCGTCCCTACCCCTTCTTCGTCGAGAAGGGCGACGGCGGCTACGTCGTCGACGCCGACGGCAACCGCTACATCGACTACGTGATGGGGTACGGCCCGCTGCTGTTGGGTCACGACCAGCCCGAAGCCGTCCAGTCCGCGGTCCAACAGCGGGCCGCCGAGGGGCCGATGTACGGCGCGCCCACGGAGGTCGAGGTCGAACTCGCGGAGTTCGTCGCCCGCCACGTCCCGAGCGTCGAGATGACCCGATTCGTCAACTCCGGCACCGAGGCGACCGTCTCGGCGGTCCGGCTGGCCCGGGGGTACACCGGCCGCGACAAGATCGTCGTGATGCAGGGCGGCTACCACGGCGCCCAGGAGTCCACGCTGGTCGAGGGCGAGGGCGACCACACCACCCCCTCCAGTCCCGGGATTCCCGAGAGCTTCGCCGACCACACCCTGACGATTCCGTTCAACGACAGCGAGGCCGCCCGGGAGGTGTTCGCCGAACACGGCGACGACATCGCCGCCGTCCTCACCGAGCCCATCCTCGGGAACTACGGTATCGTCCACCCCGTCGAGGGGTTCCACGAGACGCTCGAAGAGCTGTGTGACGACCACGGCTCGCTCCTCATCTTCGACGAGGTCATCACCGGCTTCCGCGTCGGCGGGCTCCAGTGTGCCCAGGGCAAGTTCGACGTCGACCCCGACATCACCACCCTCGGGAAGATAGTCGGCGGCGGCTTCCCGGTGGCGGCCGTCGGCGGGAAAAGCGAGATCATCGAGCAGTTCACCCCCGCCGGCGACGTGTTCCAGTCCGGCACCTACTCCGGCCACCCGGTCGGGATGGCCGCCGGCCTCGAAACCCTGCGGTACGCGGCCGAAAACGACGTGTACGACCACGTCAACGGGCTGGCCGACCGGCTCCGTTCGGGCCTGCAGGACATCCTCGAAGACCAGGCGCCACAGTACACGGTCGTCGGGACGGACTCGATGTTCAAGGTAATCTTCACGCGCGACGCCCCGGACAGCTTCGACGGCCACTGCGAGGCCGGCTGCCGACAGCGCGAGTCCTGTCCCCGCTACGACCACTGCCCGAAGAACGGCGGCGACGTGAAACGCGCCGAGACCGAGCGCTGGGAGCGGCTCTTCTGGCCCGCGATGAAAGAGCAGGGTGTGTTCCTCACCGCCAACCAGTTCGAGTCCCAGTTCGTCTGTGACGCCCACACCGAGGAAGACATCGAGGAAACGCTGGAAGCCTACAAAACGGCCATATGACCGACGACGTCCTCACGCTGTCCGAAAAGCGGATGTACGGCCAGACGCGCCCGGAGACCCACGCCTACGTCGGCTCCGGCCTGGGCGTGACTCGCGTCGAGACCGCCGGCGGGCAGATAGGCCGGTTCACCCTCGCCCACCGCTGTGCGGCCCGTGACATCGCCGGCGCGAACGGCGAGATAGCGGTCGCCACCGAGGAGGCGGTGTTGATATCGACCGACGAGGGCTTCGAGCCGACGGGCTTTGGCCCAGCGACGGCCGTGGGATACGACGCCGACGGGCTGGTCGCCGCGGGCGAGGGACGGGTCGCCCGCTACGACGACGGCGAGTGGTGGGAGATGGGCGAGGTCGCCGACGTGCGGGCCCTTTCCGACGACCTCGTCGCGGCCGCCGACGGCGTCTACGGGCTGCCCGGCTGTGCGTATCTGGGGCTCCACGACGCCGCCGACGTGGCCGGTCCCTTCGCCGCCACCGCCGACGGGCTCTACAGGCGCGACCCCCAGGAGGGCACCGTCGGCCCCAGGGAGAACTGGGCGGCCGTTCGGTCCGGCGCTCACGGCCTCGTCGCGACCGACGACGGCCGGAGCCGGCCCCCCGAAGCAAGTGACGTGGGGCGTGTACACGCCGCCGACGTGGACACGCTCTACGAACTGACCGACCGCGCCGGCGCCGGCCCGGAGCCACACTGGCAGCCCTGCGACCTCCCGGTTCGCGAGCGGGTCGTCGACGTGGCCTACGGCGACGACACCTACGCCATCACGGCGGACGGCACCTTCCTCGTGAACACGGCCGACGACGCCACCGCCGACGGTCGGGGCGGCTGGCGGTCCCGGTCGCTGGGTGTGCCCGAGGTCGTCGGCGTGGCGGTGGCCTGAGTGGCTTTCAGTCGGTGAATCGGCCGACGGGTCTCTGCTGTTGACACAACCGATTGGGCGGGACCGAAAGAGGCACGGCGCTGGCGCGTGCCGTGGTCGCCTCAGCGACCCCTCTCCGAGCGAAGCGAGGAGATGTCGCTGAGCGGCCGCCAGTGCCGTGGGGCTTTCTGTCTGTTTGCAGTGGCGCTGGAGTTCATACCGACGAACCTCCACACGGTTATCGGCCCGAGAATCGAAAAGCGGTTTAGCCCGGCCAGTTACCCCCCACACATGATTATCCCCGGCGCGGAGACACAGGCCTTTGCGGCGGCGCTGTCCGAGGCGGCCGACGAGCCGCTGGGACGGGTCGAGTACGAACAGTTCGCCGACGGGGAGCACGTCGTCCGCGTCCCCGAGGCCGTCGCGGGCGAGCGCGCGGTCGTCGTCGCCTCGACGGTCGATTCGGACGCCCACGTCCAGGTGCTCCAGCTCCAGGACGCGGTCCGCGAGGCCGGCGCCAGCGAGGTCGTCACCGTCCTGCCGTACATGGGCTATGCCCGCCAGGACCAGGCGTTCAAACCGGGCGAGCCGGTCTCCTCGCGGGCGGTGGCCCGCGCCGTCTCGACGGGGACCGACCGCGTGATTACGGTCAACCCACACGAGCCCGCTGTCTGTGATTTCTTCACCGTGCCGACGACCCACGTCGACGCCGCGTCGGTGCTGGCCGACCCCCTGCCGGCCGACCTCACGGACCCGCTCTTTCTCTCGCCCGACGAGGGCGCCGTCGAACTCGCCACGACCGTCCGCGACGAGTACGGCGGGGGCGAGACGGACTTCTTCGAGAAGGACCGCGACTACGACAGCGGCGACATCGAGATACGCCCGAGCGACGCCGCCGTCGCGGGGCGGGACGTGGTGCTGGTCGACGACATCATCGCGACCGGCTCGACCATGAGCGAGTCCGTCGCCGTCCTGCGCGACCGCGACGCCAAGCGCGTGTTCGTCACCTGCGTCCACCCGATGCTCGCGAGCAACGCCCTGACGAAGCTATCGAGCGCCGGCGTCGAAGCCGTCTACGGCACCGATACCTTGGAGCGGGCGGTCAGCGAGGTCAGCGCCGCGCCCGTGGTCGCAGGAGAACTCTAACGCCCTACTCGGACGCTTCCGCCGCCGCGACGGGCGCAATCGCTATCTCCATCTCCACGCCCTCCACGTCCCACGTCTTGCGGTGGCCGCCCTCGACGCCGTCGAGTTCGTCGGCCCGGACCTCCTCCTTGATGAGGTCCTCGTGTTCCCGAACGAGACCGTCCACGCGCTCGTCGTCGATGGCGAGGTCCGCGACGATGCGGGCCTCGATGTCCAGCTCCATGTCCTTGCGCATCTCCTGGACGCGGCGGATGACCTCGCGGGCGTACCCCTCGCTCTCGATGTCCTCGGTCAGCGCCGTGTCGACGTAGACGACGCCGCCGCCGTCCAGCGCCTCGAACTCCGTGCCGGTGACGCCCTCGGGCGTCTCCCGGCGGAAGGTGACCATCTCCTCGGTCAGCTCGACCTCCTCCCCCAGCGTATCGACGACCGACTCCTGGAGCGTCGCCAGGGACGGCTCGTCGATGCTGGCCTCGTTCATGGCGTTCATCACGCGGCCGGCGTCGTCGCCGAAGGCGGGACCGAGTTCGCTCATGTCCGCCTCGGCCGAGTAGCGGAGCTCGCCCCACTGGTCGCCGGCGCCCACCACTTCGACTGCACGCGAGTTGAGCCGGTCGGCGACGATGGCCGACTGGGACTCGACGGCCGCGGCCACGGCGTCGCTGTCGGTGTCGACCACGACGCGGGTGACGGGCCAGCGCAGTTTCCGCTCGGCCTGCTGGCGGGCGTTCGAGCCCGCTTCCTCGACTTCCCGAACCACCTCGATTTCGTCTTCCAGTTCGGGTTGGTGGAGCGAGTCGTCGGCCTCGGGCCAGTCGCACATGTGGACCGTCGGGTGGCCCGCGTCGCCGGTCAGCGAGCTGTACACTTCCTCGGCGACGAACGGCGTGAAGGGCGCAAAGAGCGCGGCCGCTTCCTCAAGCACGCGGTACAGCGTGGCGTAGGCGGCCTGCTTCGAACCGCTGTCTTCCTCCTCCCACATCCGCTCGCGGACGACCTGGATGTAGAAGCGGGAGACGTCCTCGACGACGAAATCGAGCAGCTCGCCGACGGCCTTGTCGTTCTCGTAGTCGTCCATGTGGTCGGTCATGGCCGACTTCACGGTCTGGAGCCGCGAGAGGACCCACTCGTCGACGAGTTCGAGCGAGTCACGCGTCGATTCGACCGTCGTCTCCTCGGGGTCGAAGCCGTCCGCCCGCATGTACGGTAGCGGGAAGCGGGCGACGTTCCAGAGGATGTTGAGCCGCCGTTGCATCTCGCCGGTCTCCTCCCACGAGAAGTTCATGTCCTCGCCCTGGGCGTTCACCGACAGCAGGAACAGCCGCATCGGGTCCCGGCCGTGTTTCTCGATGACCTCGTGGGGGTCGACGAGGATACCCTTTGACTTTGACATCCCGCGGCCGTCGGGCATGTTGGCGTAGCCGTGCATCAGCACCTGCTTGTAGGGAACCTCGCCGGTGGCCGCCGTCGACATGCCCAGCTGGGACCAGAACCAGCCGCGGGTCTGGTCGTGGGCCTCCATGATGAGGTCGGCGGGCCACAGCTCCTCGAAGCCCTCGGTCTCGGCGGGGTAGTCGACAGTGCCCCACGTCGCGACGGAGGAGTCGAGCCAGACGTCGAAGACGTCGCCGACGCGGCTGTAGGTGGTGCCGTCCTCGGTGATGGTCAGCTCGTCGACGGTCCCCTTGTGGAGGTCCACGTCCTCGGGCGCTATGTCCTGGTCGACGCGCTCGGCGAGCTCCTCGCGGTCGCCGACGACGATGGCGTCGTCCATGTCGCCGCTCCAGTCTTCCGGGAGCCAGATGGGGATGGGAATCCCCCAGTAGCGCTGCCGGGAGACGTTCCAGTCCGGCGCCTCCTCGACGAAATCGCGGAAGCGGTTGTCGCGGGCCCACTGGGGGTACCACTCCGAATCCTCGATGTTCTCAAGCAGCTCGTCTTTGATGTCGGTGACCGTGATGAACCACTGGTCGGTGACGATGCGGACGATATCGGTGTCACAGCGCCAGCACTGTCCCTCTCGCACCGTGTGGCCCTGCTCGCTGGAGAGCAGGTAGCCGTTCGCGTCGAGGTCGGCGATGACGTCGTCGTTGGCGTCGCGGACGAAGGCGCCGGCGTATTTCCCCGCAGCGTCGGTGTAGGTCCCGTCGCTGTCGACCGGACAGAAGATTTCGAGGTCGAGCTCCTGCCCGCGCTCGAAGTCCTCCTCACCGTGGCCCGGCGCGGAGTGGACCAGCCCCGTGCGGTCGGCCTCGACGTAGTCGGCCGTGTACACCTGGCCGGACCCCTCGGCCTGCGCGTGGTCGGGCACTTCCTCGGCCAGCGGGTGGTCGTACTCCCAGCCGACGAGGTCCTCTCCGGTGAGTTCCTCGGCGACCTCGTAGTCGTCGTAGCGGCCGGCCTTCAGCACGTCCTCGACGCAGGGTTCGGCGAGGTAGAGGCGCTCTGTCTCGCCGTCTTTCGTGGCGTCGACGCCGACGTATTCGAGGTCGCCGTCGGCGGCGACGAACGTGTTGGCGACGATGGTCCAGGGCGTCGTCGTCCAGATGACGAGGGAGCCGTCACGTTCGGCCAGAGGGAACTTCACGTAGATAGATGGCTTGCCGACGTCGTGATACTCGACCTCGTTGTTGGCGATAGCCGTCTCACACCGGGGACACTGGTTGATGGAGCGCTTGCCCTGTTCGACCAGCCCGCGCTCGTGGGCCTGCTGGAACCCCCACCAGGCCGACTCCATGTACTCCGGCGAGAGCGTCTTGTAGGGGTCGTCCCAGTCCATCCAGACGCCGAAGTCCTGGAAGTCGCTCTGGAGTCCCTCTAACTGCTCGTTGGCGAAGGATTTGCACTCCTGGATGAAGTTCTCCTCGCCGAACTCCTCGATGTCCTTCTTGTTCTCGAAGTCCAGGCGCTCCTCGACCTTGGTCTCGATGGGGAGGCCGTGCATGTCGTAGCCCGGCCGGTCGGTCACGTCGTACCCCTGCATGCGGAGATAGCGGATGTAGCAGTCCTTCAGCGTCTTGTTCCAGGTCGTCCCCATGTGGGCGGCCCCGGAGGTGTAGGGCGGCCCGTCGACGAAGAAGAAGTCCTCCCCGTCGGCCCGGTGCTGCTTGGTCTGCTCGTAGGCGTCGACGTCGTCCCAGTAGTCGAAGACCCCCGACTCCACGCTCTCGGGGTCGTACTGGTCGTCGACCGCGGCGAACCGTTCCATACCGGGCTTATTCGCCGCCGGCATTAAAGGGGAATCGGTTACACCGCCCGCGGCACGGACCAGCGGTGCCGACCGTCGGTACCACTTGCGGCTCTGATTCTTCCGGCAGGGAACTCATGCCGATACGCGGCGTCCCTCTATGTGATGCTATCAAAACCGCCACTCGCCGACGACGCGGGTAACCCGTTCGACCTCCTTGGCAGCCGCCGCCGACGAGTCCTGCTCGCACGGGTAAGCGAGGCCGACGGCGCGGTCCCGCTCGACTGGCTCGCCGGCCAACTCGCCGCGGACGGGGCGGAGCAGTCGACCGAGGCGGTCACGGAGTCCGAGCGCGAGCGCGCCAAGGTACGGCTCCACCACGTCGATATCCCGCCGCTCTCGGCCGCCGGACTGGTCCGGTACGACCCACAGCGGCGGGTGGTTTCGAGCGACGACCTGCCTCTGGAAGGCCAGGAGTGGCTCGATATGCCCGTCGTCGAGGCCCTGGAAGACTGGAACGGTCGGTAACGCTACCCGGACGGAGCGGCGCCCCCGCTTACCCGTCGACCGCTGGCGGGACCACGCGCGGTTCCGGCGGCGGAACCGACGCCGTACACTGCCGGCTCGCCAGCGCGGCCGCGCCGGCGGGCGGGTGAGACGGGCTCTCGGAGCTCGTCCCGACCGTGTACGGACCGTGGCACACCACTCCGGCTGGTTCGCGCCACGTCGCCGGAGGAAAACGTAGTTACTATCTGTCGTTCGTGTGTTGAGCTACTACCAATGGTACATACGAGCGTCATCGGTTGCGGGAACATGGGCAGTGCGCTGGTCACCGGGCTCTCGAAGGCCGGGGGACACACTATCGTCGCGTGTGACCTGGACCCGGACGCGCTCGCCGCGGTGGCCGACTACGCCGACGAGACGACCGACGACATCTCGAAAGCGGCCGAGGCGGACGTGGTCTTCGTCGCGGTCAAGCCCGACATCGTCGAGGCCGTCCTCGCGGACCTCGACCTCTCGGCCGACCAGACGCTCGTCACCATCGCCGCCGGCGTCCCCACCGACTTCGTCCAGGCCCGCACCGACGCCCGCGTCGTACGCATCATGCCGAACCTCGCAGCCGAGACGCGCGACATGGCCGCCGCCGCGACCGGTGACCTCACCGACGAGGTCCGCGCCCTGCTGGCGGACGTCGGCGAGTTCGCCGAAATCGAGGAGTCGCGGATGGACATCGCCACGGCGGTCAACGGGAGCGGGCCGGCCTTCGTCTTCTATTTCATCAAGGCCATGACCGAGGCCGGCGTCGCGGGCGGACTCGACCACGAGGAGGCCCAGACACTGGCCGCCCAGACGTTCAAGGGCGCCGCCGAGACGGTGCTGCGGGACGACCGCTCGGCCGACGAGCTCATCGACGCGGTCTGCTCGCCCAACGGGACGACCATCGAGGGCATGGAAGTGCTGTGGGACAGCGACGCCGACACGGCGCTGAAAGACGCCGTCGCCGCCGCCGAACGCCGTTCGGAGGAGCTGGCGGCCGACTTCGACGATGAGTGACGGCGTCTCCGACGGGACGCTCGCCGCGACCCGGACGCTGGCCGCCGACGCCGAGCGGGTCATCGTCAAGGCCGGGACGAACTCCCTGACCGACGACGAGTCGAACCTCGACGACGCCAAGCTCGACAAGCTGGTCGACGACATCGAGGACCTGCTCTCGCGGGGCAAGGAGGTCCTGCTGGTCTCCTCGGGCGCGGTCGGGGCCGGTATCGGTCGCGTCGGGGTGGGTCAGGACACTGGGACCCTGGAGGAGTCCCAGGCGCTCTCGACGGTCGGCCAGAGCCACCTGATGCGCCGGTACACCGAGAGCTTCGAGCGCTACGACCGGAAAGTCGCCCAGATTCTCATCACCGAACACGACCTCGACAACCCCGAGCGGTTCACCAACTTCCGCAACACGGTCGAGACCCTGCTGGACTGGGGCATCGTCCCGATAATCAACGAGAACGACGCCATCGCCACCGAGGAGCTCCGCATCGGCGACAACGACATGATATCGGCCTCTATCGCCGTCGGCGTCGAGGTCGACCTGCTGGTGACGCTCACCGACGTCGACGGCGTCTACACCGGCAACCCGAAGGAGGATTCCGGGGCCGAGCGCATCGAGGCCGTCGGCCGCAACTACGGGGCCGTCGAGGACATCGTCAGCGAGAGCGCCACCGGCGGCTTCGGCGGCATCCGGACCAAGGTCCGCGGCGCCCGCGACGTGGCCGAACACGGCATCCCCGCGGTCATCGCGGGGTCGGCCGAGCCGGACGTGCTCCGAAGGGTCGCCGACGCGGAATCGGTGGGCACAATATTCGTCCCTATCAACGGAGAGGTAGATGACTGAGACAGACACACACGAACAGGTTCGACAGGCCAACCGGGCCGCGCTGCGGCTCGCGAACGTCGACGAGGCGCGGCGAAACGCCACCCTCGCCGACATCGCCGACGCCATCCGCGAGAACAGCGAGGCCATCCTCGCGGCCAACGAGACCGACGTCGAGGAGGCCGAGGCCATGCTCGCCGAGGGCGAGTACACGCAGGCGCTGGTCGACCGGCTCAAACTCGACGAGGGGAAGCTAGAAAGCATCGCCGGGATGGTCGAGTCCGTCGCCGGACAGGACGACCCGCTGGGGGAGACCCTCGCTGCCAGGGAACTGGACGAGGACCTCGAACTGTACAAGCTCTCGGTCCCCATCGGTGTCGTCGGCACCATCTTCGAGTCCCGGCCCGACGCGCTGGTCCAGATAGCCGCCCTGGCGCTCAAATCCGGCAACGCCGTCATCCTCAAGGGCGGCAGCGAGGCCAGCGAGTCCAACCGGGTGCTGTACGAGACCATCATGGACGCCGCGGCCGACCTGCCCGAGGGCTGGGCCACCCTCATCGAGGCCCACGAGGAGGTCGACCGCCTGCTTTCGATGGACGACATGGTCGACCTCGTGATGCCCCGTGGCTCCTCTGAGTTCGTCTCCTACATCGAGGAGAACACACAGATTCCGGTGCTCGGACACACCGAGGGCGTCTGTCACGTCTACGTCGACGAGGCGGCCGACCTGGCGATGGCCGAGGACATCGCGCTGGACGCGAAGGTCCAGTACCCCGCGGTCTGTAACGCCGTCGAGACGCTGCTGGTCAACGAGGCCGTGGCCGCCGACTTCCTCCCGGGCGCCGTGGAGCGCTACCGCGAGGAGGGCGTTACCCTTCGGGGCGACGAAGCGACCCGCGAGGTCGTCGACGTCGACCCTGTCACCGACGACGACTGGCGCGCGGAGTACGGCGACCTCGAACTCGCCATCAAGGTCGTCGAGGACGTCTACGACGCCGTCGACCACATCAACGAGAACGGCTCGAAACACACCGAGTCCATCGTCACCGAGGACGCCGACGCCGCCGAGACGTTCATGACCGGCATCGACGCCGCCAGCGTCTTCCACAACGCCTCGACCCGCTTTGCCGACGGCTACCGCTACGGCCTCGGCGCCGAGGTCGGCATCTCGACGGGCAAGATTCACGCCCGCGGGCCCGTCGGCCTGGAGGGGCTGACGACCTACAAGTACTACCTGGAGGGCGACGGCCAGCTCGTCGCCAGCTACGCCGGCGAGGACGCGCTGCCCTTTACCCACCGGGAGTTCGACGGCGAGTGGACGCCGGGACAGCTGGCCGACGAATAACTCGCTGGATGCCGCCGTTTCCCGACGACGACAGCCGGAACGCCCTCGCCGCCGACTGCCGCCGCTGTCCGGAACTGGTCGAGAGCCGGACCTGTCTCTCCTGGGGGAACGGACCGCTCGACGCCGACGTGGTCGTCGTCGGTGAGGCCCCCGCCGAGGGCGACCCCGGAGCCGACCAGTGGCGGGGCGGCAACCTGACGGGGATGGCCTACACCTCCCGCGCCTCGGGCCGGAAGATACGGTCTCTCCTCTCGGACGCCGGCTTCGGCCACGAGGACTGCTACTACACGAACGCCGTCAAATGCCATCCGCCGGGGAACCGGGACCCGACGGGCGAGGAACTGGCCAACTGCCGGCCCTATCTCGTCGCGGAAGTCGAGGCCGTCACGCCGCAGGCGGTGGTCACGACCGGCAAGCACGCCACGGAGACGGTTTTCGCCCTCGACGGCGACGAACTGGACGGCTTTCTCGACAGCGTGCTGGAACCGCGGGGGAGCGACGCGCTCGGTGTTCCGGTCGTTCCCCTGCTCCACCCGAGCTATCAGGAGGTGTGGCTCTCGCGGCTGGGGTACAGCTACGAGGGGTACGTCGAGGCGATAGGGGCGACCGTCAAGCGGGCGACGGACGGGTGACCGCCGCGGAGAAACTTTCATGGCCGCGCCGGCCGCACCGACGACCATGGACGACTGCATCTTCTGTCAGATAGTCGCCGGTGACATCCCCAGCAGAACGGTGTACGAGGACGACGACGTGCTCGCCTTCCTCGACGCGAACCCGCTGGCGCCGGGGCACACGCTCGTCATCCCCAAGGACCACCACGAGTCGCTGAACGCTCTCCCCGAAGAACTGGGTAGCGAGGTCATGTCGGTGCTGCACCGACTGACGCCGGCCGTCGAGGACGCCGTCGACGCGCCCGCGAGCACGGTGGCGTTCAACAACGGCGAGGCCGCCGGTCAGGAGGTTCCCCACGTCCACGGCCACATAGTCCCCCGGTTCGAGGACGACGGCGGCCGCCCCATCCACGCGCTGGTCAGCGACCGGCCCGACCTGAGCGACGAGGAACTCGACGACATCGCGGCCGAAATCAGCGGGTAGCTACTCGACGACCAGGGCCTCGTCGACGCCGACCACCGTCGAGCGGGCCTCTTCGAGTTCGCTCTCGCTCATGTAGCCGTCCGGGCCGACGAGCTCTTTCGAGGTGTCCTCGACGTCGAAGCTCTGGATGCCGACCGCGATGACGACGCTGTTGTCGTTTTCCACGCGGGCCATGTGGAGGTAGGTGGCGTTGGGCGTCTCGCCGCTGATGACGCCGGCGTGGGTCTCGACCGTCACGTCCTGCTCCAGCAGGGTCCCATCGGCCGTCGAGAGCTCTGTCGGGCCCCGTTGCCAGTCGACGCCGTCGCCCTCGCCGACGCCGGCGGCGGTCAGGAACGACTCCGCCTGGTCGCTGGTCAGCAGGTCCGCCAGCCCCAGCCGGGCCAGCGGGTTCAGCGACTCGCCGGCGATGGTCGCGGCGGGCGTGCTGAGCACGCCGACGCTGAGCTGGCCACCCGAGAGCGTTTCGGCGCTCACGTCGTCCACCGAGCCGGTCCCGTTCGTCGCCGTCCCCGTCGCCGTCCCGGTTTCGGTCGTGAAATCGATATCGACGTCGGCAGACACGTACACCGAGACGGCGCTCTCCACTGTCGCCGTCACGTCCTGTCCGCCGACGGTCTCCGAGAACTCCCGGCGCTCGGTCCGCTCGGCGACCGGGGCGAACCCGAGTGCCTCCTGGTCGTCTTCCGGGAGGACGACCGCGTCGGCGACGAACTCCTGGTCTGTCACCTCGCTACAGCCCGCGAGCAGCCCCGCACCGGCCGCGGCGCCCGTCAGCTGGAGAAACGTCCGTCGGTCCCACGTACCGCTATTTTGCTCACCTGTCATGTTTGGTTTCCACTTGATACCGCTATACGGCCGAGTATATGATAAGTATTCTTATCAATCAGGAACACAACCATACGCGCCGCCGTACTGAACTTTTTATTTCAGGGGGAGTCTCGACTATAGTATGAGCACACCGACGCTCGCGCTGGTCGGCGTTGCCGGCGGCGCCGGGACGACCAGAACGACCGTGGAGATGGCGGCGACGCTGGGCCGGGCCGGCCGCTCGGTCGCCGTGCTCGACGCCGCCTTCGGGACACAGGGGCTCGCGACCCACGTCAGGGGCCGAATCACCGACGACGTGACCGCCGTCGCCGTCGGCGAGACCGCTTTCGAGACCGCGCTGTACGACGCCGACTACGACGTGCCGGGGCGGGTGTCGTTCTGCCCGGCCCACGCGCCCTTCGAACGCCTCGCCCGCGCGAAGGCGCCCGACGCCGCGCGGGCCCTCGGAACCGCCGTCGCCGACGCCGCCGACCGGTTCGACCACGTACTGGTGGACGTTCCGCCCGTCGCGGCCAATCCGGCCGTCGAAGCGCTCACGGCGGTGGACCGGCACGCGCTCGTCGCTCCCGCGACCCGGCGGGGCGCCGACTTGCTGCCCAGACAGCGCGGGCGGCTGCGGGACCTCGACGCCCCTGCCGACGCCGTCGTCGCCACCCGAACCGACGCCCCCGACGCGGTCAGCGTCGAGGGCGCCGACCACGCCCTCCCCGCCGGCGACCCGGTCGGGCCGGACGCGCTCGACCCGGAGTCGGCGCTCGCTCCCGCCGTCGCCGCTGCCGTCGAGGCACTGCTGGAGGTCGACCTGGACCTGGACTTCGAGGAGCCGGGGCTGCTCGACCGCCTCGGCTAGAGCTCGGGCAGCGGCACGACGACCACGGGCCGGTCGGCGTCCGCAAGCAGCGCCGTCGCCGTCGAGCCCACGCCGCTGGCCCCCTCGGTCCCGGCGTTGGCCCCGACGAGTACCACGTCGGGGTCGTGGTCGTCGAGTGCCGCCAGCAGTTCGGTCGTCGCGTCGCCCTCCCGGACCTCGGTTTCGGGTATCGCCGCCGCCAGCCGCGACCGGGCGACGTTGGCCGCGTCGCCGGCGTCGCGCTCGTGGCGCCCGGGTTCCCGAACGCCGACCACGACGACGCTGTCTTCGCTCGGGTCGAGGCGCGCTTGCAGGTAGTCGGCCGCCGCGGCGGTCACGTGGACCGAGGCGGTGGCGACGAGGTAGTCGGTCATGGCTCCCCTTGGGCGGCCCGAGCCTTTCGGGGTTTCGGCCCGCTCGGTTTCGAGGGCGCTTCGCCGCTGCTCGCGGGTCGTTCCTCCCCGCTCGCGATTCGGGGGAAGCTCCCTGCGGTCGTTTCCCCGCTACCCGAGAGGTTTACATACGCACCCGCCACTACCGGAGCACGTGCGCGTCGAGAACAGTTTCATCGGGGTCGACGGCGTCGGCGAGCAGACAGAGCGGTCCATCTGGGAGCAGGGTGTCACCCACTGGGACGAGTTCGAACCGGGTGTCGTCGGCGGGAAGCGGGGCGACCGTATCGACCAGTTCATCGCCGAGGGTCGCGAGTACCTCGACGCGGCAGACGTGGCCTACTTCGACCGGCAGTTCCCCAGCAGCGAGCAGTGGCGCCTCTACGAGACTTTCGACGACCGCGCGTGTTTCTTCGACATCGAGACCACCGGGCTGGACGAGCGCCGCAATCAGGTGACGACCGTCTCACTGCACCAGGCCGGCGAGACCGAGACGCTCGTCGCCGGCGACGACCTCACCGCCGGGAACCTCCGGGCGGCCTTCGCCGACGCCGACCTGCTGGTGACGTTCAACGGGAAGCGCTTCGACGTCCCCTTCCTGGAAGCGAACTTCGATATCGACCTCCAGCGACCCCACCTCGACCTGATGTACACCTGCAAGAAAATCGGGCTCTCGGGCGGGCTCAAGCAGGTCGAGAAGGACATCGGCATCGAGCGCGACCGGCCCGACATCTCCGGGCAGGACGCGGTCCGGCTCTGGCGCGAACACGAACGGGGCCAGGACGGCTCCCTGGAGACGCTCATCTCCTACAACCGCGAGGACACCGTCAACCTCCGGACCTTGGCCGACGAGGTGACGGCGCAGTTAGACGAGCAGGTCTTTATCTAGCGAGGAACGCGACCAACGGGAGCGTTCCTCGAAGCGGAACGGGGAGTACGAGGCGTGACCGGCGGGAACGCCTCGACGGCGAACGGTGCAGCCGTGAGCGAAGCGACCCGTAGAGCCAGCGGGGCGCTCACTCCACTGTCGGGCGGCGCTCCCGGGGCCGTTCGCTCGGCGCCAGCAGGTGTCCGCGACCGGCCAGAAACCCCACCAGCAGGCCCGTGAAGTGGGCGATGAGCGCCGCGCCGGGGTTGGCCGTCAACAGCGTGACGACCGCCGCCAGCACGACCCCGAGCGCGAGCTGGACTCGTGGGGCGAGCTCGACGCCCGCGACGACCCACTCCGTGAGGCGGTTCGCCCCCAGCAGATAGCCATAGAGGCCGAAGACGGCCCCGCTCGCGCCCAGCACGGTGACCTTTGCGGGGAGTCCCGGGACCACCGGCCCGACGAGGCCCGCGACGGCGACCTGTGTCGCCCCGGCGAGGGCGCCGACGCCGACGAAGAAGGCGTGAAAGCGCGCGCCGGTCGTCGCCCGCTCCACCAGCAAGCCGCCGAGCGCCAGCGCGAGGGCGTTGGCGACCAGATGTGAGACGTTCTCGTGGGCGTAAACGCTCGTCACCAGCGTCCACGGCCGCGCCAGCAGCGGGTTCGACAGCGCGAACAGCCCCCGCCAGCCGAGGAGGCCGGCGACCTGTTGGCAGGCGAACACCGCCAGCACGAGCGCCAGCGTCACGACGGTCGGGCTCTGCCGGAGGGGGCGCATACGGGACAGTTGGCCGTCTGCGTACAAGAAGGTCGGGCTCGCTGGTCGGTCGCCGGCGTTGGGGTTCGCTACGGCGGTTCGCAGCGCAAGCTCTTTCGGGCTGTTCGGGTGTCTCGTGCGGGACGCGACACGGCAGTTCGCTCTAGGACTCGACGCGGGGGACGAACTGACCGGTCTCCCGGCGGACGCCGGCCAGCAGGAGCCCGCCGGCCAGCAGCGGCAGGGCCGCACAGGCGACGAAGATGGGGTCGAACCCGGCCGTCTCGACCAGCGGGAGCGTAACGATGGGGCCGAATCCGCCGCCGAGGTCCCCGAGGACGTTGTTCGTGCCGACGGCTCGCCCCATCTCCGCGTCGGGGACGAGGTCGCCCAAAAGCGCCATCAACGGCCCGCTCGTCCCGCCCTGGCCGGCGCCTATCAGGAGGCAGGCGACGACCAGCACGGGGAGGCTCTCGACGGCGGCCAGGAGCAGGAAGCCCAGCGACGTAGCGACCAGAAAGACAAGTAGCGTCGGGACCCGCGACTGCCGACGGTCGCTGATGGCGCCGCTCGTGTACATCGAGACGCCGGCGGCGACGACCGTGATGCCCATGAAGATGCCCGAGGAGCCCTGCGCGTCGAAGCCGAACACGCGAAGCTGGGCCTGGTCGAGAAAGAGCACGAGCACCGCGAAGAACGCCCCGATGTAGACGAAGAAGACGGCGAAGTTCACCGTGCCGACCGTCAGCGCCGGCAGGCTGGTGTTGACGTCCCAGGGCTTGACCGACTGGCTGCGCTCCCCCTCGACGTGGGTCTCCGGGACCGCCCAGTAGGCGACGACGCTGGCGAGGGCGGCAAAGGCCGTAGCGACCGAAAACGCCGTCACGGTGCCGGCGACCTCGCTCACGATGCCGCCGATGACCACGCCAGTCGGGAAGCCAAAGAGGACTCCGCCCCTGATGAGACCCATGTTCGCGCCCCGCGAGCCGCCGTCGCTGACGTCCGCGGCGATGGTGTAGGCCGTCGCGAAGACGAGGGCGCTCCCGACGCCCCAGCCGACTCGCGCGACCATGAACCACGCCTCCGGGAACGGTGCGACCATCGCGACGACGTAGGTGCCGGTGGCGACGGCCTGGACGACCATCCCCACGACGAAGGGCGTCCGCGTGCCGACCCGGTCGACGAGCCCGCCCGCCGGCGCGTTCGCGACCAGCCGCGAGAAGCGGTTGGCGGAGAGGATAGCGCCGACGAGCCACGGCGAAATCCCCAGCACGGCCCCCAGGTTCGGCAGGATGGGGTAGACGACGCCGCCGCCGAAGCCGATGAAGAACGTACTCGTGATGACCGCCCAGACGACGGCCCGCTGGCCCCGAACGCGGTCGATAGCTCGGGCCAGACCGTTTGAGGGCTCGGTCTCCATGTGTGTCGCCGACTAAGCCGAATCCGCGCAAAAGGGTTGGGAAACCGCAGTGGGGAGCCGTACTGACCGGTTCCAGAACGCATAGGTGGCTCGGGCCTGTTGTTCCGCGTATGTCCGACCTCACCGACGCACTCGCCGAGGCATTCGGCGAGGAGACCGACGCCGACACCGCAGCAACGGCCGCCGAGAACATCGCCGAGTTCGCCGAGCAGTACGACGAGGAGCTCACGAGCGAGGCCGTCATCGACCGCTACGCCGAGGCTCCCCACGCCGACTTCCGCCGCGCGTTCAACTGGCTCGTGGGAGACCTCGCCGCCGCCAACGAGGACTGCACGGACTCCCGGGAGTTCCGCATCGAGGGCCCCGGCCCGTTCGCGGCTGACCCGACCATCACGGGCTGAACGGTGACCGGCGGGACGTACACGCTCGTCTTAGAGCGTGCGAGCGACGGCCCCATCGAGGTGGGCGCGCTGGGCGATATCGACTTTCCGGCCGGCTGGTACGCCTACACCGGGAGCGCACTGGGCTCGGGGGGTTTCTCCCGCGTCGAGCGCCACCGCGCCGTCGCGAGCGGCGAGAACGGCGCCCGCCACTGGCACGTCGACTACCTGCTGGGCGACGACGCGACCAGCGTCGAGACGGTCGTGACGACCGCCGCGGACGTCGAGTGTGCCGTCGCACAGCACCTCGCCGATTCAGCGGACCGGACGGTCCCGGATTTCGGCTGTTCGGACTGTGCCTGCGACTCGCATCTCGTCGGATGTGACGACAGCGAGGAGCTGGTGACGGCTGTCGAACGGGCTCACGACGTGGTTACCAGTGAGAGCGGCTAGTTCGAGGGCAGTGTGGCAGGTATAAAGCCCCGACCAGCTACGCGCACGCGGATGACAAAAGCAGAATACGACTGTATCATACTCAGGGCCCCCTCGTTGGGACACCCCGGGAACTGCTTGCTGGATACAGAGGATACAGTCAGCACAGCGCGATTCTCCCTTTCAGACACTCGTTGTTGAATCAGCCACTCAGTGCGGGCGCGTGTAGTCCGTGCTCACCGTACTGCGTGGTAACTACTGCGTATCCACAGACCGTTCAAGAGCTTTGAGGCCGATGTAGACGACTGCTCCCACGAAAAGAGCCTCTAACGCTATATTCGCCACAGTCGATTCGATGAACGTCAGATGTATGAACTGAGTGATTGCGGCCCCAAGCATCGCAAAAATACCGGCGGCGAACGCAAACTTGAGTCGAACCATATCGTGGTTAGAAAACATGTTCCAATCACTGTTCCGGTGGTCGATAGGACTCATTATGGGACTGAGCGCGTCGTAGCAGGTATCGGGGACCGAGGGCTGGGGACGGCCGCTCGGCGGGACGCTGTATCTGACCACCCCCGAGAAAACACACGGTGTCCGGTACGTCAATAGGCATCCCGTACCCGATATTTCGGCGTTAGAGGTGTCGTGAGAGGGGTGACCGGGAACTTGCCGACTATCGGTACGTCAGCTCGACGCTCGTCAACCGGGGCTTACTTCTCGTCCCGGGAGAGGAGCGGAAAAAACGGTGTTTCCCCCTTTTCTTGATTCCTGTTAACGACAAACGTGTATGCAACGCAACGGACTCCACCTCATTTTCGTCCTCCTCGCCCTCGTCGGCCTTACGACTGCACCGGCGCTCGGCACGTCGTTGACAGCCCAGGACGAGGAGAGTCGTACTGGTTCGTCTCTCAGCACGGCCCAGCAGGGGTGTAATTACGAGCAGTTGTACAGCGAGACGATTAGCTCGGTCGCGTTGATTCAAACGCAGGGCGGGCTCGGGTCCGGGTTTTTGTACAACGTTTCGGAGAACCGGACGGGCTACGTTATCACCAACAACCACGTCGTCAACGATACGGCACGAGTTCAGGTAACGTTCACCGGGAGCGAGGCGGTGCCGGGAACTGTCATCGGGACTGACGCCGTTGCGGACCTTGCCGTTGTCAGAGTGAACGAGACGCCCGAAACCGCCGAGCAGATTCAATTGGCCGACAGCCCACCTCGGCCCGGCGAGCGCGTCGCCGCACTCGGGAGCCCGTTCGGGCTCAGGAGCACTATTACGTCGGGCATAATTAGCGGGGTGAACCGGTCAGTGCCGACGCAACGGGCCTTCGATGTCCCGAACACGATTCAGACGGATGCCCCCATCAATCCGGGGAACAGCGGCGGACCGCTCGTCTCGTGCAATAGCGGCGCCGTCGTCGGCGTGAACACCCTCGGCGGTGGAGAGAACATCGGCTTCGCCGTTCCCGCCTCTATCGTCGAACGGGTCGTCCCGCAACTCATCGCGGAAGGGGACTACGAGCATTCATACATGGGCGTACAAGTCGCCGAAGTAAGCCCGCTAATCGCCCAGGCCAACGACCTCAACGCTACGGAGGGCGTGATCGTCTTGAACACTCAGGGCGGGACGCCGGCCAGCGCGGAGCTCCAGGAGAGCAATCGATTCGAGGCGACAGAGGGAATGCGAGTCCCTGTCGGCGGTGACGTGATCGTGAGTATCGACGGGCAACCGGTCGACACGCCGGCGGATATGGCGAGATATCTCGCCGTTGAAGGCTCACCCGGCGACCCCGTCCGGCTCACCGTCCTCCGCAACGGGCAACGGGAACAAGTGACCGTGACGCTCACCAACCGGCCCGCGCCCGGTGATGTGTGAGGACAGCGCCCGGTAATCGCCTGTACTACCGTCTCGTGTCGCCGGTCGCAGGAGCCGTCGCTACCAGAGAGGTCGGAAACGGCACAGTCCCAGCAGCTACCTACCAGTCCGATACAGCGCGTACGACAGGACCAGCGCGAGCAGGGCCAGGGGGACGGCGAGCAGCCGCATGGCACCGACGACGCCCGTGTCGCTGATGACAAAGCCCATCGCGGCGGGGACGACGGCGATACCGGCGGCGCTCGTGACGGCGGCCGCCGCGTTGACCGGGGCGCTGTGTTCGGGGACGGCCTCGGTCGCGTAGGCCAGCAGCGTGGGGTACATCCCCGAGAGCCCCAGCCCGACGACGAAGAGGCCGACGAGCAGGCCGTACCCCTCCGCGAGGAAGAACGTGTAGCAGAAGGCCGGAATCGTCAGCCCGACCAGCGCGGCGGCGAGGCGGACGTAACCCAGCCGCTCGGAGAGCCAGCCGGAGGCGAAGCGCCCGGGGACGTAGGCCGCGAGCATCACGGACAGCGACCCCGTCGCGAGCGTTTCCGGGAGCCGGCCCTGCGCGTAGGTCGTCACCCAGGTGAACAGCCCGCCCTCGAACCCCGTCGACAGGAAGAGCGCGACCGCCATCGTCAGGACCGGCGGCTGGCGCGTGATGCGGCGGAGTTCGGCCCACCCCAGCGCGTCGTCGCCGCCGTCGACCTCCGGTGTCGGCAGCGCGACGGCCAGCGCGACGACGGGGACGAACGCGAGCGCGAGCGCGTAGTACGCCAGCCGCCAGTCCCCGGCGGCGACGGCGGCGGCCACGAGCAGCGGGCCGACCGTCGCGCCGACGGCCCACATCATGTCGTAGAAGCCGAAGATTCGGCCGCGCTGGCGGGGGTAGAGATGCGACAGTAGCGGCCGGTCGGTCCCCCGGCCGACGCCGGTAAAGAGCCCCCGGCCGAGCAACGCCGCGAGGAAGAGGCCGAAGGAGGGCGCGAGCCCCATCAGCAGGATGCCGGCGCCGGTGCCGACGAAGCCGACCACCAGGAGCCGCCTCGTGTCGAGCCGGCCCGCCACGGCGCCGACGAGGACGGCGGCGAGGACGTAGCCGACCGTGCCGGCCGGCGCGACCAGTCCCAGCTGCCACTCGGGCACGTCGAAGCTCCGCCGGAGCGCGGGGATGACCGCCCCCCGCATCTGCAGGCCGGCGCCCTCCAGTGCGATGTACGCGAAGATAGCGACCGTCCACCAGCGCCGGCCGGTGTCACCGCGCTCGCCGGCCCCGCCGGTTCGTTCGCTCGCAGCCGACCCCGCCAGACCCCCCTCCGTCCCCGCGGCCGAGTCCCCCATCTACCGCTCGTCGACGGCGCGCTGGGCCGCTTCGAGCGTGAACTCGCCCTCGTATAACGCGGAGCCGACGACGACGGCCGCCGCGCCCGCGGCTTCGAGGGCCAGCACGTCGTCGACGGTGGCGACGCCGCCGCTGGCGATAACGGGGATGTCGACGGCCTCCACCAGCCGCTCGACGGGGTCGGTTCGGACGCCCGCCAGTTGCCCCTCCACGTCCACGTCGGTAAAGAGAATCCCGGCGGCGCCGAGGTCGGCGTAGCGCCGGGCGGCCTCGGCGGGGTCCAGCCCGGTGCCTTCGGTCCACCCCGAGACGACGACCTCGCCGCCCTTCGCGTCGAGGCTGACGAGGACGCTGTCGGGATGTGTCCGACTTATCTCCGCGACGATGTCGGGGTTCTCGACGGCCGCGGTCCCCAGGATGACCCGGTCGACACCGCGGTCCAGCAGCGAGATAGCGTCGTCGGCGGTGCGGATACCCCCGCCCAGTTGCACGTCGACGCCCGTCCCGACCGCGTCGAGCACCGCGTCGATGGCGTCGGCGTTCGCGCGCTCGCCTTCGAAGGCGCCGTCCAGGTCGACCAGGTGGAGGGTGTCGGCGCCGGCCTCGACCCACCGCTGTGCCGCCGCGACGGGGTCGCCGTAGGTCTTCTCGGTGCCGCGCTCGCCGCCGACGAGCTGGACCACCTGTCCGTCCTGCATGTCGACCGCCGGGACGACCTCGAAGGTCGGGAACATGGCTGTGGGTGGGACGGCCCCGGTCGAAAGCGTGTCGGTCCCGGCGGTTCCGCCCCGGCGGACGCCCGCTCCCGGCCGGGGCGCTCACCCCACACCCTTATCGGGCCCGACAAGCATTCGCTACTATGTCCGCTGGAATCCTGTTTCTCACGCCATTCGCTCGACGGCTGGAGGCCGTGATGTTCGGCCCACACGAACGGAAGTACCGCCTGTTCGAGCAGGCCGTCACCGCCGTCGCTATCGGGCTGGCGCTCGCGTGGGCGCTCGTCGCCGTCGGCGTCGTCCCGGTCGGGGACACGACCGCGTCGGTGCTCGCGACCGCCGCGAGCGTCGCTATCTCGGCGTTCGTCCTGGTCGGCATCCTGCAGTTTCTCGTGATGGCGGACGTGCTCGAACGGACGAACCACGACGTCGCGACCAAGGCCGCCGAACTCGAACAGGCCGCCGAGCAGCTCGAACAGACCGCCGAGGAGATAGAGACGACCGCGACCGAGGTCGAGACCGCGGCCGAGGTCGTCGACGAGGCCGCCGAGGACGTCGAGCGGACCGCGGACGAGGTCGAACAGTCCGCGGACGCGGTCGAGCAGACGGCCGACGAGGTCGAACAGTCCGCGGACGCGGTTGAACAGTCCGCAGACGAGGTCGAGCAGACGGCCGACGAGGTCGAGCAGACGGCGGCCCAGACCGGCGACCGCGACGCCGTCGAGACGGTGACCGAGGCCAAGGACAAGACGACCGAAGTGAAAGACAAGACCAGCGACGCGAAACAGACCGCCGAGTCGGTCACGGAGGAAGTCGAGGCGGCAAAGGAGACTGCAAGCGAGGTCGAGGAGACCGCCGCAGAGAAGCGCGAGCGGCTCGCGGACGACGAGAACGACGACGCGGCGTGAGTTCGCTGTGACCTGCTCACTCGGCCCACAGGGTCACTGAGGCGGTAATCTTTAACGGCGTCACGGTCTCGAATCGGTATGGTCGAGGTTCTCTTCGCGCTCGGTATTATCGTCGCTATCTTCGTCGGGTTCAACATCGGTGGGTCCTCGACGGGGGTCGCCTTCGGCCCGGCCGTCGGGTCGAACACTCTCTCGAAGCTGTCGGCGGCGGCGCTGATGACCGTGTTCGCGATGGCCGGGGGGCTCATCGTCGGCCCCGCGGTCGTCAAGAGCCTCGGGAGCGACCTCGTCGCCACGCAGTTCTCGCCGCTCATCAGCATCGTCGTCCTGTTTTTCATCGGTATCGCGCTGTTCCTCTCGAACGTCGTCGGCGTCCCCGCCTCGACGTCGATGACGGCCGTCGGCGCCATCGCCGGCCTCGGGCTCGCTCGCGGGACGCTCAACGCGGGGCTGATGCTGGAAATCGTCGTCTGGTGGCTCGTCTCGCCCATCCTCGCGTTCTGGGTCAGCGGCGTCATCGGGCGGTATTTCTACCCCAAGCTGGTCGCGTGGTTCGCCGTCTCACAGAGCGAGGGGTCGCTGCTCGACTTCGACCGGTCGGGCGCGATTCCCCGCCCCTCGCTGGGCGAGAACACCACACAGCGGGAGTTCGTCGGCACGGTCGTCGTCATCGGCATCGGTTGTTACATGGGCTTTTCCGCCGGCGCGTCGAACGTCGCCAACGCCGTCGCGCCGCTGGTGGGTAACGGCTCGCTCGACCTCTACCCGGCCATCCTGCTGGGCGGGGCCGCCATCGGGCTCGGCGCGTTCACCATCGCTCGCCGGACGATGGACACGGTGGGCAACGACCTCACCGACCTGCCGCTGGTCGCGGCCATCGTCGTGGCGACGGTCGCCTCGACCATCGTCACCTTCCTCTCGGCGCTGGGTATCCCCGCCAGCTTCGTCATCATCGCCACGATGAGCATCGTCGGGCTGGGGTGGGGGCGGGCGACGCGGATGACCCGCCTCTCGGAGACGGTGACCAAGCGCGAGGCGCCCGACGTCTCGGTCGGCGCGCTGACCGCCGACGCCGACGACGCCCCGACCGTCGGCGGGCAGAAGGGGACGCCCGAACCGAAGGACACCGAGCCCATCGGCGAGGAGTCCCGGGAGGACCTCCCGAAGGCCTCTGACCTGTTCGAACCGGCCACGACCGCCCGCGTCATCTTCCTCCAGAACGTCGTCCCCTCCATCGCGACCGTCGCCGCCTATCTCGTCTTCCGCTTCCTGCCGGTGTTCTGACCCCGCTCCGTCCGTCACAATTGTCCGTTCGGCCTGTTCGAAGGGCAAAGTCTAACAAGACGGGGTTCGAACCCGGCTATGATGCCCACGGTAGAGTACCTAAACTACGAAGTAGTGGACGACAACGGCTGGGACATGTACGACGACGACGTCTTCGGCGAGGCCCAGGACATGGACCTCGACGACGAGGACTACGGCTCGCTCGAAGTCAACGAGGGCGAGTATATCCTCGAAGCGGCGGAGGCACAGGGCTACGACTGGCCCTTCTCCTGTCGCGCCGGTGCCTGTGCGAACTGCGCCGCCATTGTCCTCGAAGGCGACATCGACATGGACATGCAGCAGATTCTCAGCGACGAGGAAGTCGACGAGAAGAACGTCCGACTGACCTGTATCGGCAGCCCCGACGCCGACGAGGTCAAGATCGTCTACAACGCCAAACACCTCGACTACCTGCAGAACCGCGTCATATAAACACGGACACGTGCGTTCGCTGAACGCGCGATTCTTCGGGGACTCACGTTCCCGTCTCTCCACCACGGGTAGCCGCTGGACCCCCCGTGGGACGGCCGACGCCGGACGCCCGGTGTTCCGGAACCATTAGGGCCGTCGGCGTGGCATGGGGAGTCGTGCTGGGGTCGATACCGGACCTGTTGCGACTGCTCGCCGTCCCCGTGTTCGGCTGGGCGGCCTACCGCGATATCGAGACCCGGCGGGTCCCGAACAAGACGTGGCTCCCGCTGGCCGCCCTGGCCGTCGTGCTGTTGCTCTGGGACACCTACGCCGTCCTGAACGGCGGCGCGTTCGGGCGGCCAACCAGGGTCACTGACCGCTTGTTCTTCCTCCAAGTCACTATCAGCCTAGGATTTGTCGCGCCGCTGGCCTACGGGTTCTGGCTCATCGGCGGCTTCGGCGGCGCCGACGCCAAGGCGTTCATGCTCGTCGCGGTCCTCTTTCCGGTGTTCCCTATCTATTACCTCCCGTTTGAGGCACTCCCGCTGGAGCGGTCACCGGTCGGCGTCTTCTCGCTGACCATCCTCTCGAACACCGTTCTAGCGGGGGTCGTCTACCCGCTGGGCGTCGCGGCCGGCAACCTCGTCCGGGGGCGCTTCTCCTGGGCGATGTTCCTCGGCAAGCCCGTCGCCGTCGAGCGCCTCCCCGAGGAGTACGGCCGCCTGCTGGAGGACGCCGACGGGTTCACGCGCTCGGGGCTTGACCTCGACGCGCTCCGGATGTACCTCCAGTGGCGTGGCGCGAGCCTGTCGGAGCTTCGGGCCGCCCCGGACGCCCACCGGAACCCCGACTCGCTGCCCGCCGACCCGAACCCGCCGGGGGACGGCTCCGTCGTCACGGACGGCGGCGTCCCCGCTTCGGGGTCGGCCGACCAGTTCGGCACTGTCGGCACGGCCGACCCCTGGGGCGCCGAGCGGTTCCTCGACGACGTCGAGGGGTCGGCCTACGGCACCGACCCCGAGACGCTGCGGGCGGGGCTGGAACTGCTCGCCGACGCCGACGAGGTGTGGGTCTCGCCCGGTATCCCCTTCCTCGTCCCGATGTTCGTCGGGCTGGTCGCGGCGCTGGTCTACGGCGACGTGCTGTACGCGCTGCTGTCGGCGCTCGGGCTCGCGTGACCGTGCAAAAGACCTATCTTCCGGACAGGCGACGCTCGAACTATGACCGACGTCACGCTCGCCTTCGACGACAACGAGTACCTCCCGGCGGTCGCCCAGGACGCCGAGTCCGGCGAGGTACTGATGCTCGCCTACGTCACCGAGGCGGCCCTCGAAAAGACGCGCGAGACGGGCTACGCCCACTACTACTCCCGCAGCCGGGACGAGCTCTGGAAGAAGGGCGGGACCAGCGGTCACACCCAGGAGATAGAGGAGATCCGGGTCGACTGTGACGGCGACGCCCTGCTGTACCGCATCGACCAGTCCGGCGGCGCCTGCCACACCGGCTACGAGTCCTGCTTCTACCGGACCCTCGACGGCGAGGACGTCGGCGAGAAGGTGTTCGACCCCGACGACGTCTACTGATGACGGACGCTGCCGGGGCGCTCCGGGAGGCGGCCGCCGAGCGAGAGCGGGCCCGCGAACGGGTCGAAGCCGTCGGCGAGGACGAGTTGCGCCGCTGTCGGGACCGCTTCCGGGAGCTACACGACCTGCTCGACCGCTACGAGGACACCGCGACCGGGAGCGGGAACTTCCAGGCGTTCACGGAGTTCGAGGGGCGGGTCGCCGAACTGACCGACGACCTCGACGACGACCTCCCCGAGAAGGAGACGTTCGAGGCCGTCGACGACTACCTCCAGCAGCGACGGCTCAGCGAGTCCGACTTCGAGACCGCCCGGCGGAAGCTCGAACCGGCCGGCGACGTGGCCGGCCGGCTGGACGAGTGGGAGCAGGCCCGCGAGCGCTACCGGGAGGCCCGCCGGGACGCCCGCAAGCGGCTGAACAAACTGGACGACCGAATCGAGGAGCTGGAGCGGCTCCAGCGCCTCGGCGAGGCGGACCTCGACGCGCCGGTCGAGCGGCTCCGGGACCCCATCGAGGCCTACGACGAGCGCGTGCGCGCGGCGTTCAGCGAGTTCCGCTCGTCGGCGCCGGCCCGTGAGGTGCTGTCGGCCCTGTCCCGAGCCGATGCGTACCCGCTGGTCGAGTTCCAGTCGCCGCCCGAGGACCTGGTCGGCTACGTCGAGCGATACGACGCCGGCACCGAGACGATTCCGACGCTGCTCGAATACGCCGACTACTCCGCCTCGAAGCTCGACCACTACGTCGACGACACTGAGGCGCTCAAGCGGGCCGTCGGCACCCGGCGGACATACCTCCGCAACCTCGACGCCGAACCGCTGACGGTCGGGTGGCCCCCGCCGCCGGCCGACCGCCTGCCGTGGCTCGCCCGCGAGTACCGGTCGGTGGTCTCGACGTTCGCCGATGACGAGGTAGTCGAGCGCCTGCGTGACGTGCGGGCGCTGGCCCGCCGAGAGGACTACGACCGGCTACGCGAGAGCGCGCTCGCCCGGGCTGAACTGGCCGCCGACGAGCGCGAGCGGCTGGCCAGCGGCGCGGTGGCGGCGGAACTGCGGGAGGCCCGTGAGGAGAAAGCGGCTATCGAGGACGCGCTAGCGGAACACGAGTCGTTGTAATCCCGGGACGCACTGGCTGTTGAATCCAGCAGTGGGTCGAACACAGTGGATTCTCGTCCGCTGTATACATTCTGTTGCATCGGCTGCTTATTTGGCTCATCTCCTGAAAAAGCGTATTTACCACCCCTATAAACACAGATTGTAAAACGGCTGTCCTGGTTCGATGAAGGCGGCGGGAGGAATCTGTGTTGGTCGGCTGTACAATATTTTGTAAAAAAGCCACCTCGAATACCGTACTTGATACTGAATAATATCATAAGATATATATATTTAGTATAAGCTAACCAATCTGATATCTGTGATGTTTGTCCCAACGGGACTTAATTTGCTAACTATTTTAACGTGGCTTGGTCTGATACCCATCGGACTTCTGATTTGGGTCGCCTGGAATTATCGACACCAACCGGCATTCCGGTGGTTCATCATCGCAATGGGTGGCCTCGGACTCTGGACGCTCTCTCGGGGGGCTGCATTGTTTACAAACAGTCCAAGTCTGACGATATTTTTTGACCGTGTCATTATTTTCTGTATTTCGTTGGTTGCAATCTGCTGGTTCCTCATGGCAGTAGAATCGGTGTTTCGACAGCCCGTCTCACAATATGTGTTCGCTGGGCTCCTCTCGGTGCCACTGGCTACCCAATTCATCGGTCTCGCCCGACCGACGCTTCTCTACACGGCAGACAGCTATGTCGACGACCGTGGCGTGTTCTACAACAACCTCGGACCGTGGCTTGCATTTGACCTCCATATCTTTGGCTATGGGCTCATACTCGCTGCAATCGCGCTCTGGACGGGGAGTCTACTGACGGGTCAACGGAAACAGGTCGAACTATCCGCGACGTTGCTCACTGGCACGCTTCTGATGGCTATTCCCCCCGTGTTACACACCACTGGATTCGTTCCGGATTATGTAGACGCCACCCCGCTTGCGCTCTTCGTTACCGGCGGCGTATTTTTCTACGCGCTGCGCGGGAACGCCAACCACCGGTTAGAATTGGGGCCTGGGCGTGAGCACGCATTCGATATCATCGACGAGGCCATTCTTATCACCAATCGCCATGGCATGGTCATTGATATGAATACACACTTGGGTGACATAATCGAAGCGGATAGATTGATCGGACAGAACGTGGCCGACATCTTCCCTGATACGCAAGGCCTTACTGAAGCGTTCCGTTCCGGGACATCCGATTGGTCTGGTACCGTCTCACCAGCTGATATGGAGCGGTATTTCGAAGCCGAACTCTCGACAGTAGAGTACGGCACTGGCGCAATGGCACGTGTACTCGTCCTAAAGGATATAACGGAACTCAAGCAACGGGAACAGCAGCTGACACGGCAAAACGAACGACTCGAAAAGTTCACAGGAACCATCAGCCACGATATTCGGAATCCGCTGAGCGTGGCCAAAGGGCGAGCGACACTGCTTGCCGATGAAACCGACAGTGAGCACCTCCCCCCGATTGTGGACGCTCTGGACCGTATTGATACACTTATCAGTGAGACGCTAACGCTCGCCAAACAAGGACAGACCGTCGCCGAGACAGAGACTGTCAGACTGGATACTGTGAGCCACCGCTGTTGGGACCGTGTCGAAACCGGCGGCGCGTCACTGACAGTGGTTGATGACGGAGAATTCCGGGCAGACGTAAGCCGAGTGGAACAGATATTCGAGAACCTATTTCGTAACGCCATAGAACACTGCGGCGAGGACGTCGCTGTCACTGTCGGCCGCACGGGTGACGGATTTTATGTGAGTGACGATGGGCCCGGCATCCCGGAGAGCGAGCGTGCCGACGTCCTCAAATTTGGACATACGTCAACCACCGATGGTACTGGATACGGCCTACATATCGTTGCAGAAATTGCCGAGGCACACCAGTGGCGTATCGATATCTCAGCGAGTCGTAGTGGTGGGGCACGATTTACATTTAGCGGCGTGACTTTCACCACGACCTCATCGCAAAACTGAGTTGCCGACCGCTGTGCCGTTCATGCTCGCTCTGTTGGGCGCCGAAGGCTGGACATTGCATCGAACCCTCCCGCGGTTTCCAATAGCTCCCACCCAGACGCTTTGACAATAACCGATAGCTCAAGTAACTCTCGAACATCAGCGGCCGCCGTCTCATCAAGAGAGATACGACTATATCATCTCGGCTGTGAACTGTATACTGAATCTGTCACATTCGGCAGATGTGGGTAGTTCGCGAACTTGTGTACGATACACACTGTCTATTCACTACGGCCACTGGAACCTGTCGGGTGTCATCAAGACCGATTTGCCGTCTGCCATCGCTGTTCGGTCCGCGCTACGCCAAATACGACCGCAGGACTACCCGCCCCGTTCCGCCGCACCGACCATCTGGCCGGCGAGTTCCTCCGCGCGCTCGGGCGTCCGCGCTTCCGCGTACACCCGTACCACGGGCTCGGTGCCCGACGGGCGGGCGAGCACCCAGCCGTCGCCGTAGTCGAGCCGCCAGCCGTCGGTCGTGTCGAGGTCGGCGGCGGCCCCGGTGGCGTGGCCCTCGATGCCGGACAGCATCGCTTCGCGGTCGGCCTCGCCGTCGACGTGGAGGTTCCGGCGGACGTTGTAGTAGTCATCGTAGGGGGCCACCAGCTCGCTTGCGGGCCGGTCGGCGAGCAGCTCACAGAAGCGGGCGGCTGTGTAAGCGCCGTCGCGGGCGATGCGGTAGTCAGGAAAGAGGATGCCGCCGTTGCCCTCGCCCGCGATGGCCACGTGGGTCCCCTCGGCCTGGAGGTCCCTGATGCGGCTGACGATGTAGGTCGAGCCGATGGGGGTGAGCGAGAGGGTCGCGCCGGCCTCCTCGACCACGTCGACGATTCGCTGGGAGGCGTTGACCGCGCTGACGACCCCGTCGCCCGCCCGCAGTTCCGCGGCGGCAAGCGCCGCGAACATCGCGCTGCCGTCGACGTGTTCGCCCCGCTCGTCGACGAACATCGCCCTGTCCGCGTCGCCGTCGTGGGCGATGCCGAGGTCCGCGCCGGTCGCCCTGACGTAGCTCCGGAGGTCTCCCAGCGTCGCGGCGACCGGCTCGGGGTTCCGGCCGGGGAAGTGGCCGTCTGGCTGGGCGTTGACCGTGTGGACCGTACAGCCGAGCTCGCGGAACAGCTCCGGGCTGACCAGCGAGCCCGCGCCGTGGCCCGGGTCGACGACGACGGTGAGGTCGGCGTCGGCGATGCGCCGGCGGTCGACGGCGGCGAGGACGCCGGCCTCGTAGTCGCGCCTGGCTCGCTCGACGCGCCGGTCGGTCCCCATCCGGTCCCAGGTCGCGTAGCCGGGCTCCGCAGTCAGTGCCCGCTCGACCTCGTCCAAGTTCTCGCGGCTCAGCTCGACCCCGTCGGCGCCGACGAGCTTGATGCCGTTGTACGCCGGCGGGTTGTGGCTCGCCGTCACCATCAGCCCCGGGACGCCCTCGCCCTCGCAGTACGCCTGCAGCCCCGGCGTCGGGACGACGCCCAGTCTGTCGACGTCGAAACCCAGTCCGGTGAACCCGCTCGTCACCGCGTTCTCGTAGGTCCGTCCGGTGGTTCGGGTGTCCCGGGCGACGGCGACCCGGTCGGTGTCGGCGGCCCACACGCTCCCCGCGGCCTGTGCGACCTGCATGGCGTCCCCCGGCGTCAGCTCTTCGCCCGCGACGCCCCGAACGCCGCTCGACCCGAACACGTGCATTCGTGGGGAACTGCGTCGCCGACCGGCTTATGAATGTCGACAGTAACAACCGGTGTCGCTCGGTCGATACGTCCCCGTTCCAACAGCCATTAGCCACCGGGCCCCAGACAGCAGATATGGCCAATCAGGAACTCATTGCGGCGCTGCGCGAGGCGGACGCGGTCAAGTACGGGGAGTTCGAGCTCTCTCACGGCGGCACGTCGGACTACTACGTCGACAAGTACGTCTTCGAGACGGACCCCCGATGCCTGGAGCTCATCGCCGCGGCCTTCGCCGAACGGCTCGGCGACGACAAACTGGCCGGCGTCGCGCTGGGCGGGGTACCGCTGGTCGCGGTCACCAGCGTCGAGACCGGCCTCCCCTACGTCATCGCCCGCAAACAGCAAAAGGAGTACGGCACCGCGAACTTAGTCGAGGGCGAACTGACCGAGGGCGAGGAGGTCGTCGTCATCGAGGACATCGCGACGACCGGCCAGAGCGCCGTCGACGCCGCCGAGGCGCTGCGGGAGGCCGGCGCCGTCGTCGAGCGCGTGCTCGTGGTCGTCGACCGCGAGGAGGGCGCAAGCGAGAACCTCGCCGACCACGGCCTCGAACTGGAGTCGCTCGTGACCGCCTCGGACCTGCTCGCGGACGCGGACGAAGGCGGCGAACGGTAAGGTCAGAGCGCGGCGCTGTTGTCAAATCGACACTATTTTCGCGACTCGTTACGCTTAACTCGTCCGCTGGCAACGCCACCGTAATGGGTACGCTGGAGCAATTCTTCGACCTCGACGACCACGACACCGACGTCCGGACCGAGATACTCGCGGGCCTGACGACGTTCCTGACGATGAGCTACATCGTCATCGTCAACCCCGCTATCCTCAGTGCCGCCATCTCCGTGGACGGGCGAACGAGCGGCCAGACGATTCAGATGCTGGCCGTGGTGACAATCATCTCCGCGGCCGTCGCCACGCTGATTATGGCCCTGTACGCGAACCGACCGTTCGCCCAGGCCCCGGGGCTGGGGCTGAACGCCTTCTTCGCCTTCACGGTCGTTCTCGGACTGGGCGTGCCGTGGCAGACGGCGCTTGCCGCCGTCGTCGTTCAGGGGATTCTGTTCACCCTGCTGACCGTCGTCGGCGCGCGCGAGTACCTCATCAAACTGTTCCCCGAACCGGTGAAGTTCGCCGTCGGGGGCGGTATCGGCCTGTTCCTTGCCATCATCGGGCTGGAGGCGATGCACGTCGTCGCCTCCGACCCCGCGACCTTCCTGCAGTTCAACCCCGTCTTCGCGACCGACCCGATAGCCATCATCTCCGTCATCGGCCTCTTTCTCACGTTCGCGCTGTACTCGGCCGACGTGCCGGGCTCTATCATCCTCGGTATCGTCATCACGACGGTGATGTCCTACGTCGCCAGCGCGCTCGGCTACACGGCGACGGACCCACAGGTCGCGGAGGGCGTCTCGCTGTACACGCCCGCCAGCCTGACCGGGCAGACCGACATCGTCTACTCGGCGGCGGGCTACGACATCACGCCGCTCGTCGGCGCGTTCATCGAGGGTTTCTCGAACGTCGACGCCCTGGGCTTTTCGCTCATCGTGTTCACGTTCTTCTTCGTGGACTTCTTCGACACCGCCGGGACGCTCACCGGCGTCTCCCAGATAGCTGGCTTTCTCGACGATGAGGGTAACCTCCCCGAGATGGACAAGCCGCTGCTGGCCGACGCCATCGGCACCACCGTCGGCGGCATCATCGGCACCTCGACGGTGACGACCTACATCGAGTCCTCGACCGGCGTCGAGGAGGGCGGCCGGACGGGCCTGACCGCGCTCGTGGTCGCGCTGCTCTTTCTCGCCTCGCTCGCCCTGGTCCCGCTTGCGGCCGCCGTCCCCCTGCACGCCTCCCACATCGCCCTGGTGGTCGTCGCCGTGCTCATGCTGCGCAACATCGTCGACATCGACTGGGACGACCTGAGCCACGCTATCCCGGCCGGGCTGACCATCTTCATCATGCCGTTTACCTACTCCATCTCCTACGGTATCGCCGCCGGTATCATCGCCTACCCCATCGTGAAGCTCGCACAGGGCGAGGCGCGTGACATCCACGTCGGCCAGTGGATACTGGCCGGCGCGTTCGTCTTCTACTTCTTCGTCCGGACGAGCGGCATCATCGGCGGCGCGCTCTGAGAGCCGGTACACACCACCGACGCGCTTTTTCGGGTCGACCCCGTACTAACTTGCGTAATGGCAAACCTCGAACTCTACGAACTGGAAGGCTGTCCGTACTGCGCGAAGGTCATCGAGAAACTCGACGAGCTGGAGCTCGACTACGAGTCACACATGGTGCCACGCTCCCACAGCGAGCGCACCGAGGTCGAGGAAGTGTCGGGCCAGACGGGCGTCCCGGTGCTCGTGGACAAGGAACACGGCGTCGAGGGGATGCCCGAGTCCGACGACATCGTGGAGTACCTCGAAGAGACGTACGGCGCGTAAGGCCGCTCGCGGACTGCTTTTTCGCTCATGTTCTTACTGCAGCTCGCTAGCTGTCCATGTCGTTCTGGATAAGTGGACCGCTGCCCAAACATCGTTTCGGGGCCGGCCTCAGGCCGCGTCTTCCTGGGGTTCCTCGCCGCGTTCCATGATGAGGTCCCGGAGGTCGTCTGCGTCCTGTATCTCCTCCATCTCCGTCTTTTCGATGAGCGCCGTCCCGTCGACGGATTCGCGGGTGAGCTCGTCGACGACGTAGACGGAGCGGGTCCGCGTGACCTCGCCGACCGAGGACATGATGCGGGCGCGCTTCTCGGCGGCCTCGGTAAAGGCCGAGTGGCCGGTCAACACCTGCTCGCGCCGTTTGGCGTTCTCGTTGACCGTCTTGAACGGCGCCCGGTTGGTCGGGTGGACCTCGAAGCCGATGCGGGTGAAGACCGTGGCGATGGGCTCGTCCTCCGGCGCCACGTCGGGGTCCTCCGGCGTCGGCTCCTCGTCGCGTATCTCCTCGGCCCCGTCCAGCA
Source organism: Haloarcula laminariae (assembly GCF_025457605.1). Taxonomy (NCBI): domain Archaea; kingdom Methanobacteriati; phylum Methanobacteriota; class Halobacteria; order Halobacteriales; family Haloarculaceae; genus Haloarcula; species Haloarcula laminariae. The sequence continues at coordinate 88,995 of NZ_JAMZFY010000002.1, read as the reverse complement.
CGCTGACCGGCGAGGTCAGCGGCGCGTCGAAGAGGTCTTCGAGCTCGGCCGCTATCTCCACGGAGGCGTCCATCCCGTCCTCGTACTTCGAGACCGTGCGCCGGGAGACGCCGAGCTCCTTCGCGAGCTTGCCGAGCGACCACTCCTTCTCCTCGCGGATGTCCGCCAGGACCTCGGAGTCGATGTTGACGTACAGCCCGCCCGGCGCGGCGTAGATGAGCGGCGGGACCTCCTCGACGAAGAGGTCGAGCGCCGTGTCGGGCGAGAGGACGGGGACGCCGTTGCGGAAGTAGACGACGCCCGGTTTCAGCTCCTCGTCGCGGGTGCGAAGGCCGACGACGATGGGCGTCGCGTTGAGGTAGGTGCCCAGCCGGCGCATCTCCGCGCCGGTCCGGGCGTCGAAGGCGTCGATGTTGCCCAGTATCTTCACGAGCAACACGTCCTCGCCGCGGCGGGCCGCGATGTCGAAGCTCTTCGGTCGAATCGCACACCGGTCGCTCACGAGGAACCCGGCGTCCTCGAGCATGGCGGTTACGTTGCCTACCAGTGCCGACCTTGACATCGTTTCTCTACTGAGGGTTAAGCCAGTCACCCCATATATGCGTTGTGCCGTCTTCGGGGTAGGCTCCCGCTACGTACCGCTGTAAACGGGGCGAACTGCCACCGCGGTCCGTGCTGCCGGCGTCGGCCCAGGGTGAGCCGGGGGACGCCGCCAGTCCGCGACGAAACCGCTATCCGGACGAGTCCAGTAGCCGGGTCTGTGACTGTCGTCGGACTGGACGATACGGACTCCCGGGAGACGGGGATGTGTACGACCTACGCCGCCGCCGACCTGGCCGAGCGGATACGCGACGCCGGCGGGACGGTCGAGCGCCTGCTCCTCGTGCGGCTCAACCCGGCGGTCGAGCACAAGACCCGCGGCAACGCCGCGCTGGCGGTGCATACGGACCTCGACGCCGACCGGGCGGCGCCGTTGGCCCGCGAGACGCTCGACCTCGCACAGACCGACGACCCGAAGACGAACCCCGGCGCCGTCGTCGCCGACTGCGCGCCCGACGGCGTTCCGGCGCGGGTCGCCGACTTCGCGCTCGACGCGATTCGGGAGATACAGGACCCGACGACGGCGACGCTGCTCGCGGACACCGCCGGTTTCGCCCGCTTTCAGCGGGGCGACGGCCGCGGGCTCGTCGGCGCGCTGGCGGCCGTCGGCGCGTGGTCCGCCCTCTCCGACTGGACCTACGAACACATCGCCTACCGCGAGCCCGAGCGCTGGGGCAGCGACCGCTGCGTCGACGCCGAGAGCGTCCGTGCCGCGGCGGACAGCCGGTACCCGGCGGTGTGGGACACCGTCGACCGCGCCTCGGGGTACCCGGTCTGTGTCCCCCGCACGCCCTGTCCCATCCTCTACGGGATTCGGGGCGACGACCCCGACGCCTGCCGCGCGGTCGCCGACGCCATCGAAAGCGAGCCCGTCGACCGCCGGGCGACGTTCGTGACGAATCAGGGGACCGACGTCCACCTGCAGGACGGCACCGTGGAAACGGTGGCCGACGACAGCGCCTACCGCATCGACGGGACCGTCGCCGCGGCGCCCGAGACCCGCGAGGGCGGCCACGTCTTCCTGTCCGTCGCGGACGGCGGTGAGCGACCTGAAGGGTCGCGAGTCCCGGCGGACCCCGGATCCGACGGCGACGCCCGGCTCCAGTGTGCCGCGTTCGAGCCGACGAAGCGGTTCCGCGACCGCGTGCGGGCGCTTCGTGTGGGCGACCGCGTCACCGTCTGCGGCGAGGTGGCCGACGGGACGCTGAAACTGGAGAAGTTCGCGGTCCGGGAGCTGGTCCGAACCGAGCCGGCCACCCCGACCTGTCCGGACTGCGGGGGCACGATGTCCTCGGCGGGGCGCGGGCAGGGCTATCGCTGCCGCGACTGCTCGACCAGCGCCGACGGCAAGGTCGACCGCCCGATAGAGCGCGACCTCGAACCCGGCTGGTACGAGGTGCCGCCGGTGGCGCGGCGCCACATCTCGAAACCGCTCGTTCGGGGCGGGTTCGACGGGATGACGCATCCCGAGCGGTAGGGGCGTACGGCGGCCCGTGGCCGCCATCCCGCCGGAACAGCACGACCGTGTTAGAGTCCTCGTCGGGACGGCCGCCTCGACGGCCCGCGAAGTAAGCCGACCCAAACCCGTCGGTCCGCGATTATGTCGTCTATAACAATGGGTCTCGACCCGGTAGAGAGCCTATGAGCAGCGAGTCGTCGCCGTCGGACATCGAAACGAGACACCCACTTCCGCAGGACGAATTCAGCGAGGCGTTGCTCACCAGCGAACTGGAGCCGACCGCCGACGGCGGGCAGCGCGCCCTGCTGTACCCCACCGACAAACCGGACGTGGAGATGGCGACCCACTGGCTCGCGGTCCCCGAGGGGCTTCTCGTCGACCTCGACGGCATTCGGTGACGCCTTCGGGCGCATAATCGACCGGTAACAATACCGATACCCGGCTACAGCCCGTCTATGGGCACTGAGCACCAGGAAGCGTCCGGCGGGACGCCCTCGCCGGACCCCGACGAAGGCGTCCTGCCGGCGGTCGTCCGCAGCCGCTCGGATGGGACTGAGCGGTACATCTGCTACGCCGTCGACGTCGACCCGGCCGAGGTCGACTCACAGTGGGTCTCGGTCGACGCCGACACGCCCGTGTCGCTGGTGTTGTGGCGCTAGTACGTGTCGATGTTCGTCCCGAGAGAGCAGACGTACTCGCCGGTTGCGACCTGCGGGAGCCGCCGCGAGCGCCAGAAGATACCGGACGACTCGGCCGTCACCTCGGCTTTCGTCCCGCCGAACACGTCGGTCACCTCGAACAGCGTGTCCCCGCGGCTCACGCGGTCGCCCAGGTTCGGGTGGAAGTCCACGAGCCCGCCGACCGGCGAGCCGTACTGTTCGAAGCCGGTCGCGCGGGTCTGTGGCGACGGCGTGTACGCGCCGGGCAGGAAGCCGTAGTACCGGAGCACGTTGAAGACGCCGTCGACGCCGGCCCGAATCGACTGCTCGTCCCAGCCCACACAGCCCCCGAGTTCGGGGTCGATGGTCGGGACGCCCTCGTCCGGCGCGGTCCGGGCGAGCTGGCCGTCCGGGCCTTTCTGGTCCAGGATGTAGCCGCAGTCGAACACCTTCGCGAGTTCGAGGCACTGCTCGTGGAGGCGGTGCCGGGAGCCACACCGCACCCGGACCTCCTCTATCATCCGGGAGGTAGAGCCCTGGTGCAGGTCCACGACGAGGTCGGCGCTGACGGCGGCGTCGTGGGTCGCCGCGGCGATGCGTTCGCTGGAGGTGCCCGAGGCGTCGCCCGGGTAGGCCCGGTTCATCTTCGTGTCGTCGATGGGGTTGCGGTGTTCGGCCACCTGGAAGGCGTGGTAGTTGACGATGCCACAGACGAGAATCGTCCCCGAGAGCTCGGTCGGGTCCAGCTGCGGGACGACCCGCTGGATGACGCCGACGCCGTTCAGCTCGTCGCCGTCGCTCGCGGCCTGCATGTAGAGCGTCTTCCCGTCCTGTGACCCGTTGATGACCGCGACGGGTAGCCCGACGGGGCTGCCGTCGCGGCTCTCGCCGACCTCCAGACGCCCGGTGTCTATCTCACCGGGAGCGGCACTCGCCGTACCGAGAGTTACCATTACGCGCCCATTCGGGTTGTCCGACTTTACTGGTTCGGATTTCCCGCGGCGAAACCGCCCCGTGGCCCCGTGACGACACCGATGGGGTCTTTTTGTCCCCGCCCCTATCGGGGGGCGTGTCCGAGTCCGAACCGGAGAGTGGCGCGGCGGCGATGGTCGCCGCGCTGAACGTCCCGCGGAACGCCAAGTACGGCTTCTCGCTGTCCGTCCTCCTGACGGCGGGGCTGGTCGCGCTCTTCGTCCTCCCCGGGACCGCCCGGCCGACCTACCTCTACGGCGCGCTGGCGTTCGTGCTGGTCGTCTCACTTGGCGGCCTGCTGACGGCGCTTTTCACCGTCGTCTCGGCGGTCAGGCTCGCCCGCTCGGCCCCGTGAGCGCGTCCAGCCGTTCGCCGCCCGTGCGGGTCCCTTTCGCCAGCAGTACGTCGCCGGCCATCAGCGGCGTCTCCGGGCCGGGCGAGACGACCCACTCGCCGCCTTCGCGGCCGGTGCGGTCGCTCTCGCCGGCCGGCCGCCGGATGGCGATGATGCGCATCCCCGTCTCGGTCTTCACGGCGACGTCGCCGATGGTCCGGCCGGCCAGGTCGCTCTCCTCGGCCACCGTCGCCCGGACGAGTATCTCGTCGGACTCCCGCACGGCCTCGGCGACGACGGGGTGGGTCGAGAGCCCCCGCAACACGCCCTCGCTGATCTCGAGGGCGGCGTCGGAGATGACCTCCGTCGAGCGGGCCAGATGGACCAGCCCGCGCAGGGAGACGGGGTCGTCCATGTCGGCGGCCGCCCGGAGCGTCCACGCCTCGAACCGCGACTGCAGCGCGTCCACCTCGGCTTCGAGTTCGACGACTTCCTCGGCGACGGCCTCGCTGTCGAAGAGCACGGCGCCGTAGGCCAGGTCTACCGCGAGCTCACCCATGTCTTTCATCAGGACGATTGAGTCGATGGCTCGCTCCAGGTCCTGTGTGTCTCCCTGTGGCGGTTCCGGCGGCTCGTACGGGTCGCCCGTGGCGTCCTGGTACACCTCGCTGACGCCGTCCTCGGGACCGCGCAGGAGGACCACGTCCTCGGCCTGTAGCTCCGTCTCCCGGGTGGGGTTGAGCAGCCAGCTCCCCTGACGGCGAATAGCCAGCGCACGCACGCCGGTCTCGGTTTCGAGGTTCAGCGCGCCCAGGCTCTGGCCGGCCAGCGGCGAATCGGCGGCGACGGTCGCACGCACCAGCGTCTCGACGGCCTCGGGCAGGGCCGCCCGCATCGTGTCCGGCAGGCCGATGTCCTCCAGGACGACTTTCGCGATGTCGCCGGCGGCGTCGCTTATCTTCTCGGCGGCGCCGACCATCCCCAGCACCGGCGCCAGCGACTCGGCGTCCTCGGTCGACCGACAGGCCATAAGCAGGCTCATGCGGGCCCGGAGCTGGAGTACGTCCATCTTGGCCTCCAGTTCCAGCACCTCGCTGGCCACGTCGTCGCTGCCCAGCAGTACGGCCGAGTACGAGAGGTCGATAAGTAGCTCGGCGGTGTCTTTCATCTCCGAGAGCACCGCCTTGACGCTCACCGGCTCGTACTCCACCGTGCCCGTAGACTCCATATCCCCCGATTTGCCACCACCCGTGAAAAGCGTTCGCTCCGTGCTGTCCTTTCCCACAGCCGTTCGCTCACGGGCCGGCGGCGGCGTGTCGGTTCGACAGGCGGCTAGTTGGGTATCGACGGAACGCGGTGGTAATTGGTGACTGAACGTTCACTTTCCCACCGCAGAGGGGTGACACTTACGACCGGAAAGAAAATGTTTTTCCCGGCAGGTTGGATACGGTTTGGGTATGTCCGACAACCTCAAGAAAGGGCTGGAGGGAGTCCTCGTCGCCGAATCCGGTCTCAGTGTGATTGACGGTGACGCGGGTAAACTCGTTTACCGGGGGTACACTATCGAGGACCTCGCGAACGGCGCCAGCTACGAGGAGGTCCTGTATCTCCTCTGGCATGGGCACCTCCCCGACCAGTCCGAACTCGACGACTTCGAGTCGGAGATGGCGAGTGAGCGGGCGGTCGACGACGCCGTGCTCGCGACGGTCCGCGGGCTGGCCGAGGCCGACGAGGACCCGATGGCCGCGCTCCGGACAGCGGTGTCGATGCTCTCCGGATTCGACCCCGCGCCCGAGGACGCCGACCCGACAGACGAGGCGGTCAATCTCGCTACGGGCCGCCGTATCACCGCGAAGATTCCGACGATCATCGCCGCCTTCGCCCGCATCCGCGACGGCGACGAACCCATCGAGCCCCGAGAGGACCTGAGCCACGCCGCGAACTTCCTCTACATGCTCAACGACGAGGAACCCGACGACGTGCTGGCCGACGTCTTCGACCAGGCGCTGGTGCTGCACGCCGACCACGGCCTCAACGCCTCGACGTTCTCGTCGATCGTCACCGCCTCTACCCTCTCGGACCTCCACAGCGCCGTCACGTCGGCCATCGGCACCCTGAAGGGGCCGCTCCACGGCGGCGCCAACCAGGACGTCATGGAGATGCTCAAGGAGGTCGACGACGCCGAGATGGACCCCCTGGACTGGGTCAAGACCGCCCTCGACGAGGGCCGGCGGGTGTCCGGCTTCGGCCACCGTGTCTACAACGTCAAGGACCCCCGCGCGAAGATTCTCGGCGAGCGCTCGAAGGAGCTGGGCGAGGCCGCCGGCTCGCTGAAGTGGTACGAGATGTCCACCACCATCGAGGACTACCTCATGGAGGAGAAGGGGCTCGCCCCGAACGTCGACTTCTACTCGGCGTCGACGTACTACCAGATGGGCATCCCCATCGACATCTACACCCCCATCTTCGCGATGTCCCGCGTCGGCGGCTGGGTCGCCCACGTCGCCGAGTACATCGAGGACAACCGCCTCATCCGGCCCCGCGCGCGCTACACCGGACCGGACCCCGACGAGACGACGTTCGTTCCGCTCGCGGACCGATAGCCAGCGGAACGCACAAGAGCGTCGGCCGTTTATAAGCCACCGTGGCTGGCCCGCTTCGATTCCGACATTCGACGGAACGCTGGAACGAGGACCGCGTCCGGCGTGACTTGCTCTCCCCGCTCGAGGACACCTTCGGCGCCGAACTGACCGGCCCGTGGTTCGCCCCGCCCGAGGGGTGGGCGGCCCGCCGGCTGGAGATGGACAACGGCGACCTTGCGCTTTTCATCTGGAACGGACAGGAGGCCTACTGGCTCGGGAACACACAGACGCCCGAGACCCTCTGGCGGACGGACAAGTACACGTTCGAACACAGCCCCGGCCCCATAGCCGAGTGGGCCCAGCGGGAACTGCTCGCCCAGCTGGAGGTCGAGGACCCGTGGCTCACCGAGTACGAGGCGCTCGCGCACTTCTTCCTGCCCGTCTTCCTCTCGAAGGACGGCCGCGACTCCACGCGGACCTTCTTCCGCGACCACGCCGCCGGCTTCCCCGACGCCGACCGCGAGGACGGCCTGCGGTTCTACGACGACTTCCTCGCGACCGGCGTGCTGGACGACTACCGCTACACGATGGCCAGCAAACTGGGGACCAGCGAGGGCTTTGACCTCTCGCGGATGCGGGCGACGATGGGCGAGTTCAACGCCGCGAAGCTGCTCGTCGACGCGGGCAACGACATCGTCCCCGAGGTCGAACTGGACTCGGGCCACTCCGTCGACTTCCGCGTCGACGACACCCTCGTCGAGGTGACGCGGCCGCGGCCGCCGAGCCGCCGCCAGATAGACACCGCCATCGGCGCGCTGAAGGCCTCCGGCGACGCCAAGACCCGCGACCAGCTGGCGGCCCACCCCGGCGCCGTCCTCGCCGTCGACTGCACCTCCTTCCGCGACGACGAGTGGCGGCGGGTCCACGCCGAAAAGCCGAGCGTCGGCTACGAGCCGCTCGTCGTCTTCCGCTACCGGCCCGACGGCCGGGTCGAGGGGTACTCGCGGGGCTCGGTCCCGTTCCCGCTGCCATTTTGAGGGGGTATTTTTCCCACGTCGGAGAGTAAATGTACCGGACAGCGGGACAAAAGTTTCATACTCCCCCGACGAACGCGGCGGTAGCGGCCGACCGTTTGGCCGAAATACACATGGATATCGACCAGTTCATCACCGATAACGGACCGGAGGAGGGTGGCGACACCTTCCAGCTAGAGAACAGCAAGCTCCTCGACATCGCCGTCGACGGGACTGTCACGGCCAAGGCCGGCTCGATGGTCGCCTACGAGGGGGACCTCTCCTTTACCGGCAGTTCGAACGCCGAGGGCGGTCTCACGGGGTTCATCAAGTCGAAGGCGACCAGCGAGGGGACCCCCGTGATGGAGGTCGAGGGGACCGGCCACCTCTACGTCGCCGACGACGCCAAGGAGATACAGATAATGGACCTCGACGCCGACGAGTCCATCTCGGTCAACGGCAACGACGTCCTCGCCTTCGAGTCGAGCGTCGACTACAGCATCTCGACCATCGGGAGCCTCTCGGGGGCCTCCGCGGGCGGCCTGACGAACGTCTTCCTCGAAGGGCCGGGCCACATCGCCATCACGACCCACGGGAGTCCGCTCGTGCTCACCCCGCCGGTCAAGACGGACCCGCAGGCGACGGTGGCCTGGAGCGCCGACAACTCCCCCTCCAGCAGCGTCAACCGCAGCCTCTCGGACATGGTCGGTCAGTCCTCCGGCGAGCAGTACCAGCTCGAGTTCACCAACCCCGACGGCTTCGTCGTCGTCCAGCCCTTCGAGGAAGGCAACCCGGGCCAACAGCAGTAGCCCGACGACGCCCCGTTTTTACCTCCGGCCCGTCTACGCGGGCCCATGCCCAAGATTGCCGATACGCACATCGTCAACCGCGAGCGCGTCCAGCCCACCCACGCCAACAACTACAACAGCGCCCACGGGGGCATCGTGATGAAGTGGATGGACGAAATCGGCGCGATGTCCGCGATGCGGGCCGCCGAGGAGTCCTGTGTCACCGCCCAGATGTCGAGCGTCGACTTCGAGCGCCCCATCCCCATCGGCGACAACGCTCTCGTCGAGTCCTACGCCTACGAGACGGGCCGGACGAGCGTCCGCGTGCGCATCGACGTCAGCGCCGAGAACCCCCACACCGGCGAGACCGAGTCCACCACCTCGGCCTACGCCACGTTCGTCGCCGTCGAGGACGGCAAGCCGACTCCGGTCCCGGACCTCCAGGTCGGGGGCGAGAAGTGCAAGAGGCTCCGCGAGAAGGCCCTCGCCGAGGAACCGAGCCGGGAGTGAGCGCGTCGCGAATGCACGGGCGCGGAACTATTTCATGACTGGCGCCCGTCCGCATAGACAGTGTCGCCTCTCGCGTCAATTCGAGCGGCCCTGGCCGGCCTTCTGACGCGGTCACCACACCAGCGGGTGTCCCGTGCGCTGGTCAAGACGTTACTGTACCGGACGCTTATGATCGTCATCACCGTCCTAGTCGCGCTGTCCGTCACTGGCGACACCGGCCAGGCACTGAGCATCGGTCTCGTGGCGAACGTCGTCAAGACAGGGACGTACTACGGGTACGAACGGGTCTGGGACCGTATCTCCTGGGGCGTCTGACGGCCCCGTCGTGGCCGGCCCACTGTTGGGCCGGTTTGTCGTTAACGGTGCCCACGCCGCTCGCAGTTGGTGTGTAGAACGAGCCCAAGCCGAAATTCCACGCACCCCGGACCGGTCGCAGATGCTCTGAGTCGGTTGTTCCGAGAAAGCATAGGCCGGAATTTGAACCCGGAGGAAGACATTCCTGCTCGTCTCGTGACGCTCGACCGCGCGGGCTGTGACTTCCAGGGATTCAAATCCCGCTGCCGGTTTGTCGACCACAGCAGTCGCTCGGCGACGGAGCGCCTCGCAGAAGTGTAGTCGGCAAAAGCCTAGGCCGGAATTTGAATCCGGGGTCTCGTCCTTACCAAGGACGCGCTTTACCGCTAAGCTACCCAGGCACGCACTCATCTGTATCCGGCAGTTGTCTTTAGGCGTTTCGATTCCGACCGAGAATCAGTGGTCGGCGGCGGCCTGACTGTCGTGACCGGTCAGCCGGTCGGCGACCTCGCCGCTCAGCAGGGTGTCGACCGCGGGAAGCCCGTCGCTCGCCAGGTCGGGACCGACCGCGCGCAGCGCCGCCGTCGGCTCGTGGCCGGCGGCGGTGACGCCGGCGACGACGGCGAGTTCGCAGATGTCCGCCTCCAGGTTGCCGTCGAGGTCGTCGTTGCCGGTCGCCCGGAGTTCGGTCTGGTCCTTGCCGAACTCCCGGACCACGTCGACGGCGGCCTCGGCGGCTCCGGTGCGGGCCAGCAGATAGAACCCCCGGGAGACGAGGATGTCGGCGATGAGGATGTCCAGGTCGGCGGCGTCGCGGTCGCCGGTGGTCCAGGGGTCGTCGTGGGCGAGCCGGCGGGTCAGCGCGAGCCCCTCGTAGATGAGCTGGACGCCGGCGGCGCGGTCCGCGTCGCTGTCGTCGACCGCCTGATCGCGAGCGGCCGCCTCGGCGACGAGGGTCAACACGCCCGGCGCGAACGAAGCGTCGTCCAGCCGGGCGGCGAGGCGGTCGTGGAGCCGCTCGGGCTCGATGTCGTCGACGCCTGCCAGCGCGGCTCGACGGACCGCCGCCACTTCCTCCATTGGCGCGCTCTAGCGGAGGCAAGGGCAAAGACCTTTGGAAACACCACCAGCAAGCAGGGGCATGGTCCGGACAACGGCCGAGGGAGACGTGCGCGTGCTGACGCTGTCGCGGCCGGCGCGGCGCAACGCGCTCGACAGGGACGCCCTGTCTGCACTGTCGGACGCCGTGGCCGAGGCGAGCGAACCGGTCCTCTATCTCCACGGCGAGGGGAGGGCGTTCTGTGCCGGCGCGGACCTGGAGGTGGTGCGGGACCTCGACGACGACGCGGCGGCCGACTTCGCCGCGCTGGGCCAGCGGGTCGCGAACGAACTGGCGGCCTACGACGGCGCCGTCGTCGCCGGTATCGACGGGGCGGCCAGGGGCGGCGGCGTCGAGCTGGCCCTGGCCTGTGACCTGCGGGTCGCCACGCCCGGGGCGACGTTCGCCGAGACCGGGGTGAAACTGGGGCTGTTCGGCGCGTGGGGCGGGACGACGCGGCTCCCCCGCGTCGTCGGCGAGGGCGAGGCGATGGACCTCGCGCTGTCGGGTCGGACCGTCGGCGCCGAGGCGGCGCTGCGGATGGGGCTCGTCTCGCGGGTCACCGACGACCCCCGCGCCGTGGCCGACGAGCTGGCCGCGGTCGACCACGACGCGCTCCGGACGCTGAAACGTCGGCTCCGGGACGACACCGACCAGGCGACCGGCGACGAGCGCGAGCGGGCGGCCTTTGCCGACCTGGTCGAGACGGCGGAGTTCTCGTAGCAATACGTTCAAACCCTCCCGCCGCATACGGTCGGGCCAATGGTTGACTGCGAGTACTGTGAGGCGTCGTTCGACGGCGAGGACGCGTATCTGGACCACCTCGCCGACGAGCACGGAGGGGAACTCGGCGCTATCGACCGGCGGCGCGTCGAGGGCCGCGCGAGCGACGACGACGGCGGCGTCTCGCTCGCTGTGGTGGCGGGCGTCGTCGGGGCCGTCATCGCACTCGGCGCCGTCGTCTATGTCACGCAGTTGAGCGGCGGCGGCGGTGGCGACGGTATCGAGGCCGCGGCACTCGACGACTCCGGCGACAGCGAGCGGCTCTCGGCGGTCGAGCAGTTCCCCAGCGAGGGGACCCAGCACGTCCCGGAGAGCCGGGACGTCGACTACGAACAGTCCCCGCCCCTGTCTGGGCCCCACTACAACACGCCGACGGAGGGGGGGTTCTACGAGGAGTCCCAGCCCGCGGGTAACATCGTCCACGCGCTGGAACACGGTGCCGTCGTCATCTACTACGACGAGAGCGCGATGAACGAATCGGCCCGCAACAGCCTCCAGGAGTTCGCCAGCACCCACACCGGGACCTGGCGCAGCGTCATCGTCGTCCCGAACGAAAACGAGAGCGCCGAGTCCGACTTCGTCCTGACGGCGTGGCGCAACCGCATGTACATGGACAGCTACGACGCTCAGACCGTCCACGCGTTCCTCTCGGAGTTCCTCGGCCGCGGTCCCGAGAACCCGGTTCGGTAAATCCATCTTTCGTCTCTGTCGGCGACCCGTGAGTTGGGACAGTGGCTGTCGCCAACATCCAGAAAGCTCCCAAGTTTAGCCAGCGGGCTTTCAGGCTGTGTTGCCTCATCCTCGAAAAACCGTACGCAGTTCCCGGACGCGGAACGACATTTATTAGCACGCATCCCCTAGCGAGGGCCGTGAATCGCACGGCAGCGCTCGACGCCGTCGTCTTCGGGGTGGACATCCAGAGCGGCGACGTCCGCGGTGACGCGCCCTCCTACGCGCTGGTGGTCTTCGACGGCGACGAGCTAGAGCGGGACGTCGTCTCGCGGCGGAAGCTCCGGCGGCGAATCGAGAGCGAGGCGCCCGCCATCGTGGCGACGGACAACATGTACGAACTGGCCGCCGACAAGGACCGGCTGGTCCACTTCCTGGGGTCGCTGCCCGATGAGACGAAACTGGTGCAGGTCACCGGCGACGAGCGGCCCGAACCGCTCTCGCGGGTGGCCAAGCGCCACGGCGTCCCGTACGGCAAGGAGCCGATGCAGGAGGCCGAAGCCGCCGCCAGGCTCGCCGCCGCCAACGTCGGCCAGGAGGTGTCCGCCTTTACCGACACGACGGAGGTGAAGGTCTCGCGGGGCCGCTCGACCGGGAAGGGGGGCTGGTCCGAGGACCGCTACACGCGCCGAATCCACGGCGCGGTCAAGAGCCAGGCCCGCGAGGTCGAGTCCGAACTCGACGCCGCGGGGCTGGAGTACGAGCGGGACGTGACCGAGAAGTACGGCGGCTTCTCGAACGCGGTCTTTCGCGTGAAAGCCCGACCGGGGGACATCCCGGTCTCGACGCACCGGTCGGGCGACACCCGCATCGAAATCGAGCGCGTCCGGCGGGACGGCATCGAGTTTCGCCCGCTGGCGAAACGCCGGGACCACGTCGTCGTCGGCGTCGACCCCGGCACCACGACGGCGGTCGCCATCGTCGGCCTGGACGGCGAGGTGCTTGACGTCTACTCCTCCCGCACGAGCGACCAGGCCGCCGTCATCGAGTGGATAATCGAGCGGGGCCGGCCCGTCGTCGTCGCCGCCGACGTCCAGCCGATGCCCGAGACCGTCGAGAAGTTCCGCCGCTCGTTCGACGCGGCGGGGTGGGCGCCAGAGCGCGACCTCCCGGTCGACGAGAAGAAACACCGCACCCGCCACGAGGGGTACGACAACGACCACGAACGTGACGCGATGGCCGCCGCCCTCTACGCCTTCGACCACCACGAGAGCCAGTTCGAGCGGGTCGCCGAGAAGGTCCCCCCGCGCCACGAGGTCGGCCCAGTCGTCGCCCGCGTCGTCGCCGGGGAGGAGTCGGTCGAGAGCGTCCTCCGGGACATCGAGGGCGAGGACGAGCCCGATGAGGAGGCCGCCAGCCACCAGCCCCGGGAACTCACCGCCGACGAGAAGGAAATCAAACGACTGGAGGCCCGCATCGACCGGCTGGAGGACCACGTCGAGGAGCTCAAGGGGACCATCCGGCGGAAGGACGAACAGCTCGAAGAGAAGGACAAGCAACTGGAGAAAGCCAGACAGGAGGGCCGCCGCGAGGTCCGCAAGGACCGCGAGGTCACCCGTCTGGAGCGGCGCAACGACGCCCTCGAACGCGAGGTCGAGACGGAGAAAGAGAAACGCGAGGCCCTCTCCGAGAAGCTGGAACGGCTCAAGGAGCTCTGGAAGCTCGACCACTCGAACTTCGCCGACGTCTCCGAACACGAGGAGGGGCTGGTCCCGGTGAAGGTCGTCGAGCAGTTCACCCGCGACGCCATCGACGAGGCCGACGAGCAGTTCGGGCTCGCGGCGGGCGACATCGTCATGTTCCGGGACGCCTCCGGCGCGGGCCGGTCGACGGCCCAGCGGCTGGCCGAGGTCGAGCCGCGGCTGGTGCTTCGCAACGAGACCCTCTCCGACGCCGCCGACGAGGTGCTGTTCGACCACGAGATACCCGTCGCCCCCGCCGAGATGGTCCCCGTCCAGGAGGTCGACGAGCTCGCCATCGCCCGCGAGGAGGCCGTCGAGGAGGCCATCGACGACTGGCACGACCGGGCCGAGGAGCGCCGACAGGAACAGAAGGCCGAGATGGTCGACCAGATTATCAGCGAGCACCGGGCCGATAGACCGGTGAGCGGGGAGTAGCCGGGACGCGGGGAAGCGGGGGATACTTGTCGGCCCCTCGCCTACGCCCGGACGACAGATGGACGCGCCGCTGTGGACCGAGACGCACGCGCCGGCACTCGAAGACGTTCCCCAGTCGGCGGCCCGCGACCACCTGCAGGGGGCCATCGAGGAGCCGATGAACCTGCTGGTCCACGGGCCGAAGGGGGCGGGCAAGACCGCCGCCGTGCGGGCCTACGCCCGCGAGGTCCACGACAACCCGGACGCCGACTTCACCGAACTCAACGTCGCCGACGTGTTCGACATGACGAAAAAGGAGGTCGCCAACGACCCCCGATTCTCGTCCTTTATCGACAGCAAGCGCCGCCGGACGTCCTCGAAGGCCGACCTCATCAACCACGTTCTGAAGGAGTCGGCCAGCTACTCGCCGATGTCGGGGACGTACAAGACCATCCTGCTGGACAACGCCGAGGGGATGCGCGAGGACTTCCAGCAGGCGCTGCGCCGGGTGATGGAGCAGTACTACGAGGCGACGCAGTTCGTCATCGCCACGCGCCAGCCGTCGGCGCTCATCCCGCCGATTCGCTCGCGGTGTTTCCCGGTCGTGATGCGGGCGCCGACCCACGACGAGACCGTCGGCGTCCTCTCCGACATCGTGGCCGCCGAGGGGGCCGACTACGACGAGGACGGGCTGGAGTACGTCGCCGGCTACGCGGAGGGCGACCTCCGGACGGCGGTGCTGGCCGCCCAGACCACCTACGAGGAGACCGGCGCAGTGACCATGGAGACGGCCTACGAGACCCTCCAGGGGCTGGAGGCCGACGACGCCGTGGAGTCGATGGTCGAGGCCGCCGAGGAGGGCCGCTTTACCGACGCCCGCTCGGAGCTTGACGACCTGCTCGTCGACGAGGGGTACGGCGCCGACGACGTCATCGAGGAGATTCTGGACGTGGCCCGCTCGCGGTACTCCGGCCAGCGGCTGGCGACGGTCCACGAGCTCGCGGGCGAGACCGACATGGCGCTGACCGAAGCCGCCAACGAGCGGATTCACCTCTCGCGGCTGCTCGCGGATATCGGCCAGCTCTGACTGCCCTTATCAGCCGAGCGGGGCGTTCGTCTCCCGCACGTCCCGGATGTCCTGGGCGAGGTCAGCCACGACGTGTGCGTACAGCGTCGCGGCCGCCAGCAGCGCGAGCGGCGGGGCGAGCACCCAGAGCGCGGCGACCAGCGGCCCGCCGATGAGCACGTGACTGAGCAGGCGGTCGAGCTTGCCGAGTTCGTACTCGTGGAATATCGCCGCCTGGTCGGTAAACACCGCACGGGGATGCCGGAGGCAGTAGCGAATCGCCCGCGGCTCGCCCGTGTTGTACCAGGCGACCAGGAAGTGGTCGAAGTCGATGCCGACGCCGACGACGGCGGCGAACGCGACCCAGCCAAGCCCCGTCAGCAGGTCCACCCCGGCGTACAGGCCGGCGACCAGGCCGACGGCGACGGAGATGACGAAGTGGTCTCGCGAGTAGATAGGGAACCCCTCGACGGTTGATTCGCACAACCGACACTTATGCGTTCAGTTCGGCCGGCGGCGCGGCGCTGGGCGCCGACCGTGGGGTCGCGGCCCGCGAGACCGCGAATGGCGGCTTCGAAATCCTTTTAGGCGCTACGGCGGGAATCTATGGACAACGAACCATGGAAATCGACATCATCGAGGAAGACGAAAATCCCATGTTGCACAGAACGGACGTCCGCTTCGAGGTCGTCCACGACGAGGCCACGCCGTCCCGGCTCTCCGTGCGTGATTCGCTGGCCGCGACCCTGAACAAGGACGCCGAAGAGGTCGTCATCCACAAGCTCGACACGAAGTTCGGGATGCGAAAGACGGTCGGCTACGCGAAGGTCTACGACAGCCCGGAGTACGCCCGCGACGTCGAGCAGGACCACATGCTCGAGCGCAACAAGATCGTCGCCGACGGCGAGGAAGAGGCGGAGGAAGCATAGATGCCCCGCTCCGATTACTACGACGACGGCGAGCTGACGAAGGACCTCTGTCCGCGCTGTGGCGACACGGTGCTCGCCGACCACGACGACCGCCAGCACTGCGGGAAGTGCGGCTACACCGAGTGGAAGTAGGGCGCGATGCGGATTCTCGGTATCGAAGGCACCGCGTGGGCAGCTAGCGCTGCAGTCTTCGAAACCGACAGCGTGGCGGTTTCGAACGCCCGGCAGAACGCCAGTTCCGACGGCGTCTTCGAATCTGACGGCCTGCCGAGTACCAGCGACGACCACGTCTTCATCGAGACCGACGCCTACCAGCCCGACAGCGGCGGCATTCACCCGCGCGAGGCCGCCGAACACATGGGCGAGGCGATTCCGCGGGTCGTCGAGACGGCTATCGACCACGCCCGGGAGCGCGCCGGCGAGGACGGCGACCCGCCGTTCGACGCGGTCGCGTTCTCCCGTGGCCCCGGGCTGGGCCCCTGTCTGCGCATCGTCGCCACCGCCGCCCGCGCGGTCGCCCAGCGGTTCGACGTGCCACTCGTCGGCGTCAACCACATGGTCGCCCACCTGGAGGTCGGCCGCCACCGCTCGGGCTTTGACTCGCCCGTCTGTCTGAACGCCTCCGGCGCGAACGCCCACGTGCTGGGCTACCGGAACGGCCGCTACCGGGTGCTGGGGGAGACGATGGACACCGGCGCGGGCAACGCCATCGACAAGTTCACCCGGCATATCGGCTGGCAACACCCCGGCGGGCCGAAGGTCGAACAGCACGCCCGCGAGGGCGAGTACCACCCCCTGCCCTACGTCGTCAAGGGGATGGACTTCTCGTTTTCGGGGGTCATGAGCGCGGCCAAGCAGGCCGTCGACGACGGCGTGCCCGTGGACGACGTCTGTCGGGGGCTGGAGGAGACCGTCTTCGGCATGCTGACGGAGGTCTCCGAGCGGGCGCTGTCGCTGACCGGCGCCGACGAACTGGTCCTTGGCGGGGGCGTCGGCCAGAACGAACGGCTCCAGGGGATGCTCGGCGAGATGTGCGACCAGCGCGGTGCGTCGTTTTACGCCCCCGAGAACCGCTTTCTGCGGGACAACGCCGGGATGATAGCGATGCTGGGCGCGAAGATGTACGCCGCCGGCGACACCGTCGCCATCGAGGCCTCGGCCATCGACTCGAACTTCCGGCCGGACGAGGTCCCGGTCACGTGGCGCGGTCCCGACGAGAGCGTGGACCGGCGCGACCGGGGCGAGACCGAGGTCCAGGGCGCCGAAGCGACGGTCACCGTCGAGGCCGACCGCGTCGTCAAGGCGCGCACCCCGCGGAGCTACCGCCATCCGGCCCTCGACGAGCGGCTGCGGACCGAACGCACGCGCCAGGAGGTCCGGCTGACGAGCGAGGCCCGCAAGCACGGCGTCCCGACGCCGCTGGTGCTGGACGTGGACCCCGCCGAGGCCCGCATCGTCTTCCAGCGCGTCGGCGAGGCCGACCTCCGGGAGCGACTCAACGCCGACACCGTGGGGACCGTCGGCGGGCACCTCGCGCGCATCCACGACGCCGGCTTCGTCCACGGGGACCCGACGACGCGGAACGTCCGCGTCGCGCCCGACGATGCGACGCGGAACGGGCGAGCGGAGAGCGAAGCGACCCGCGAGCGGTCCGTCTTCCTCATCGACTTCGGGCTGGGCTACTACACCGACGAACCGGAAGACCACGCGATGGACCTCCACGTGCTGGCCCAGTCGCTGGCCGGCACCGCTGACGACCCCGAGGCGCTGTTCGAGGCGGCCTGTGGGGCCTACCGGGCCGTGTCGGGCCACGCCGACGCCGTCTTCGACAGCCTGGCCGACATCGAGGGCCGCGGCCGGTACCAGTAGCAAACCCGAACGCACACCTTTCTCGCCGCCGTAGCCGCGCCGGATGCGCTATCTCGTCTGGGCCGTTATCGCACTGCTTGGCTACACGGCGGTCCCGCCGCTGGTGAAACTCGCGACCGTGGACATCCCGAGCGACGTGGTCGTCCTCATCTCCAACGGGATTCTCGTCGTCGCGGCCGTCGGCATCATCCTCACCGCCGACGTGTCGGTGACGCCCTATCTCACCCACGAGCGGGCCGTCTACGCCTACGGTGCCGGTATCGCCCTCACCGTCGGTATCGTCTCGTACTACCGGGCGCTCGCGGCCGGTCCCATCAGCGTCGTCGTCCCCATCTTCGGGATGTTCATCGCCACCAGCTCTATCCTCGGCATCGCCTTTCTCGACGAACCGCTCACGGCCCGGAAAGCCGCGGGCATCGGGCTGGCCGTCGCCGCCGTCTATCTCACGTCTGTGGAGTAGCGGTGCGGTGGCCGGCCGTGATTGCGGCCGACCCGGGGAAAGGCAGGGTGCCGCCGGCGCGAAGCGAACAAGCGTGTGAGGGAGCATCCGGCGGCCACAGACCGCCGGTTCACGCGAATCGCCACGGTGTGGCGATTCGCGCCTTTTTCGTCGACGTTTTTCGAGGAGCGGTGCCCGCAGGGACGCGAAGCGGCCCGAGGACACCCGACGATGAAAAAGGTCGGGGGGAAGGAATTTAGTCTACCCGCGAGTACGGACAGATATGGTAGACAAACCCCAGTCAGGGGAACTGTTCGGCGTCCCGTACAACTTCGAACGGCCCAGCCTGAAGCGGCTCGTCTCCTCGTACTGGCAGCCCGGCGACGGGATGCTGGTCGAGAAGCCGTTCGGCATCGGCTACACGCTGAACCTGGCGAACTGGCGCGCGTGGATCGTGCTGGGGGTCGCCGGCGCGATGCTGTATCAGGAGCGCCGGGGCGAGGGCGAGGAGTTCGGGGGCGAGGAGGCCGACGAGCCGGTCGAAGTCGTCGTCGACTGACGGTCCCCGTCGGCGGTACAGCCGAAGCCGGGCGCGCGGTTTCGACGCCTCTTTTGGGGCTGCCCGCTCGTGTAGCGGTATGCTCAACTTCGTGACGACCAACCCCGGGAAGGTCCGGGAGGCGACGGCCTACCTGGACGACGAGGTGGTCCAGTTCGACTTCGACTACCCCGAGGTACAGGCCGACGACCTCGGCGCGGTGGCGGCCCACGGCGCCCGCGAGGCCTACCGGGCGGCCGACGGCCCGGTCATCGTCGACGACGCGGGCCTGTTCATCGACGCCTTCGACGGCTTTCCGGGGCCCTACTCCTCGTACGTCGAGGACAGGGTCGGCATCGAGCGCGTCTGGCGGCTGACCGAGCCCGAGGACGACCACGGCGCGGCGTTCAAAACCGTCATCGCCTACTGCGACGGCGAGGCGTTCGCGGCGACCCCGGAGCCGGTGGACCGCGAGGGCCGGCGGGGCCAGGACCTCGGCGCCGACGAGCGCGGCGGCGCGACGACCGACGACCAGGTGGCGGGCGGCGAGGACGCGCTGCCGGTCAAGCTGTTCGAGGGCCGGGTGCCCGGGGAAATCGTCGCCCCCCGAGGCGAGGGCGGCTTCGGCTACGACCCCATCTTCGAGCACGACGGCACCACGTTCGCGGAGATGAGCACCGACGAGAAAAACGCCGTCTCCCACCGCGGGCGGGCGCTGGCGCAGTTCGCGGAGTGGCATGCCGAGCGATGAGCGAGGCATGCGTCGAAAGGCGCGCCAGCGCCTTTCGGAAGTTGCAACGGCGGAGCGAAGCGAAAGCGTTGCAACCCGAACCGCGAACACGCGGTGAGTGGTACGCCGAGCGATGAGCGAGGCCGACGCTCCCGGAGACGCCTGTCGGCGGTTACGGCGGCGACGTGACGTGACGCTGTTGCAACCCCGGCGACGCGTTCGGGGGGCGACGGGGCGATGAGCCGGCCCGGGACCGCGCTCGTCACGGGCGCCTCGGCTGGCATCGGCGCGGCGCTGGCCCGCGAGTTCGCGGCTCACGGTCACGACGTGGTGCTCGTGGCCCGTCGCGAGGAGCGGCTCCGGGCGCTCGCCGACGAGCTAGAGACCGGTGGCGTGACAGCGACTCCAATCGCCATGGACCTGGATACCGCGACGGCGGCGATGGACCTCTACGACGAGGTCGCGGCGCGCGGGCTCGACATCGATATCCTCGTCAACAACGTTGGCGTCGGGACGTACGGCCCCTTCGCCGACAGCGACCTCGACGCCGAGCGGACCCAGCTCCGTCTCAACGTCGTCCTGCCGGTGGAGCTCACCAGGCTGTTCCTGGACGAGCTCACGGGGGGCGGGCGCGTCCTGAACGTGGGCTCGGTGGCCGGGTTCCAGCCCGGACCGGGCCTGTCGACCTACTACGCGAGCAAGGCCTACGTCAACAGCTTCACCGAAGCCATCGCCGAGGAGCTGCGTGGCGACGTGGCCGTGACGCTGGTCTGTCCTGGCCCGGTCGACACGGAGTTTCAGGGCCGCGCCGGCATGGGCGACTCGGCGGTCGGGGCGGTGCTCTCGACGACCCCGGACGCCGTCGCCGAAGCCGCCTACGAGGGGCTGGTGGCCGGCGAGACGGTCGTCGTCCCGAGCCGGGCGATGCGGGCCGTCGACCTCCTGGGCCGAATCGCGCCCCGCCCCGTCGTCCGCCGCGTCGCGGCGTGGGTCAACAGCGACCGGTAGCTCTCAGGGCTGATATCGACGCCCAGCTACCGGGCGGGACGCCGGAACGGACGTCCCAGTTGTTTTCAGATAGCGATAATCACAGGTGTGGTTGAAGTAGGGCGGTGTTGAACTAGGGCGCATGACACGACCCGTCGTCGAACAGTACAAGGGGCTGATACGCCAGTCGCTTGACCTCCTCCACGTCTCGGGGTCCATCGAGCGGAAAGTGCTGGCGGCTGTCGGCCTCCAGTTCGGCGCCTCCGTCGGCCTCGCCGTCGTGGCCGTCCTGTTCAGCGGTATCACCAAGTTCGCTCTCATCGGGTTGTTGTTGGCCGGTGCGACTGTGGCCTTTGCCAATACAGTGTTCATCACGCGCGAGGACATGGTCGACCCCATCGTCACCCTCTCGGAGCGGGCCGACCGCATCGCGGCCGGGGAGGTCGACGTCGACATCCCCGACAGCGAGCGTGATGACGAGGTGGCGAGCCTGCTCGCCTCCTTCGGGGCGATGCAGACCACGCTCGCGACGGTGGCCCGACAGGCCGACGCCCTGGCCGCCCAGGAGTTCGACGACCCGGTGCTCGACAAGGACGTGCCCGGCACCTTCGGGGAGTCGCTGGACCGGATGGCGACCAACATGGAGTCCTACACCACGGAACTGCAGGAGATGACCGCCGACTTAGAGGAGCGGTCGGCGGCGCTCTCGGAGCTCGTCACGGCCTTCGGCGACGCCGCCGAGCAGGCCAAAGGCGGGGACCTCACGGCGACTATCGACGCGGAGTTCGAGGGCGTCGACGACCAGTTCCAGCAGGTCGTCACTGACTACAACGACCTGCTGGAGACGCTGTCGGACACCATCGGCGAGGTGGCGACCTTCGCGGACGACGTGGCGGAGTCCAGCGACCGCGTCACCGAGAGCGTCGCCGAAATCGACCGCGCGAGCGACGAGATAGCGCGTTCGGTCCAGGACATCTCCGCGGACGCGAGCCAGCAGGCCGACCGCCACGGCGCCGTGGCGGGCGATATGAACACGCTGTCGGCCACCGTCGAGGAGATTGCGGCGACGGCCACCGACGCCGCCGAGACCGCCGAGCGGGCCGCCGAACGGGGCCGTGACGGGCGGGCCGAGGCCGCCGCGGCTATCGACGAACTGGAACTGATGACGACCCGCATCGACGAGATTGCCGACGCCGTCGAGGGGCTGGTCGACGAGATAGCCGAGATAGACGAGGTTGTCGACCTCATCACCGAGGTGGCCGAACAGACGAACATGCTGGCGCTGAACGCCTCAATCGAGGCCGCCCGCGCTGACGCCGACGGCGACGGCTTCGCCGTCGTGGCCGACGAGGTCAAATCCCTCGCGGAGGAGACCCGGGACGCCGCCGGGGAAATCTCCGAGCGTATCGAGTCGGTCCAGGAGAGCGCCGGCGCGACGGTCGCGGACGTCGAGGAGACGAACGAGCGCGTGGCCGACAGCACCGACAGCATCGAGGCGACGCTGCGGGACTTCGAGGACATCGTCGACGTGCTCGGCGAGGTCAACGACGCCATCCAGGAGATATCGGACGCGACGGCCGAACAGGCCGAGACGACCCAGGACGTGGTCGCCGCCGTCGACGAGGTGGCGGAAGTCAGCGAGCAGACGAAACGGGAGGCCGAGTCCGTCGCCGCCGCGACGGAGGAACAGACCGCGACCATCTCCGAGGTGACCGGCGAGGTCCAGTCGGTGGCCGAGCGAACCGACGACCTCCGGGACCTGCTCCAGCAGTTCGACGTGACGGCGGCCCACACCGACACCGGCCAGACCACCGAAGTGTTCGCGCCCAGCGCGGACGACTAGGCCCGCGGGTCCCGGTCCGGCCCCGGATACGCGCCCCCCTCGACCAGTTCGTACAGCGCTTCGGCGTCGAACAGGGCGGCGAAGGCGTCGGGCGTGCGAACGCTGACCTGCATGTGCTCGTTGAGCGCCAGCCCCGTCTTCGCGCTCCGCAGCTCCTCGTCGTAGCTGAGCACGTGGCCGGCCTCGCCCCGGTAGGCCGAGGCCAGCGCCGGATGGTCCCCCTCGGGATGGTCGACCGGCTCGCGCTCGCGTTCGATTCGCTCGCGCCAGTCGGCCGCGAGGTCCGAATCTGCCAGCTCGGCGACGACCGCTTCGGCGTCGTCGAGGAGGACGTCGCTGGCCACGAGCGCGACCCAGGAATGGCGCCGGACGTGGTCCAGGGCCGCCCGGGCCGCGCCGCCACACAGCAGGTCCGCCGCGAGGACGTCGGCGTCGGCGACGACGCGGGCGGGGGTGTTCTCACCCATCCTCGGCCTCCGCGCGCCGCCGCCCGAGCGTCTCCCGGACGGTCTCGACGGTCGTCTCGTGGTCGCTGGCGCGCTCGAACAGGGCTGCCCAGTCCATGGCCGGCGTAGGGAACGCGGACAAAAAGCCGTGCCGTCTGCCGTCCGTCTGACGGGAGTTTATGTCGAATCGCTCCCTCGCCCCGGATACGGGCGCGCACTGGCAGCTACGTTCGCTACGTCTGTAGCACGTCCCATCCTCCTGTCACGCGCCCGGATACTTCCACCCCTTCTGAGACGCCTCTCCCGGCAGTCGCTCCCACCGCCGGAGTCGGTGTCGGGTCAGGCTTCGGCCTTGAGCGCCGACCGCACCTCGTCGATGCCGTCGTGGCTCGTCATCACGGCCAGACTGTCGCCGGCCTCGATGGTGGTCCGCGGCAGCGGAATCGTCATCGACTCGTGGGCGCGGCCGTGCGCGTAGATGTGGGCGTCGCCGGGCAGGGAGACCTCGACGACGCGCTTGCCGATGACCGACGACCCCTCGGGAACGTCGACGGAGGCGATAGAGAGCCGCTCGGTCAGGTCCGCGAGGACGTTGAAGTCCCCGCCCAGCAGCGCGGTCTTGGCGCCGGCGGCGCCGAGCCGCTCGGGGTAGATGATATCGTCGACGTCGGCGGCGTACTTGTCGTATATCTCCTCGCGGTAGTCGGCGTCGATGCGCAACACGGTGCGACAGCCGTGTTCCTTGCCGATCATGCAGGCGCTGAAGTTGGTGTTCAGGTCGCCCGTGAGCGCGCCGATGGCGTCGGCCTCGTCGATGCCCGCCGCCTCCAGCGTCGACTCCTCGCTCCCGTCGCCGGTGATTACCTCGAAGCCGGCGGCTGTCGCCCGGTCGACTTTCTCCCGGGACCGCTCGACGATAACGACCTCGTGACCCTCGCTCTGGAGAATGTGTGCCGTCCGGGTCCCGACGCGACCGTAGCCGACGATGACGAACTTCATGGGAGCGGCTACGACAGCCAGCATTAAAAATGTGAACGTGTACCAGGGTTGTCGTACGCGGCGCCAGTCAGCGCGTGGCCGCTGGCGGACCGACCGCGAAGAGAATAGGATGGGGCCGATTGGTTCGGACCGGATACCGACGGACGGGGTGTCCGATTACCGGCTCACAGGCCGTCGGTTGCTGTCTCCGTGCTGTCGGCTGGAGCCGGTTCGGTCTCGGTCGGCGTTCCCAGACCGTCCCCGGTTTCAGTCTCGGTCGGCGTTCCCAGACCGTCCCCGGTTTCAGTCTCGGTCGGCGTTCCCAGGCCGTCCCCGGTGTCGGTCTCGGTACCGGTCTCAGTGCCGGTTTCTGTTTCGGTCTCGGTGCCGGTCTCCGTCTCGTTGCCGGTCTCCGTCTCGTTGCTTACAGTGACGGTCGCGTTGTCCGTGACCGGCGTGTCGTTGACGAGCGCGGGCGGGTCAAGCAGCCCGACAGTGTCGACGAAGTCGAACGTCTGGTTGTCGGTGCTCATCGTCTCGTTATCGGTACTCGTCGTCTGGTTGTCGGACTCCGGCGTCTCGGTCGGCGTGTCCGTTCCCGAAGCCGGCGTCTCAGTGGGTGTCTCCGTTCCCGAAGCCGGCGTTTCGGTGGTCGTCTCCGTTTCCGTCGACTGGGTACCGTTGTCCATCGTCTCGCTCGGGGTGCTCTCCACGTGGATCATCGCGGTGAGCGTCTGCGTCCCTTGCAGTTGCGGCTCCGTCTCGTTTGCCGACTCGTTGCCGACCGCGTCGGACGTCTGGACGCCGTCCGACGTGTAGTTCGCGCCGGGGACGTCAAACAGCGTGACGGTCACGTTGTCGTGGGTCCCGGCAGGGAGGTAATCCGACACGCCGATGACGCTATCGAGGGTCTGGCCCGTTTCGAGGCTCCCGTCGTGGATGGCGACGTAGCCGGACTGGTTCAGCGTCACGTTCGTGACGGTGACGGCCGTCCCGTTGGTCTCCTGATCGTCGAAGGTCAGCGACGGCTGCTCGGTGTCGTTCGTCTCGTTGCCCATTCCGATACCGTCGTCGGGCGTCTCGGTGGGCGTCTCGTTCTCCGGGGTCGTCGGCTCGTCAGTCGGCGTCTCGTTCTCCGGAGTCACCTCTCCGTCGGTCGGCGTCTCGTCCGCCGGGGTCATCTCTCCATCAGTCGGCGTCTCGTCCGTTGGAGTCATCTCCCCGTCGGTCGGCGTCTCGTTTGCTGTCGGCGTCTCCTGCTGTGCTACCGGACCGGCTACGGCGCCGGCCTGTGCCGTGAGGGCCGCTGTCACGACCGCGACGGCGACGGCGGCGAGTATCGTGTTCCGTTTCATCTTGTAATGCAAACGAGGGGACAGAAGGCGGATTCATAAACTAAGCCGACCGTTTAGAACAGAAGCCGTAGCCAACCGACGAGTAACCACTCTCCAACGTCGACCGT
Organism: Haloarcula laminariae; assembly: GCF_025457605.1. Taxonomy (NCBI): domain Archaea; kingdom Methanobacteriati; phylum Methanobacteriota; class Halobacteria; order Halobacteriales; family Haloarculaceae; genus Haloarcula; species Haloarcula laminariae. The sequence continues at coordinate 63,790 of NZ_JAMZFY010000002.1, read as the reverse complement.
CCGAGCGCGGTCGGCCGACTTTCGACACGCGTTTAGGCGGCGGCGGCCGACAACGGACAGTATGCGAGTGACGTTTCTCGGGACGAGCGGGGCCATCCCGACGACCCAGCGCAACACCAGCGGTATCTTCTGTAATCGCGACGGCGACTACCTCCTCTTCGACTGCGGCGAGGGCACCCAGCGCCAGATGATGCACTACGGGACCGGGTTCGCCGTCGACCACCTGTTCGTGACGCATCTGCACGGCGACCACGTCCTCGGGATTCCGGGCCTGCTACAGACGTTCGACTTCAACGACCGCGAGCGGCCCGTGGCTATTCACACGCCGGCGGGCACTCGGGGCAACGTCAAACAGCTCATCGAGGCCAACGGGACGACCCCCTCCTATCCGGTCCGTATCAACGAGGTCTCCGCCGGCGACACCGTCCTGGACCGGCCCGAGTACGAGGTCCGGGCCATCGCGACCGAGCACCGCTGTGCGTCGGTCGGCTACGTTCTCGCCGAGGACGACCGCAAGGGCGAGTTCGACCGGGAGAGGGCCGAGGAGGAACTGGGCATCCCGCCGGGACCGAAGTACTCGAAGCTCCACCGCGGCGAGGCCATCGAACACGACGGCCGGACCGTCGAACCCGAGGAGGTCGTCGGGCCGCCCCGCCCCGGCCGCACCATGGTCTACACCGGCGACACCCTCCCGACGAACAACGTCGTCGCGGAGAGCGAGGGCGCGGACCTGCTCGTCCACGACGCCACCTTCGCCGAGGACCGGAGAGAGCGCGCCGAGGCGACGGCCCACTCGACCGCGAAGGAGGCCGCCGAAGTGGCCCGCGACGCCGGCGTCCGGACGCTCGCGCTGACCCACATCTCCACGCGCTACGCCGGCCAGGCCGACAAGCTCGGCGCCGAAGCGCGCGAGGTCTTCGACGGCGAGGTCGTCGTCGCCGAGGACGGAATGGAGCGCCACGTCCAGTTCCCCGAGTAGCGCGGCGACCCGCGAGCCGTCGCGCGCGACCGAGCGACCTCGGAGTGAAACGGCGATATGGGCGCCGCCACTCGCCAGTAGCGCGGCCGCGAACGGGCGAGAGAGCGCGCGCTGCCGGAACAGTAATGCATGACAAAAAGCCAATAGTGCGAGCTTTAAGCTTCCGGACGCATCGATAGGCATGACTTATCGGATGGTTCACGTCGGGCTCGGCGGGCAGGGGCGGACCTGGCTCACCGAGGCGATTCCCCCGAACGTCGAGGCGGGCCGACTCGAGGTCGTCGCCGCGGTCGACACCGACCCGGGGCGACACGAACTGGCCCGGACCGAACTCGGACTGTCACCGGACCGCTGTTACACCGACCTCGATACGGCGCTGACCGAGCGCGACGCCGACTTCTGTTCGGTCGTCACGCCGCCGGCGGCCCACGAACCGGTCGTCGAGACGGCGCTTGCCCACGGCCTGGACATCCTCTCGGAGAAGCCCATCGCCGACACTCTGGCGGGCTCCGTACGCATCGCCAGAGCGGTCGAACAAGCCGGCGCGAAGATGGGGCTGACGATGACCCACCGGTTCGACCAGGACAAGACGACGTTCCGGCGGGCCGTCGAGGCGGCCAGTCCCGTGGACTATCTGACGGCCCGCTTTACCGGGAACGTCCGCGAGCGGGGCCACTACTCGCCGTACGTCCACGAGATGGAGGACATGCTCCTCCTCGACGGCGCCGTCCATCACCTCGACATGCTCGCCTCGCTCGTCGACGCCCCCTGCGAGCGGGTGTACGCCGACACCTGGGTCCCGGATGGGGCGGACTACCGGGGCGACTGCACGGGGTTGGTGACGCTTACCTTCGCCGACGGCACCCGCGCCCACTACGAGGGCAGCTACGCCAACGCGACCACGCTCAACGGCTGGGGCCACGAGCAGTTCCGAGCCGAGTGCGCCGACGAGACAGTCATTCTGGACAACCGCGAGGTCGAGCGGTTCGGCCGCGACGACGACCGGGCCGGGGAGAGCGCCGGCCGGGACGACGGCGAACACGTCCCGCCCGTCGAGCGGCCGACCTGGACCAACGCTTGGCTCATCGAGCAGTTCTGCGACTGGCTCGGCGGCGGCGAGCCGATGCCGACCGACGTGGCGTCGACCCTGCGTTCGATGGCCATCGTCTTCGCCGCCATCGAGAGCAGCGAGACCGGTGAAGCCGTCGAGGTGCCGACGATGCTGAACGAGGCCCGCGCCGTCGCACAGGTGCAGTAGCCTCCGGGCCGCCACCGGCGGGACAGTAAGCTCAGCGTACCGGCTACCGGAGCCGGTAACCGGGGTATAGCTAACAGACGGACCGACGGACCCCGGTGTATGCACGTCGCCGTCATCGGGTTCGGGAACGCCGGGGGAAAGATAGCCGACGCCATGCTGGAGTTCGAGGCCGACACCGGGCGGTCGCTGTGCAAGGACGTTCTCGCGGTCAATTCCGCGGAGATAGACCTGGCCAAACCGGACCACGTCCCCGAGGACCGGCGGTTGCTCATCGGGCAGACACACGAGCGAGTGAAGGGCCGCGGCGTCGGGGCCAACCCCGAGCTGGGCGCCGAGGTGGCCCGCAGGGACCTCGGGGAGATAGACCGCGCGCTGGACGACGTCCCGGTGTATGAAATCGACGCCTTCCTCGTCGTCGCCGGGCTGGGCGGGGGCACCGGCTCCGGCGGCGCGCCGGTCGTCAGCCGACATCTCCGGGAGATGTACGCCGAACCGGTGTACGGCCTGGGGGTCCTCCCCAGCGCGGACGAGGGCGGGCGCGCGTCGCTGAACGCCGCCCGCTCGCTGCAGTCCTTCACCGACGCCACCGACAGCCTCGTCCTCTTCGACAACGACGCCTGGCGACAGGCCGGCGAGACGCTCCAGAGCGGCTACGACCACGCCAACACCGAGTTGGCCCGGCGGGTGACGACGCTGCTGGGCGCGGGGGCGCTCGACGACTCGACGGTCTCCGAGACCGCGATGGACGCGAGCGACATCAACCGGACGCTGTCGACCGACGGCGTGAGCACCATCGCCTACGCGAGCGCGGACCTCGACCGGGAGACCAAATCCGGCCTGCTCGACCAGTTCCGCACCAACGGCCACGCCGACACCGACTACGCCCAGAAGGTCCACGGGCTCGTCCGGCGGGCCGTCAACGCCCGGCTGACCTGTCCCGCCGACGTCGAGTCGGCCGAGCGCTCCCTCGCCGTCGTCTCGGGGCCGCCCGAGGAGCTCTCTCGCAAGGGGCTCCAGCACGCCCGCCAGTGGCTCGAATCCCAGACCGACAGCGTGGAGGTGCTGGCCGGCGACGACCCCCGGGAGGACGCCGACCGGCTCTCGGTGGCCGTGTTGCTCTCGAACGTGACCGACGTGCCCCGCGTCGACACGCTCCAGGAGCGCGCCGTCGACGCCCAGGACCGAATCGAGGCCGAGGCGTCCGCCCGGGACGACGAGGTCGCGGAACTGGTCACCGACGAGAACGACGAACTCGACCCCATCTGACGCCCGCGACGGCCGACTCCCGGTGAGTGCCCGAACCGGTACAGTCTTTCCGCGGCCGAACCCAACGGTCGCTATGGACCTGGCACACGTCGCTATCTGCGTCTCCGACCTCGACCGCGCGCTGGCGTTCTACCGCGAACTCGGCTTCGAGGAGACCCACCGGTTCACGCTCTCGGGCGTCGAGAACGTCTACGTCGACAGACCCGGCGGCGACGGCGCCCTCCAGTTGCGCTACGACCCCGACCGAACCACGCCTATCGCGCCCTCGCGGGCCGACACCGACCACGTCGCCTTCACCGTCGAGGACGTCGAGGAGACGTTCCAGACCGCCCTCGACGCCGGCGGTGCGGCGGTGCTGGAGCCCACCGAAATCGAGCCCGCGGGCGCCTACGCCGCCTTCGTCGAGGACCCCGAGGGGTACACGCTGGAGCTCTACCGCGGGCTGTAGCGACCGAGGAGCTACCCCGCTGGCGACCGAACTCCCGACATGGTCACGGCCGGCGAACTGTACGTTCTCACCGCGACCGTGATGGCGCTGGTCGCGCTCGCGGCGGCGGTGCCGGTGCTGCGCGACATCGCGATAGAGGGCCGTGAGCGACTGCGGCGGGGCGGACCTGACCCACCGGTAGAGGACGCACACAGCAGCGAAGTTGCCGGTGTGCGCTGCCAGCACTGCGGCACGGAGAACGAGACGGACTACACGTACTGTGCCGAATGCTCGCGAGCGCTGTAGCTTCCCATCCCAGATATTGCTGTACGGTAGCATACGGCGAGCGAAGCGAGCCGTTTCACCGGAAGCGCGCGGCGCGCGCTTCCGGCCTTTTTCGCCCACGTTTTTGCCGGGAGGGTTCCCGCAGCGAGCCGGAGGCTCGCGAGGAAACCCGACCGGGAAAAAGGTGGTACGCCAGGACTGGGATTTGAACCCAGAATCCCGAAAGGGAACACGCTTTCCAGGCGTGCGCCTTACCGTTCGGCCATCCTGGCTCGCAGCCGAGAGTGGGAGGGCGTCCGGTTAAGGACTTTCGTTTCCGAGCAGGCGGCCGCGGGCGGCGTAGCTGAGCGCCGTGGCACCGACCAGCACGGCGACGGCGACGCCGGCTTTCGCGGCGACGGTCACCCGCTGGCCGGCGACCAGCTCGTACCCCTGCAGGAGCACGAGGAAGGCCAGCGCGCCGACGACGCCCCACAGCAGGCTGTTCTTGGCTCGGGAGCGCATCAGCGGACGGCGACGGCCTCGATTTCGACCGCGACGCCCTTCGGAAGCGCGTCGACGCCGACGGCCGAGCGGGCGGGCGGGGCCTCGTCGAAGAAGCCGGCGTAGGTGTCGTTCATCGCGTCGAAGTCGTCGATGTCGTCGAGGAAGACCGTGACCTTCAGCACGTCGTCCATCCCCGCGCCGGCCTCCTCGAGGACGGCCGCAACGTTTTCGAGTGCCTGTTCGGTCTGCTCGGCGACCGGTGCGTCGTCCAGCAAGTCTCCGTCGGGGGTGAGCGGAATCTGGCCGGCGGTGAAGACGAGGTCGTCGGTCGCGGTCGCCTGGCTGTACGCGCCGACGGCGGCCGGCGCGTCGTCGGTGTGGACGATATCCTTCATACCAGTGGGCGGGCGTCCGAGCGGTAAAAAAGCGCCGTCAGACCAGCACCTCGACGGGGTAGCCGTGCTCGCGGAGCGCGGCCAGTAGCTCGTCGACGTGGTCTGGCCCCCGGGTTTCGAGGTCCAGTTCCACCTCTGCGTCGTTCATCGCCACGTCGCGGTTGGTGCGGTCGTGCTCGATGGCGTAGATGTTGACCTGCTGGTCGGAGAGGACGCCCACGAGTTCCTCCAGCGCGCCGGGGCGGTCCTTCAGCACCGTTTTGACCCGGAGATAACGGCCGGTCTCGACCAGCCCGCGGACGATGACGTTCGTCAGCGTGTTCAGGTCGATGTTGCCGCCACACAGCGCCGGGACGATGACCTCATCGTCGGCGTAGTCGAACTTCTCCTCGGTGACGGCGGCCAGGGCGACGGCGCCGGCGCCCTCCGCGAGCGTCTTCGACCGCTCCAGCAGGGTGGTCAGGGCCACCGCTATCTCCGAGTCCGTCACGGTCACCACCTCGTCGACGCGCTCCTGAATCACTTCGAAAGTGTGTTCGCCCACGGTGCGAGTGGCGATGCCGTCGGCGATGGTCTCGACGCTGTCGCGCTCGATGCGGTGGCCCTTCTCCAGGGACTCGGCGACGCTTGAGGCCCCTTCGGCCTGGACGCCGACGACGCGAACCGAGGGGTCCAGTCCGTCCAGCGCCGTGGCGATGCCGCTGATGAGGCCGCCGCCGCCGATAGGGACCACGACGGTGTCGACCTCGGGGAGTTCGTCGTATATCTCCAGCCCGATTGTCCCCTGGCCGGCCATCACGTAGTCGTCGTCGAAGGCGTGGACGTAGGTCCGCCCCTCCTCGCGCTCTATCTCGTGGGCGCGCTCGGCGGCCTCGTCGTAGTCCTCGCCCGACAACACCACGTTCCCCTCGTAGCTCCGGGTGGCTTTCACCTTCGAGATGGGGGCGTGTTCGGGCATCACGATGGTCGAGTCGACGCCAATGCGGGTGGCCGCCAGCGCGACCCCCTGGGCGTGGTTGCCCGCGCTGGCCGTGACGACGCCGTTCTCGCGCTCGGCCTCGGAGAGCGTCGCGATGCGGTTGGTCGCGCCCCGGAGCTTGAACGAGCCGGTGCGCTGGAACAGTTCGAGCTTCAGGTGGACCTCGGCGCCGGTCATCGCCGAAAATGTGTGTGAGTACTCGAGCGGTGTCTGTCGGGTCGTCTCGGCGACCCGGTCGCGTGCCGCCTGCACGTCCTCGAACGAGAGCATGGCACCGGCTACTGGCCGTGGCGTGTTATACTGTTGGGACCGGCGAAAACGGATAGGGAGAGCGTGTGACTGCAGATAGACGGAACGGCCGACGCTACTTAAACCCAGCCGAACCGGAGTGAAAGTGTAACCGCGGGACTAGGAGCCTCTCCGGGCAAATATCACTCCGGTGTCAGGACGGCTGTATATATAGGCAGCCGACCGGCTCGCCGACTGGCAGAACTGTTTTAGGGGGTCTCGACAACGTAGGGGATAGATGGATACGTGGCAGCGGCGGACGCTGATTTATCTCGTCGGACTCGTCGGTGTGATTCTGGGCTACGCGCTGGCCTACGACTACGGAATGTCAGCCTTCGAGGGCGACCCCCGCGAGTTCCTCCACTCGCTACAGGTCGTCGTCGAGACGTTCACGACTACCGGGTATGGCTCGGACGCCCCGTGGTCGAGTACGGGGATGCGCCTGCTGGTCATCGTGATGGACATCACGGGTGTCGTCCTCATCTTCCTCGCCCTGCCGGTGTTGCTCTTTCCGCTGTTCGAGGAGGCCATCGAGACGAACGCCCCGACCACCGTCGAGCGCGACCTCGCGGACCACGTCGTTATCTGTCACTTCACGCCCCGCGGCGAGACACTCGTCACCGAACTGGAGTCGTGGGACGTCGACTACATCGTCGTCGAACCTGACGGCGACCGCGCCGACGACCTCTACGAGGCGGGCTATCACGTCGTCCACGCCGACCCCCAGTCCGTCGAGGCGCTGGAGCGGGCCCGGCTCACCGACGCGCGGGCGCTGGTCGCCGACGCCTCCGACCAGGTCAACACCAGCATCGTCCTCACGGCGCGGGAGGTCGACGAGGGCGTCCGGACGGTGAGCGTCGTCGAGGAGCCCGACCGCGCCCGGTACCACGACCTCGCGGGCGCCGACGCGGTTCTCTCGCCGCGCCGGCTGCTGGGCGAGAGCCTCGCCAGCAAGGTGACGACTGGCGTCTCGACGACGCTCGGCGACTCCATCGAGGTCGGCGAGGACTTCGACATCGCCGAGCTCCCCGTCCACCGCGGGAGCGACCTCGTCGGGACCACGCTCGCCGAGAGCGGCATCCGCGAGGAGACGGGGGTCAACGTCATCGGCGCGTGGTTCCGCGGCCAGTTCGTCAGCCCGCCATCGCCCGACGCCGAACTGGACGGTTCGACGGTGTTGCTCGCCGCCGGGACCGCCCGCCAGCTCGAACGGCTGAAATCCCGGACTCTCTCCAGCGTCCGGGGCTTTCGCCGCGGCGAGACGGTCATCGTCGGCTACGGCGAGGTCGGACAGACCATCGCGGACAACCTGTCGGCGGCGAACGTCCCCTACACGGTCCTCGACCAGGTCGAGGCGGACGGCGTCGACGTCGTCGGCGACGCCACCGAACCGGCTGACCTGCGGGCCGCCGGCGTCGAGACCGCCCGCACGGTCATCCTCGCGCTGTCGAAGGACACCGATGCGGAGTTCGCCACGCTCGTCGTCCGCGACCTGAACCCGGAGGTCGAGGTCATCGCCCGCGCCGAGGAGACCCAGAACGTCACCAAGATGTACCGGGCCGGCGCGGACTACATCCTCTCGCTGGCGACCGTCAGCGGCCGGATGCTCGCCTCGACTATCCTCGAAGACGAGGATGTCATCTCGATGGACCAGCAGGTCGAGATAGTCCGTACCGACGCCGGCGACCTCGCGGGGCGGACGCTCGGCGCGGCGGATGTCCGCTCGCGCACCGGCTGTACCGTGGTCGCCGTCGAACGCAACGGGACGGTGCTGACCGACCTCGGGCCGGACGTGCGCGTCCAGTCCGGCGACAGCCTCGTCATCGCCGGGACCGACGCCGGCGTGAAACGCTTCCAGAGCTTCTACCAGCACCGCACTTGACCGCGTCTCCGCCCACGTCCGCGGGGACACGCTTCTCCAATTGTCGGGTAGGTGCCGAGGACAAACGTTTTCTCGACGGATTGGCATACTCCCCCGCATGGGTAGCAAGTGGGTGGCCGCGATCGGCTACGGCTTGGTCGGGCTGTTCCTGGCGATTACACCGGTGTTCCTCGTCGATACATTGCTGTCCCCGCCGTCACTCCTCCAGTACGTCGGCGGCGGGCTGCTCGTGGGCCTCGCGCTGGGGACGGCCGGCAGTTTCGCGCCGCTGGCACGGGGGAGCCGCGGACGCGTGTTGGGGGGCGTCGGCGTCCTGCTCGGTTTTCTCGGCCTCGTCGGACAGTTCGTGCTGTAGCTCCGCTTCTCGCCCTGTGGTCCGATGTCTCCGGACGACACCCAGTCGCGTCGCTCGCCGGCGGATTGGTCGACCTCGCGGTGTGTTCGGCCGAGTATCCCGTCCCGCGACCGGCACTGTCGCCGCCGGCGGACGGTACTGAGTTAAAAACCTTCCCCGTTACATTGATAATCAATACCACGCTACGTAAGGTGTGGTAGCCTATGTCTATGGGAGCGTATGACGACGACGAACACGAGCGCCGTGAGCGCAAGAACAACGAGGTCGATATGTCGGAAGACGACGACCGGACCGCGTATCACGGGACAGTCGACTACGAGGGCGGCGAGTCCACGGAGGAGCTGCTCGACCAGTTCAAGCAGATCAACTCCGAGTGAGGCCGCTTCCGGACCTGACCTGTAACAGCGTCACGGAGACGGCGGTGACGACCGTGACGGCGGCCACGTGCGCGAGCAGGGCCGCGAGCAGCACGCGCTGGTTCAACACGAACGGGACGAGCACGAGCTGGAGGACGCCAAAGCCCCACGTCTCGATGTCCGCTCGCTGGAACACCCGGGCCGTCTCGGGGTCGAACTGGAACCGGAAGGACCGCCAGAGGCCGGTGACGCTGGCCCACCAGCCGGTGCCGATGCGGTAGCAGATGTCCCAGAGGATGAGCAACATGAGATACACGACGAGCACCGGCGGGTCCGGACCGAAGAGCGCGGTCAACAGCGGCGACTGCGCTGTCTGCGGGTCGAAGACGAAGAGGTGGGTCAGCAGGGCGATGTAGGCGAGGACCGACAGCACCACTTCCATGTTTGAGGAGAAGAGCAGCGCCCGGTAGGTCGGGGGCACGTCGATGCGCCGGACGAGCGTGCTGATGCGGAGCATCTCGACGCTGCCGACGGTGGCGACGAAGATGACTGCCGTCGCTACGATGGCGACGTTCCACGTGTCGTAGTACCACGAGAGGGCGACGACGGCGACCTCGAAGACGACGAGCTGGATGGCAAGCGCCGCCCACGTGGGCAACCGGATGCCCGGCAACGCGCCGACGATGCTCTCGTACACCCACGTCTCGCCGTAGTCGGGTCGGGGGTTCTCGTCGCTCACTGACCGGGGCCCTCCACCGCGACCGGGTGTACCCGCTGGCGGGTCCCCGAAAGCGCCCGCTCGACGGCGGTATCGAACGGGGTCAGCTCCACCGGGACCGCGTCGTGGATGCTGTCGTCCCGGGCGACGACGGGCGTCTTCAGCCCGTGGATGAGCGGCCGAGCGACCGTCGAGGGCACGTCGGTCACCAGCCCGATGGCGCGGGCCGAGAGCCGCGGGCTCAGTATCGGAATCGGGACGACGGCCGGCTCGCTGTCTCTGACGACCCGGCCCGTCCGGCGGAGGATATCGGCGTAGGTTATGACCTCCGGGCCGCCTATCTCGTAGGTCTCCCCGGCGGTGTCGGGGACTGCCAGCACGCCCACGAGATACTCGATTACGTCCTCGACGGCGATGGGCTGACACTCCGTGCGGACCCACCGCGGGGTGAACATCACCGGTAGCTGTTCGGCAAGCCCCCGGATGAGGCGGAAACTCGCGCTCCCGGTACCGATGACGACGGCCGCCCGGAGCGTCGTCAGCTCGAACGCGCCGGCGCCGAGGATACCCTCGACCTCCCGCCGGGAGCGGAGGTGTCGCGACTGTAGCTCGTCGTCCTCGCCCAGCGCGCCGAGATAGACGACCCGGTCGACGCCGGCAGCGTCGGCGGCCGCTCGGAAGTTCCGCGCCGCCCGGCGGTCCCGCTCGGCGTAGTCGCTGCCGGCCCGCATCGAGTGGACCAGGTAGTACGCGGCGTCGGCGTCGGCGAGCGCGTGCTCGAAGCTCCCCGGGTCCAGCAAGTCACCGGCGGCGACGGTGACCCCCGACGGCGGGTCGTAGCCGTCGGGGTCTCGGACGAGAACGGTGACATCGTGGCCGGCGGCGCGGAGGGCGGGCACGAGATGGCTGCCGACGAACCCCGTCGCCCCGGTCACGAGAACGCGCATGTCACGGTTACAGAGCGGCAAGGGGTTAAAATGCTCCCCCTCCGGGCACAAACGCCTTCCGTCCGTCGCCGGTACCGTCGGTATGGCCTCCCAGCCCTGTGACGGCTGCGGCGAGTCCGTCTCGATAGCGGGGGGTATCGCCAACATCTGGACCCAGGAGAGCCGCCCGACGGAGGGCATCGTGCTTGAGCTGGGCGACGGCACCGAACACTTCCTGTGTTACCGATGTATCGAGCGGCTGCCCGACGACCGCGAGGTGACCGAGGCGGACGTGGCGGCGCTGGACGACCGCACCTGACGGCTCACCGGCCCCCGCTCGGCGTCCATCGGGTCACGCTGTCGGCGAGGTACAGCTGCCCGTCCCGCCGGCGGACGTACGCGAGTAACAACAGGCCGCCAAGCGCCGCGGAGACGACGTGGAGGGCGCCGGTCTCGCCGAGCCAGAACGTCTGGCCGCCGATGTCGACCACCAGGAGCTCCGGCGTCCGCTGTGAGACACCGAGCCCGAACACCGCGCTCATGCTGAAGTTGTAGCCCGCGTGAAAGCCTATCGGGAGGGCGAGGTCGCCGGTGAGGGCGTAGACGCCGCCGAAGACGGTACCGGCCAGCAGGTAGTAGCCGTACTGGGTGGGGTCGGTGACCTTCCCGCCGTGGAGGGCGGCGAAGACGGCGGTACTGCCCGCCACACCGACGCCGACGGCCGCCCATCGAGGCAGGTAGCCGTCGGCCCCTTCGACGAGGTTCTTCAGCATCGCGCCCCGGAAGACGAACTCCTCCCAGGCGGCCGCGACGGCGACGTAGCCGAACACGACGACTATCGCGACCGGGAACGGAAGCCCGCCGGCCCCGCCGACGAACCCGGTGACGGTCGCCCACCCGGCCGCCAGCGCGACGACCAGCGTCACGGCGTTGACCGCCGTCGCGAACCCGGCGCCGACGGCCGCCGACCGCCACCACCGCCGGTCCAGCGCCAGCCCGTAGCTGGCGACCGGTCGGCGGTCCAACAGCCGGGCGCTGGCGAGGACCGCCGCTGCGAGGACGACAGCGAGCACGCCTGTCTCGACCGCCTCGACGACGGGGTGGTCGAACCACGCCCTGAGGGCCGGCTGGAGGGCGGCCAGCGCAAGGAAGGTCGCGACGAGGGGCAACACCGCGCGAAGGGGCGCCCGGAGTCGCCCCTGTTCGCGGTTCCAGAACGGCCAGACGAGACACCGACCGCCGCGCCTGAGCCGTCCGAGCGTCGTGGAGGACATGGTCGGTGGAGGCGCGGTACGGGTAAACTACCGGCCGGACGGCTTCCGGCCCGGAAGCCGGCGGGACCGTTTTATGGCTGCCGCCGGGCTGGGTGAGATATGGAGGACGGCGACGACGAACTCCTGGCCCTACTCGACGACGAGTACGCGCGGGCCATCCTCGCCGAACTCACCACCGAACCGATGTCCGTCTCCGAACTCTGTACGGCCTGTGGGATTTCAGACCCGACCGCGTACCGCCGGCTCGACCGACTCCAGGCGGCCGACCTCGTGGCCGAGGAGCAGGCCCTAGACCCCGACGGCCACCACTACAAGCGCTACGTCGCGACCGTCGAGGACGTGACCGTCACCTTCGCCGACGGGAGCTACGAGGTGGCCGTGACCCGCTCCGGCACCGACCCGGCCGACCGATTTACCGACCTGTTCGAGGGGCTGTCCTGAGATGTCGTCGCTCTTGCAGCTCCGGGCCGTCGGCGCCGAGCCGTCGATAGCGGTCGCGGTGCTCGCGCTCTCGGCGCTTTCGCTGCTCCTCTCGCTCGCTGTCGCGACGGTGCTCGTCCGCGGCTACCGCCGCGGGCCGGGTCACCGGGGGACGCTGGTGCTCGCGGTCGGCCTGCTCCTGTTGACCACGGTCCCGGAGAGCCTCCGAATCGCGCTCCCGACGCTCACCGGCGTCGGGGCCGTCGGCCGCTCGCTGCTGGTGAGCGGCTGTGAACTCGCCGGTCTCGGGCTCATCCTCTGGTCGGTGTACATGGAGGGGACTCGATGACTGCGCTCCCGTCCGCTGCGGTCGGCCCGGACGCCGTCGTGTGGGCCTCGGGGGCCCTGACGGCTGTCGTCGGGCTGTTCGTCGCGGCGCTGGCCTACCGCGGCTACCGGCGCAACGGCGCACACAAGATGCGCGCGCTCGCCGTCGGAATCGGCCTCCTGACTGCCGGCGTCTTCCTCGCCGTGGTGCTCGCGACGTGGTCGGGCGTCGGGGCCGGACTCGTCCTGCTCGTTCGCGGGCTCGTGACCGTCGCCGGCCTCGCCGCCGTGCTGTACGCGCTCTTGCGGGCGTGACCGGCCTACACCCCCGGAATCCCGAACGCGTCGGTCGCGATGCCCAGGAGCCCGAGCCCGTAGAGGAGCAGGAGTGCGACGAGCCAGGCCACGAAGCCGATGCCCAGCGCCGTCCCCCAGCCGCCGGGGTACTGCCAGTTGATGACGCCGACCCAGGCGAGTAGCATCAGCAGCGGCCCCAGCAGCGGAATCCAGCCGAAGAACACGCCCACGAGTGCGTAGACGAGCGCCCCGAGCAGAGCGGTGATAGCCGCCCGGCGGAACCCGGTGTCCCGGTCGATGAACACCTGTGCCCCGATAGTTATCGCCACGGCGCCGACGACGAGGCTCACGAGGAAGACGAAGACGCCGCTGACGACGGCCGGCGTCTCGACGCCCGCCTGCAACGCCGGCCCGGCAAGCGTCCCCGTCATCACTCCGGTCCGGTGTCCCCCCGTGCTCCGCCGTCCGCGGCCGCCTCGGCGGTCGCCTTCGTCGGCGTCCACCTGAAGTGGAGGTCGAGCTCCTCGACGTCCTTCCGGAGCCGGCGGGAGCGCTCGGTCACCGTCGCCTCGGCCGCGATGCGTTCGGGCGGCGAGAGCTGGACGCGTTTGTTGCCGACCGCGACCCGGATGCGGTCCCTGCCGGCGTCCAGTTCGTCGGCGATAGACCGGAGGAACTCCGCCGTCTCGGCTCTGGTCAGCTCCGTCTCGTGAGTGGTCGTGTCTGCCATCGCTAGGCCGCTACGAGCTGTCAACTAATTAATACTATGCCCGAAGCGTGTGCCACAGCGGTTGGGGGACCGCTGTAGACGGGGACAGAGGGCCGGTCGCGGGGACCGAACCGGCGGTTATTCGGTCGGGTCCCGCGGACGCTCGTCCGACGCTCTGGCGACGTGTCGCGCCGAGCGAGCTCTCCGCTCGGCGGTGAGCGTCGATAAAACAAAGTATCAGATGTGGTCGCCGAAGCGACCGGAAATCCGAATTAGTTGCGGACGACGTTCGTCGCGCGGGGGCCCTTGTCGGCCTGTTCGATGTCGAATTCTATCTCCTCGCCTTCTTCGAGGTCCGGACCGCCAACGTCCTCCATGTGGAAGAAAACGTCCTCGTCCGCGTCCTCAGTCGAAATGAAACCGTAGCCGCCTGTGTCGTTGAAGAAATCAACCTTACCGTTTGCCATTACAAACAACTGTACAGCCGCTGGATGTATAAGGCTACTGAGAGTCGCGCTATCACGAACGAGTGCGTGTGACCACGGACCACGGCAGTCGAGGCGGGTGTCACTACGCTCGCGGACGCACCGACTGGAAAGGTTTAGGCCCGCCCGCCCGTTGCCTTCTCTCGTGTACCCCGCGCGGATTCCAGACGAGTTCCCGGCCCCGAGCCATCGGGGCAACCAAAAGCAGGCGCTTGCGGACATCCGCGCGGCCTTCGAGGGCGGCAAGGACGTAGTGCTCGTTCGGGCGCCGACCGGGAGCGGCAAGTCCCTGCTCGCCAGGGCCATCGCGGGCGCGGCCCGCACCGCCGGCGAGGCCGCGCCGGAGCAGGTCGTCGACGCCTACTACACCACGCCGCAGGTCTCACAGCTCGACGACGTGGCCGAGGACGCGCTGCTGGAGGACCTCTGTGTCATCCGCGGGAAGAACAACTACGACTGCATCCTCCCCGGCGAGACGGACACGCCGGTCGACCAGGCCCCCTGTGTCCGCGAGCGGGAGTTCGACTGCCAGGTCAAACACCGCTGTCCGTACTTCTCCGACAGGGCCATCGCCTCGAACCGCCGCATCGCCGCGATGACGCTGGCCTATTTCATGCAGACCGCCGGCAGCGACGTCTTCGGCAAGCGGGACGTGGTCGTCGTCGACGAGGCCCACGGGCTCGGGGAGTGGGCGGAGATGTACGCCACCATCGAGCTCTCGCCCTCGACCATTCCGTTCTGGGACGAGCTCGACGTCCCCGACCTGGACGGGCTGGACGAGGCCGTCAGGTTCGCCGAGCGCATCGAGCACGTCACCGAGCGCCGGGTCAAGGAGCTGCGGGGCAACGCCGAACTCACGCCAGACGAGGTGGCCGAGCGCGACTCGCTGAACAAGCTCCGCAGCGACCTCTCGTGGTTCCAGGAGGACTACCGGGACCCCGAGAGCGCGACCACCTGGGTCGTCGACCAGAACGGCGACGAGGGCGCCCCCGTGACGGTGAAGCCGATGAACCCCGAGAAGTACCTCAAACACACCGTCTGGGACCGCGGCAACCGCTTTGCGCTGCTGTCGGCCACAATCTTGAACAAGGACGCCTTCTGCCGGAACGTCGGGCTGGACCCCGCCGACGTGGCGCTCGTGGAGGTCGGTCACACCTTCCCGGTCGAGAACCGGCCGCTGTACGACATCACGCAGGGGAAGATGACCTACGAACACCGCGACGACACGTTACCGCAGGTCGCCCGGGCCATCGTCCGGGCGATGGCTCGCCACGCCGACGAGAAGGGGCTGGTCCACTGTCACTCGTATGCGATTCAGGAGCGGCTCGACGAACTGCTGACTGACTTCGGGGTCGGCCCCCGCGTCCGGAGCCACGACAAGGCCGACCGCGACGCGGCGCTGTCGGCCTGGAAGCGCAGCGACAACCCCGACCTGTTCCTCTCGGTGAAGATGGAGGAGGCCCTGGACCTGGAGGGGGACCTGTGTCGCTGGCAGGTGCTCTGTAAGGCCCCCTACCCCAACACCCGCGATTCGCGGGTCGCGCGCCGGCTGGAGGACGGTCAGTGGGGCTGGTACTACCGGACGGCGCTGCGGACGGTCATCCAGGCCTGCGGTCGCGTGGTGCGTGCGCCCGACGACTACGGGGCGACCTATCTGGCCGACTCGTCGCTGCTCGACCTCTTCGAACGCGCACGAACCGACATGCCCGACTGGTTCGCCGAGCAGGTCGACCGCTGTTCCGAGCCCGACCTCCCCGACTTCGCGCCCGACCGGGCGCTGTCGGCTATCTCGGAGTCGGCCCGAAGCCGGCACGGCCGCTCGGGGTCGCGGTCGAGCGGCAGTCACCCCCTCTCCGACGTCTGGGACTAGATGAGGAAGGCCGCGCCGTAGATGAACGACGACCCCACCATCAGGAAGACGAGAATGATGGCGAGTATCTGCTGTCTATCCATAGCTCTACTTTCCCGGACAGCCAATTAGGCGTTACGGGGTCCACTCACTCCCGGTCGTCGGCGCCGTCGAGCCGGCTGCCGTAGTCCGGCGGCGCTTGGGCCCCCTGTGATGCACTGCCGACTGCGAGTGCCGTCGCCGCGAGCGCGCCCGCGCTCAGAGCCCCTGACGCGTGACATCATCGTCCACGCCCCGGCTACACACGTGGGATGATAAAAACCGCCGCCGACTCGGGGTCGGAGACGCCACCGCCGGGACCATACTGTTAAGCCGACACTCCCGCACAGTCACCACATGCGTCTCGCACTTCTCGGGGTCGGACAGGCCGGCGGCAAGGTGACAGAAGCGTTCCTGGAGTACGCCGACCGGACGGACAGCGACATCGTCGTCGACGCGCTCGCGGTCAACACCGCCAAGGCCGACCTGCTCGGCCTCGACCGGATACCGGTCTCGAACCGGCTGCTCATCGGGACTGACCGCGTCAAGGGCCACGGCGTCGGCGCCGACAACGAACTCGGGGCCGAAATCGCGGCCGACGACAGCGAGGTGGTACTGGACGCCGTCGCCGGGATGCCCACTCACGAGATAGACGCGTTCCTGCTGGTCGCCGGGCTGGGCGGCGGGACCGGCTCCGGCGTCGCCCCGTACCTCGCGAAGGAGCTGCGCCGGCGCTACGAGGAGCCGGTGTACGGGCTCGGGCTGCTCCCCGGGAAGGACGAGGGCGGTATCTACACCCTCAACGCGGCGCGCTCGTTCCAGACGTTCGTCCGCGAGGTCGACAACCTCGTCGTCTACGACAACGACACGATGGCGTCGGGGGGCGACAGCCTCGCGGGCGGCTTCGCGAAGGCGAACGAGGACCTGGCCCGCCGCTTTGGGGTCCTCTTTGCGGCCGGCGAGACCGACGGCTCGGCGGTCCCCGAGCAGGTCGTCGACGCGAGCGAGATAATCAACACGCTGGGCTGTGGCGGCGTCTCGACGTTCGGCTACGCCAGCTCGCCCATCGAGCGCAAACGGGGGCTCTTCGGCGGCAAGGGCCGCCCCGACACCAGCGACGCCACGCCCCGAATCCTCGCGCTGGTGCGCCAGGCCACGCTGGGGCGGCTCACGCTGCCCTGTGAGATAACCAGCGCCGAGCGCGCGCTGGTGGTCGTCGCCGGCCCGCCGGAGATGCTCTCCAGAAACGGCGTCGAGAAGGCCCGGACCTGGCTGGAGGAGGCCACCGGGACGATGGAGGTCAGGGGCGGTGACTTCCCCGTGCCCGACGCCGACGAGGTGGCGGCGGCGGTGTTGCTCTCCGGGGTGAGCGACGTCCCGCGGGTCAAGGAGCTACAGGCCGTCGCCATCGAGACCCAGCGCTCGATGCGCGAGATAAGCGACGTGGCCGACGACCGGCTCTCGGACCTGCTGTGGAGCGGCGACGGCGAGCTGAAACCGCTGTTCTAGTCGACTCGCGCGTCCACGACGACGTGGGCGACGCCCTCGCTGTGGCTCTTGACGCGACGCGTGTCGAGCACCTCGACCGAGCGCCCGGCGTCGGCCGCCGCGCTCTCCAGTCGCTCGACGGGTCGCTCGAAGACGAGGTTATCGGGGGTCGCCTCGTGCATGTGGAGGACGCCGCCGGGAGCGAGCGCGTCGAGCGCGCTGTCGAGGTACTCCCAGGCCTCGTAGTACCCCATCACCACGCGGTCGACGGGGCCGCCGTCGATGCCGGCCGCGACCACCTCCCGGCAGTCCGCCCGGTAGGGGTGGACCAGGTCGTCGACGCCGTTGCGCATCGCGTTCTCGACCAGATACCGGAACGCCGTCGGATTGCGCTCGACGGCGGTGACCTCGGCGCCGGCCCGGGCCATAGGGAGCGTGAAGTAGCCGATACCGGCGAACATATCCAGCACTCGCTCACCATCGCTGACGGCTTCTCCCATCCGCGCCCGCTCGGCCTTGTTCCCCGGCGAGAACATCACCTCGGCGAGGTCGACGGCGTACTCGGTGCCGTGTTCGGTGTGTACCGTCTCCGTGTCGCCCTCGCCGGCGATGACGGTCACGTCGGGCTCGCGGTGAGCGCCGCTGATGCCGTTGCGGGCCACCACGGTGTCGGCCTCGCCGTGCAGCGCCAGCAGCGCCTCGCCGACCTCGCCGGGCCGGGGCGCGTCGCCCAACTCCACGAGGACGACGCTGCCGACGACCGCCCACGAGCCGGGCGCGGCGTCGAGTTCGTCCTCGGTCCACCCCCGCTGGCGGAGGTGGTCGGCCAGGCCGCGCAGCCGTTGCTCGCCGACCTGCTGGACGACCTCGCGAACCGCGACGGTCTCGGGCGGCGCGGTCACCGGAACCGCGACCCCGTCGCTGTCCCACGACTCGACGCTGCGGTTGTCGTCGTAGACCCCCTCCGCTTCGAGTGCGTCGATGACTGACTCGGCCCGCGGCTTGGCGACGACGACGGCCAGGTGCCGGGCGTCCGCGAGTTCGTCTTCGGCCGCCGCGTCGGGGGTCTCCGCCGGCCCCGCTCCGTCCTCACTCATCGTCGCTCTCGGGCAGTACGTGCAGCCCCGCGTGGCTCTTGATGACGGGCACCTCGTCGGCGTCGGTGTCCATATACGCCGGCCGCGGGACGGTGACGCTCTCGAAGGTCTCGGGGTCTAACACCTGGACGGCGTTCGCGTCCTCGACGGCCACCAGCGTCGTCGACTGGCCGTCCTCGCGAAAGCCCAGCCGGCGGGCGTCGGGCGCCTCGCCCTCCTCGAAGCGGGCCTCGTAGGCCTCGCCGGTCGCCAGGCGCACCCCTTTCAGGTTCCCCTGGACCGACCGCACCAGGACGGGGCCGTCGCCGTCCTCGGGGTCGATTATCTCCCCCTGTCGATAGCGGGGCAGTCGGACGGCGTAGGTCATCCGGTAGAGCTTCTGGCCGTCCTCGTCCTCGCTGATGAGGCGCTTCGAATCGGAGTACCCCCCGCCCAGCTGGGCCGTGATTCGCTTGGCGATGCCCTGGCCCATCTGGTTCGTCGATATCTTCATGTTCAGCCCGTCGTCCACCTCGTTCGTCTCGGTGATGAAGGCGTTGCGGTCGCCGGTGGCCTCCCGCTCGGCGATGTACTCCTCGGCGATGGTCTTGGCCCGGTCGACCTCGTCGTCGGTCGGGTCCCGCCCGTCGGCCCGGACCTGGACGACGCTGGCGAAGGAGCCGCCGGCTATCTTCCCGCAGCGCTTGCAGGTCTGCCGGGAGATGCGCACCGGGACGCTCACCTGCTCGTGGACTGGCGTCCCCCGGACCACGCCCGAGAACTCGGTGTGCATGCGGATGTTGTTGCGGTCGAGCTGCTCGGGCGCGACCTGCCAGTCGACGGCCTCGGCGTCGACGTGGACGCCGAGCGCCTCGCTGACCTGCTCGACGGCGATATCGGTGTAGTCCTCCGCGCCCACGTCGACCCACCGGTTCCCCTTGTGGACCGCCCCGCACCGCGAGCACACCCGGACCTCGATGGTCTCGGGGGCGTCGACCAGGTCGAACTCCTCGAAGTAACAGGCGTCACACAGCACTCGCTCGGAGTCCCGCTGTGCGCCCGGGAGCGCGGGGCGGTCCTCGGGTGGCTCGAACTCGTCGCCACACTTCGGACAGAAGGCGCCGGACCGACTCATTGGTCGCTATAGCGCGCTCGGGCTGTTACGTATTGCGTTCTGACTCGGGACCGACCCGGCCTGCAGGTGCGTCCCAGCGGACGCTGTCCCGGGGCCGGTCCGGTCGCGCGGATGCCTCGACTCGCCCGGCATAGGCCCCCAGCTATCGACCGAATCAGGCGGCGTCCGTTCCGTCGCCGCCGGGAGCTGCAGGCAGCGAGTTCATCTCCATTGACATCTTTCGTCAAAGCGGGAACGAACCATGAGTAACAATACGACTGACGAGCGAACGCACGACCGGGTCGAGAACCCGGACGAGAGCGGCAAAGGCATATCCGCGGTCATCGCGCTACTCGGGCTCTGGATGATACTCCAGGCAGTCCTGTTCGACATCGTCGTCTCGCAGTTCTGGAACGACATCGGCGTCGGCGCTCTCCTGCTCGCCGTCGGTGCGTACAACTACTATCGGCGGTCGAACAAGGAGCTCGGCAGCATCGGCGCCGCGTCGGTCGCCGCGCTGTTGGGGCTGTGGCTCGTCATCGCGCCGTTCGTACTCGGCGCCCAGGCGGGCCTGACCGAGACGACCAACGACCTGGCGTTCTGGAACGACATCGTCGTCGGTCTCCTGGCGTTCGGCCTCGGTAGCTACAGCGCGTACGAGGCCCGCGCGGACCGCCAGGAAGCCGCGGAACGCAGAACGGTCAGCTGAGAGCGTCGGTCGAACGGGACCGCGCTATTCCGCGTTCGCCCACCGCTGTGAGAGCTCCGCCCGCCGATACGAGGCCACGTGATAGCCAGTAAGCTGTACTGAAAACGCGATTAGCGACGCCGCGAAGAGGCCAATCATGGGCAGCGAACCGCCGTAGACGATGCCGTTGACCAACTGGAGGAGCGCAAACAGCGGCAGGCCGATGGTAAAGATACCGGTGCGGACGGGGAACTCGCGGGCCATCCTGACGAGTACGTCCACTTGGTTAGTTCGCTCTGTTGACATTATTTCTTCGTCTCTCCGCCTGATTCTACTAGCAGGACCGTATAGTCGCTTCGAAATCGGCGACAGCAGCGCTCTCGGCCATGACTGGTCAGCGTCGTAATACGCACCTATCCCTGACGGCGCCACAGGAGTGTCCCATGCGAGCACGATACCGGGGTTTTAGCGTCTCGGTCACCTAGTTCCCGATATGCAGTGGCAAACCGACTGGGGGCTCCGCGGGCGGATGGCCCTGACGATGTTCCTCCTGTTCGGGCTGTACATCGTCTTTCTGGGCGTCCTCACGCTGTACTTCGGCGACCGTCTGCTCCCCATCGTCATCGTGATGGGGCTGTTCATGGGCGCGCAGTTCCTCTTCAGCGACAACCTGGCGCTGTACTCGATGGGCGCCCGCGAGGTCGACCCCGACGAGTACCCCGAGCTACACCGGACAGTCGAACGGCTGGCCCAGCAGGCCGACCTCCCGAAACCGAAAATCGCCGTCGCCGACTCCCGGGCGCCGAACGCCTTCGCGACGGGGCGCTCCCAGGACAACGCCGCCGTCGCCGTGACGACGGGCATCATGGAGCTACTCGACGACGAGGAACTGGAGGGCGTGCTGGCCCACGAGCTCGCTCACATCAAGAACCGGGACGTGATGGTGATGACCATCGCCTCCTTCCTCTCGACCATCGCCTTCCTCGTGGTCCGCTGGGGGTGGCTCTTTACCGGGGGGCGAAATCGCGGCGGCCAGCAACAGGCGCCGGTGTTCGTCGCTATCCTCCTCTCGCTCGTGGTGTGGGTCATCTCCTTCCTGCTCATCCGGGCGCTCTCGCGTTACCGGGAGTTCGCCGCCGACCGCGGCGGGGCCTCGATTACGGGTCGGCCCGCGGCGCTGGCGACCGCGCTGATGAAGATCGACAGCGGGATGGAGAAGGTTCCCGAGGACGACCTGCGGGGCCAGTCCGAAATGAACGCCTTCTTCATCATCCCCATCCGCTCGGGCTTCATCGGGCGGCTGTTCTCGACGCACCCGTCCACGGAGAAGCGCATCGAACGGCTGCGCGACCTGGAGCGGGAGCTGTAGCCGCGTTCGCGGCGGGGTCGGGCGCCACTCGCTCGCTATCACACTGTCGCCGGAACGGCAATCGCCTTACCGCTCGCGCCCAACGTGTCGGTATGGGACTGCTTTCCGGACTCAAGAGCGTCCTCGGGATGCGCGCGGAGGCCGACGCGACCCGGGACGCGGACCCCGACGACCTTTTCGGGATGTCGACGGCCCACGTCACCATGGAAGCCGAACTGGGCTACGCTCCGACCGGCGACGCGGCGCTGTGTTTCGGCGACGTCGACAGCGAGGACTTCCAGGACGCGACCGACGAGGTCGAGGCTATCCTCGACGCCGGGGAGGCCGAGACCGGCACGGAGGCCGAGTTCACCGGCGACAGCCACGGCTACCGCTGGGTCGTCCTCCACGACGAGGACTTCGACGACCTCGTCACGTCGATTCACTTCGCCGCCGACACGCTCATCGAGCGCCGGTACGGCTCGCGGCTGCTGGCGGCGCTTTTCGCGTTCGAAGACGAGCGCACGGGCGACCCCGCCTACTGGGTGTACTCCTTCCGACGGGGGGCGTTCTACCCGTTCGCGCCCGACCCCGACACGGACCACGAGCGCGACCAGGCGGCGGAGTTCAAACTGGAGAGCAAGTTCGACGGCGAGCTGAGCGTCGAGGGCGACAAGGCCTACTGGTACCCGCTGTGGCCCGACCGCGCGGGCGACCACCCCTGGGAGTGAGATGTCGGACCCCGCTGTCTACGACCACCTGCGCTCGGCCGGCGCCGTCCCGATTGGCTGGCGCTTTGCGGGCGTCGTTGCCCTGACCGACATCGGCTCCGGGACACGCCGCCGCCCCCTTCCCTTCTAAATCTCCCGATACGCGTCCCGCTCATCCGACTGCCGTCTCCCAGTTTCACTTTCACCACACTGTTAACGGGGGTTTATATCCCATCGGGCGCAACCCACATCCATGTCCGAAGCAGCAGACCTCGAAGACCTGCCGGGTGTGGGGCCCGCGACAGCGGAGAAGCTCAAAGACAACGGATTCGACTCCTATCAGGGGATCGCCGTCGCCTCCCCGAGCGAGCTGTCGAACACCGCCGACATCGGCGAGTCCTCCGCCTCCGACATCATCAGCGCCGCCCGCGAGGCCGCCGACATCGGCGGGTTCGAGACGGGCGCCGCGGTGCTCGAACGCCGGGAGCAGATCGGCAAGCTCTCCTGGGGCGTCGACGAGGTCGACGAGCTACTGGGCGGCGGCGTCGAGACCCAGTCCATCACCGAGGTGTACGGCGAGTTCGGCGCGGGGAAGTCACAGGTGACCCACCAGCTCGCGGTCAACGTCCAGCTGCCCGCCGAACACGGCGGGCTGGAAGGCAGCGCCATCTTCGTCGACTCGGAGGACACGTTCCGCCCCGAACGTATCGAGCAGATGGTCGAAGGCCAGGACGACGACGTGATCGAGGACACGATGCGGCTCCACGGTATCGTCGGTGAGGACGAGGCCGCCGACGCGACCGACGACGACCTGATGGCAGACCTCGTCGAGTCGGTGCTGGACAAGATTCACGTCGCGAAGGCGTTCAACTCCAACCACCAGATTCTCCTCGCCGAGAAGGCCCAGGAGATCGCCAGCGAGAGCCAGGACGACGAGTTCCCGGTCCGCCTGCTCGCGGTCGACTCCCTGACCGCGCACTTCCGGGCCGAGTACGTCGGCCGCGGCCAGCTCGCCGACCGCCAGCAGAAGCTCAACAAGCACCTCCACGACCTGATGCGCGTGGGCGACCTCAACAACACCGCGGTGGTCGTCACCAACCAGGTCGCGTCGAACCCCGACTCCTTCTTCGGCGACCCGACCCAGCCCATCGGTGGGAACATCCTCGGGCACACCTCCACGTTCCGCATCTACCTCCGCAAGTCCAAGGGGAACAAGCGCATCGTCAAGCTCGTCGACGCGCCGAACCTCCCCGACGGCGAGGGCGTCATGCGCGTCGAGGGCGCCGGGCTGAAAAACGAGTAGCGCCGACGGTCTTTTTCCGTTTTGCGTCGCCGGTGAGCGACAGCGCCGTGGTCGCTGATGTGAGTCGTGTCCCCACGCCCCGAACCCCCTCGTTTCACGTGGAACCCGGCGCCGTCCGGCGTCTTTCGGGCGTCTGACGGACCGGAGTGAAAGTGGTCCGGATGGGAACAAACCGCCCGACGGCGATACATCTCCTGTCGAAACGAGGGGGTTGTGACCGAAAACCACACGACAGCGAACTGATTCGACCGGCTGTCGAGGGGTAGATTGTCGACTGCAGATTCGGCGGGCCCGGGTCTCAGTCGCCCGCCGACTTCATGCCGGTCCCTTCCAGGTCGTCGCCGCCGACCGAGGACCGCAGCGCGTCCATCCCGTCGTCGCGGTCGATACCGAAGTTGTCGGCGTGGAGCTCCTGGACGCGGTCGTACTCCTCGTCCGACAGCGGCGGGGTGTCGGGCGCGCCGGCCCACTCGTCGATGTCGGCGTTCGTGCGGAAGGTGGGGGTGACGGA
This sequence comes from Haloarcula laminariae, assembly GCF_025457605.1. Classification (NCBI taxonomy): domain Archaea; kingdom Methanobacteriati; phylum Methanobacteriota; class Halobacteria; order Halobacteriales; family Haloarculaceae; genus Haloarcula; species Haloarcula laminariae. Next base: position 39,552 of record NZ_JAMZFY010000002.1, on the reverse strand, counting down.
GGCCACCTCGTCGTGGGCGAGCAGCCACTGGATGGCGGCCTGGCCCATCGTCCGCTCGCCGTCGCGTTCGAGGAAGCGAAGCGTCTCCAACTTCTCCCAGCCGGTCTCGTACCACTCGGTGGGCCGGTGGCCGCGGTGGTCGCCCTCCTCTAACTCGGTGTCGGGGGTGACCTGCTCGTTCAACAGCCCCGAGGAGTGGGGCACCCGGGCCAGCACCGACGTGTCCGCGCCCTGCTCGCGGATGGTGTCGATGAAGTGCTGGCCGGGGGTCTGCTCAAAGAGGTTGAAGACGGTCTGGAGCGCGTCGAACTCGTTTGCCACGGCGGCGTCGCCGTCGGCCAGCCAGCCGATGGACGGTCCGAGCGCCCAGCCGATGGCCTCGACCTTGCCCTCCTCGCGCAGTTCGTCGAGCGTCTCCAGCACGTCCGGCGTGACCTCGTCGACGTTGGCGTTGTGGAGCATCAGCAGCTCGACGTGGTCCATGTCGAGCCTGTCGAGCGAGCGGTCCAGCGAGGTGCGAATCCACTCGGGCGTGACCTTCTTCGGCAGTTCGCCGTGGCCCGCCTGCGGGTTGTTGTAGAAGTCGTAGCCGACCTTCGTCGAGACGGTCACTTCGTCCCGCACCTCCGCGAGGGCCTCGCCGACGAGCTCCTCGCTGTCGCCGTGGCCGTAGACGTCGCCGGTGTCGAAGAACGTGACGTCCCGGTCGACGGCGTGCTGGAGCATCTCTATGGCCTGGTCTTCCGTGCGGTCGCCCCACCAGTCCGTGCCGACGACCCAGGCACCGAAGCCCACTTCCGAGACTTCGATTCCCGTGTTCCCGAGCGTATCGTACTTCATGGGGCCGTGTTAGGGCGGTCCACACTTATCGCTCTTGGTTCCTGTCGCAGACGTAGCGACCACCGATACTGTGCCTCAGTACCGTCAGAAAGCCCCCGTTCAGTCCCGCTCGCGTCGGTCGTTCAGCCGGCTACGTGCTCTCATTCCCCGCCACGTGTCGTAATCCGGAGGTCGGGGACGGCGATGCTGTCCAGCACCTCGACGCGGCCGTACTCCCGTCGGACCCACCAGTAGATAGCGCCCGCCCCGACGGCGAGCAGGGGGAGCGCGACGAGGCCGCCCTCGGGGCCGAACGACCCCCCTGTCACCAGTTCGGGACCGGTGGCCTCGGTGCCGACGAGGGCGACGCCGGTGTCGAGCCCGCTGACGGGGAAGTCCCACAGCGAGAGCCCGTAGTTCCAGGCGACGTGGAAGCCACAGGCGATGCCCAGTCGGCCGGTGAGGACGTAGCAGGCCCCGAGCAAGAACCCGTAGAGCGTGATGTTCGTCACCGACAGCAGCGTCGCGCTGGGGTTGGTCCAGTGGAGGACGCCAAAGAGCGCGCCGGTCAGGACCGTGGCGGCGGCGGTCGAGGCCGTCTTGCCGATTGCGCCGGCCGCCCCCTCCGCGAGGTTCGTCAGGAGGTAGCCGCGGACGAGTATCTCCTCGACGCTAGCCTGGACGACGAAGAAGGGTATCAGGAGCGCGAGCCCGGTGACGGCGCCCGTCGAGGCGAGGCCGAAGGTCCCGCCCGTCGTCGCGGGGAGCACGCTCGTGACGGCGGTCCAGCCGACGGCGACCTGGCCGGCCAGCACGACTGTCGGGAGCCCGAGCCCCAGCGCAACACCGAAGGCGGCGTCACGCCACCACTGTCCGTCCAGCCCCAGCCCGAAGTCGGCCAGCGTCCGGCGGTCCAGCAGATAGCCGACCCCCAGGCCGGCAGTGCCCATCGCGAGGAACCCCCAGCCGAGTTCGGTCAGCGCGTACAGCGCCGCCACGACGCCGGTCTCTCCGGTGGGCGCGGGGACGGCGGCAAAGAGCAGCGTGAGCACAACCGAACCGAAGCCGGCCAACAGAATCCAGAGACCGATTCGCCACGGGGCACGGAGCCGCCTCTCGCCGGGGTTGACGAGATAGCCACGTACCGCCGATACGGGGTCGGACCTGCGCATACCGGTGTCTCGACCGGCGGCGGTTTATATCATCGGCTCAGCCAGCCCGGTCCGTGGCCGATAACCCGCAGTCAGCGGGGCGGTTACACGCACGTTACCCGCTGGTGAACACGTAACGGAAACCACTATCTGCCCTCGCGGCCAGGCTTGTGACATGACGAAGCGCCACGTGTCGTTGCCGCCGGTCGCCGAGGAGGGGCTCCGGGCCTTCATCGACGAGGTCGACGAGCGGCTTTCGGGCGAGGAAGACACCTGCGACGTGGTCACGGACGTGCTCGTCGACCTCCACGGCGACCGCGAGGCCTACGAACGCTGGCAGTCCGGCGGGGACGTCTCGCCCGCCGAGCGGGTCCGACTCCAGGGCTATGACCCCTGTAACACGACCCTGGAGAGCGAGTACTACGCTGAGAAAGACGAGGAGCGGTTCAAACGCTCCAAACACCTCCAGTGGCTCTGGCGACAGTTCGACGCGACGCCGATGGCCGACAACGTCGAGTTCGCGCTGCGCTTTCGCCGGATGCTCGCCGACCACCTCTTCGAGTCCTGTGGCGAGAACTGCCGCTTTTTCAAGAACATCTCCGTCACCTACGGTCACAACATCGAGGTCGGCGACAACGTCGTCGTCCACGACGACGTCCACTTAGACGACCGCGGCAAGCTCACCATCGGCGACCGCGTCTCCATCTCCGACGACACCCACATCTACAGTCACGACCACGACGCGGTCGACCAGACACACGTCGACAACTACCACACGATAATCGAGGACGACGTCCGCCTGACCTACGACTCGATGGTCCGCGCGGGCGTCAGGGTGGGCGAGAACGCTATCCTCGCGGCGAAATCCGTCGCCGGCGCGGACATCCCGGCCCACCACATCGCGGCCGGGACGCCCGCCAAGTCCATCGCTATCAAGGACGGGTGGGAGTCGGTCGCCGAACCGCTCGAAGACGCCAACGTCGACCGCCGCGCCGACCGGGAGCTCGACGTCGAGATTCCCGAGGACATCACCGTCTTCGACGAGTTCCAACGGGACCTCGCGCCGCCGGACCGCTGAGGCTCCCGCCCGTTCGTCCCGCCGGCGTGTCACAGCCGGGCGTCCGAGGCCGTCGCAGGCGACTGGACCCGACTGCTATCATTTCTGAAAACTGGCGGGGAATACCGAAGTAGCTCTCCCGTCCAGATACGGCTATGCAACCCTGGGTGTGGCTCGCGGCGTACGTCCTCGGGTTCGGGCTGTTGCAGGTGCTGCTCTACCGGCACTTCAGCGACCGGACGGCGTCCCCACAGCCGACCGAGAGGCGCGTCACGCGGGCCGACGGCGGCCGGCGGGTCGCCGCCGAGGCGACCGAGACCGTCGTCTGCGGGCACTGTGGCGCCGTCAACGAGTCCCACAGCATGATTCGGTACTGTGGCGCCTGCGCCGAGTCGCTCCGGTAGCCCTTTGGTCGACGACCGCAACTGCCGACCATGCGGGCCATCGCCATCAACGTCGGCGCCAACACCAACGAACCCGGTTTTCGCGGCCCCCTCTTTCCCGACGGTTCCTTCGAGTACATCCCCATCCCCGAGGCCGAGCCCACCGCCACACCGGTGCCGACCTACGCCGACCTCGACCTGGAGACGGACGTGAGCGACGTTGCCGACCGCCCCGTCCACTTCGACCCGGAGTTCCCCGAAGTCGGCGGCGAGCGCTACACCTACGGCGACGGACACGGCGTCAAGGCCGGCCCGCTCTCGGAGCTGTCGGCCGGCGACTACCTGTTTTTCTACGCGACGCTCTCGACGACCGGCGAGTCGCCGGCGTGGGCCCCGCCCCGGTGGGGCGCCCACGTCGTCGGCCACTTCCGGCTCGCCCGGGACCCCGTCACCGGCGAGGCGTACCGCGACCTCCCGGCCGACGAGCGGGCCGTCTTCGACTCGAACGCCCACGTCAAACGGGCCGAGTTCGACGCCCGGGTGCTGTTGCTGGGCGACCCCACGGAGTCGCGTCTCTACGAGACGGTCGTCCCGCTGTCGGCCCCGTCCGGGGGGACGGAGGCCAACTGGCTGGTCACGGAGCGCTCCTCGGACTCGGGGAAGGGGCCGTGGTGGCGTCGCCCGATGCGCTTCGACGCCGACGGGACGGCGACGCTGCTGGAACTCGCTGACGAGGCGCCCGGGGCCGCCGCCCGAATCAGCGATTGAATTCGGGCCGGGAGAGTTATCACCGGTGAAAACAGAACACGAAGACATATGCCACGACGCGCGCACGCTGGTGATATGCGACTCTCCACCGGTGTCCCCGGATTCGACGACCTCGTCGAGGGGGGGTTGCTCCCCGACCGTCTCTACGTCGTCAGCGGCCCGCCGGGAAGCGGGAAGACCACCTTCTGTTCGCAGTTCATGACACAGGGCGCCAAGGAGGGCGAGACCTGTCTCTACGTGACGATGCACGAGACCAAAGAGGAGCTGATGCAGGACATGGCCGGCTACGACTTCGGCTTCGACCGGGCGATGCAGTCCGACGCCGTCCAGTTTCTCAACCTCGTCACCGAGAGCGGCAAACGGACCATCACCCAGTTCGGGACCGAGGGCGGCCTGACGAACCGATTGGTCGCCTACATCGAGCAAAACGACATCCAGCGCGTCGTCATCGACTCGACGATGCTGTTGCAGCATTTCATGAACGACGTCGACAGCGAGATAACGGGCTTTCTCTCGGCGCTGAAACAGACCGACGCGACGACGCTTCTGATTTCGGAGATGACCGACCCCTCCTCGTACAGCGACGAGCACTACCTCGCTCACGGCGTCATCTTCTTCCACAACTTCCTGGACGGCGGAAGCATGACCCGCGGCGTCCAGGTCATCAAGATGCGCGGCACCGCCATCGACTGTGACATCCGCAAGATAACCTTCACCGACAGCGGCCTGCAGGTCCACGCCGACGAGAAAATCGAGTCATGAGCCGCTACGAGCGCGAGTTCGACAGCGGGTGGGAGTCGATGGACAAGGACGAAGCGACGACGCGGGCCTACGCCATCGGCGTCGCCGAGCGCCTGGGCGAGGACAACCGCGAGGCGCTGAAAGCCATCTACGCCGAGATGGAGTCGGCGTACCACCGCAGCATGGTCGAACTCGCCTACGAGGAGGGCCGCAACGAGGCCAAGGCCGCCGCCGACCCCGGCGCCGACGACGCCGACGCCGTCTGGGCCGAACTGGTCCAGGGCGAGGTGACGACGGTCGACCCCGACGACGTCCCGACGAGCGGGCGGGACAGCCTCCCCGGCGCGCTCGACTCGGGCGACCTGCTCGACCGCCAGGACGTCGACAGCACCGAGCCGGTCGACAGACCCGACTTTCTCGAGCGGTAGCGAGGGGCGCGACCAACGGGAGCGGCCCTCGGCGGAACGGCGACCCTTGGGAGCCGTGGAGCGGTAGCGAAACGATTCGCATAGTGAATCGTCTCGAAGGCGACTCTCAGGAGCCGGAGAGCAGTAGCGAGGGGCGCGACCACCGGGAGCGGCCCTCGGCGGAACGGCGACCCTCGGGAGCCGGAGAGCAGTAGCGCGCCCCTCAGTGGAGCCCCGCGCCCTTCCTAGCGCTTTCGGCAACAGGGTTATATACTCGACAAGATAAGCCGGGCTATATGAGCCGAATCAAACTGTCACTGCCGGACCAGGTCGACTCCGACATCCAGCGCCTCGTCGAACAGGGGGAGTTCCTCAACCGCGACCAGGCCGTCGAGGACCTGCTGAAACGCGGTATCTCGGCGTACAACGTCACCACCGACGAGTCGGAGTCGCCGGTCGACGACGAGATGTTCGGCCAGACCACGGCCGAACAGCAAGACCCCGCCCAGATGGACGACGACTACGGGCTCTAGGCGAGGCTGGTCGGTCGTCGTCGCCGAAAAAAGTGTAGCTGGGGCCGCCGCCGCTCAGAACGAGACTTCTTCCGGGCCGTCCTCGCCCATGCAGACCGGGTCCCGGTCCGAGTACCCCTTCCGGCCGATAGCCTTGCCAGAGACGCCGTTGTAGGCGGCCAGTCGCGCGTCTTCCGCCGTCTCGAACGTCTCCGGGGCCGACCGCGAGAGCGCGTCGGCCAGCTTCTCGGTCCCGTTCGGTAGTTCCAGGGTGATGTCGCCGTCGGCCTCGATGAGTTCCTCCGTGGTCATCGGGTACTGGTGTGCGTCGAACGCCTCCGCCGCGTCTGTTAGCATCGTCATACCACAGGGGAGAGACTCGGGGGACATAAACCTCATGGTCTTTAATGATAATATTCCGTAATGGCATTAATTGGGTCGGCGTGGCACGGTCGGGGAGCAACTGGCTTGCCGCTGGGCGTCCGTGTGGCCATATGGTCGCCGCGGACCTCCACGTACACACGACGCGCTCTGACGGCTCGCTCACGCTCGATGCGCTCCCGGCCGCGGCCGCCGACGCCGGGGTCGAGGCGGTCGCGGTCACCGACCACGACCGGCTCCAGCCCGCCCTCGACGGCCCGGTGACGACCCGCGACGGCGTGACGGTCGTCCACGGTATCGAGCTGCGCGTCGACGCGGGCGAACAGCGGCTCGACCTGCTGGGCTACGGCGTCGAGCCGACCGACGCCCTCCGCGCCGAGTGTGCCCGCATCCAGCGGGACCGCCGGGAACGGGGCCGGGCTATCATCGGCTGCGTCGAGGACCGCCTGGACCGGTCGCTGCCGGTCGAACCCCGCGCCGGGTTGGGCCGGCCCCACATCGCCCGTGCCGTCGCCGAGGTCTCCGAGTACAGCGTCCAGGGGGTGTTCGACGACCTCATCGGCGACGACTGCCCCTGTTACGTCCCGCGGGCGGTCCCCGACTTCGAGCGTGGCCGCGAGCTGCTCGCCGACGCCTGCGGGCTGGTCGGGCTGGCCCACCCGTTCCGGTACCGCGACACCGACGCCGCGCTGGCTCGCTGTGGGGACCTGGACGCCGTCGAACGGTGGTACCCCTACGACCACCCCGTCGACACCGACCGCCTCGACGCCTCAATCGAGCGCCACGACCTGCTCCCGACCGGCGGGAGTGACGCCCACGACGACCGGCTGGGGGTGGCGGGTCTCGACGGGGCCGCGTGGGCCCGGGTTCGGGAGGCCATCGCCCGGGACTGACCGCGTTCCGTCTGACGGCTGGCAGACGGAAACCGAGGGTTCAATGCCCCGCGGGTCCAACCCTCACGTATGCAGTGTCACTACTGCGACCGCGACGCGGACATCGCCGTCGACAGCGACGGGATCAAGGTCGGCGTCTGCAAGACGCACTTCCGCGAGCAGATGGCCGAGCTCGAAGACGCCGACTGGCTCGACGACCTCGAGGACGAACTCGATATCGACCGGCGGGAGTAAGGCTTCCGTCGGACTCGCTGTCTACACGGCCCACACCTCTGTTCTCGCACACTCGAACTGACCGGTACCGAACGGTACTGTTTTGCCCGGTGACGGGAACGTTCGGCCACAGTGTTCGACGGTCCCTGGTTCCGAGAGGCGAGCTACGCCGGCGCCCTGCTCGTGGTGCTTGGCGGGGTCGTCTGGCTCACCGGGCTCCCCTTCCTGTTCCCGAGTCTGGGCCCCACGGCGTATCTCTTCGCCACGCGGCCGTCGGCCCGGGCATCGGCGGCTCGGCGGGTGCTGGGCGGGCACGCCGTCGGCGTCGTCGCCGGGCTCATCGCCTATCACGCCATCGCCGGCGGCGCTGTCGTCACCGCCTCGACCGGTCCCGGCTCGATGGCCGGCCTCCGACTCGCGGCGAGCGGCGTCGTCGCCGTCGTGCTCACCACGGCCGGGATGGCCCTCACCGACACCGGCCACGCCCCGGCCTGTGCGACGACGCTCATCGTCGGGCTGGGTATCCTCGCCGCGCCGCTGGAGGGTGCGATTATCGTGCTGGCCGTCGGCGTCCTGGTCGCACAACAGGCGCTACTGACCCGTTTCGGCTTCACCGCCGGCCGTGCCGGCGTGGCGTAATCCCGCACCGCGAGAAGCTCGCCGGAGGCGACCGGCGGTATCAGTCGTCGCTCGCGACCTGCTCGCCCGCGCCGCCGGCGACGCGCTGGTCGCGGGCGTAGTCGGTGAAGTTGTCGAACAGCCGCTTGGCCTCGCAGGCCGCCCGGTAGTTCGTCTCGGTGATGCCGTCGAGGACGCGCTCTATGCGCTCGTCGGGGAGGTCCTTGCCCGAGGCGACGTCCTCGGCGGTCGTGGGGTCGTACTCGGGGTGGAACTGCACGGCGAAGACGTCGCCGTGGCGGAAGCCGTGGACGCCGTAGTCGTTCTCGGCGAACTGGGTCGCGCCGGGCGGCAGCTCGGCGACGTGGTCCGAGTGGGTGGTGAAGACGGTGAACTCCTCGTCGACGCCGTCGAGCAGCGGGTTCGCTCCGTCGTGTGTGACGGTCCGGTAGCCGATTTCGTAGTCGTCCATCGCCTCGACGGTCCCGCCCAGCGCGTGGGCGAGCAGCTGGTGGCCGAAACACACCCCGAGAAACGGGATACCCTCGTCGATTGCCTCGCTGACCCAGCCTTCGAGGTCGGCGATCCAGGGCTCGTCCCAGTAGACCGAGGCCCGCGAGCCGGTGACGAGACACGCGTCGAACGCGAAACTGCCGGGTAGCTCGCGCTCGGTGACGTCGAACTCCACGAGGTCGGCGTCGAGCTCCCGTCGGAAGTTCCGACGGTTGTCCGAGCCGTCGTGGGCCGCGTTCAGCAGAGCGATACGCAGACTCATTACCGATTGACAGCGGTTCGACGACTAAAAGCCCACGTATCGGCGGCTATCGCTGCCGCTGTCGGTGACGCCGCTCAGTCGGCGGCGTGGTCGTCCAGGAACGCGACCAGGCGGTCGGTGACGGCGGTCGCGTGCTCGACGAACGACAGGTGACGCCCCTCGACGGCCGTCGCGGTTCCGCGGGGCAGGTCCCGCGCCAGCGACTCGGCGCCGTCGCCGGGCACGACGGGGTCGTCGACGCCGTAGTACACCTCCGTCGGCAGGGTCACCTCGTACAGCGGCGGGGGTTCGAAGCCGGTCATCGCCGCGGCCTGGCCGGCGAAGGCGTCGCCGGTCGCGTCCTCCTCGCGCCGCCAGTCGGTGACGTCCGCGACGAGGTCGGCCGCGTTCTCGCGGAACGCGGGGGAGAACGCCCCCGCGAGCGACTGCTCCGGGCCGGCGTCAAGCGAGAGTCGCTCCAGCGCGTCGGCGTCGACGGCGTCGCCCGACGCCCCGGTGTTGTACAGCGTCAGCGTGCGCGCGCGGCCGTACTCGTGGGCGTACTGCAGGGCGACCATCCCGCCCAGCCCCGCGCCGACGAGGTGGGCGTTCCGGACGCCGTGGTCGGCGAGGACGGCTTCGAGGTCGGCGGCGAAGGTGTCCACGTCGTACGGTCCGACAGCGTCCGACTCGCCGGTCCCCCGGAGGTCCCACACCAGCGCCTCGTAGGGGCCCGCGACGGCGTCGTGGTGCCACCCCCACAGCCACGCGCCGTAGCCGGCGTCGCCGACGAAGACCACGGTGGGTCCCTCGCCCGTCGTCTCGTAGTGCAGTGAGGCGCCACCGTTGGATGCGGCAGGCATTATCCGCCCGTTCGCCCGCGCCCCGGGTCACTGTTTCGAAGCCACACGTCTATGGGGACGGCTCGCCAACCCCCGGGCGTGTCCGGGGCAACGTCACTCATCGGCGCCGTCGTCGCCGTCGCCGGCATCGGTGTCGCCGCCCAGCTGCTCGCCGACCGCCTCCAGGTCCCCAGCGTGGCGTTCCTGCTCGTGGCCGGGGTTCTGGTCGGCCCGCAGGGGCTCGGGCTCGTCGACCCGGCCCAGTTCGGACAGGCCGGACTGCAGGCCATCGTCGGGCTCAGCGTCGGTATCATCGTCTTCGAGGGGGCCTTCCACCTCACCGTCGAGCGGGTCCGGGAGGCCTCCCGCGAGGCGCTGGGGCTGGTCACCGTCGGCGCGCTCGTCTCGTTGGTCGGGACGGCCCTCGCCGTCCGGTTCGTCTTCGCCACCTCGTGGCCGGTCGCGGTCCTCGTCGGGTCGCTGCTGGTGGCGACCGGGCCGACGGTCATCACGCCCATCATGAGCGTCGTCCCGGTCCGCGAGCGGGTCGCGGCCGCGCTGGAGACCGAGGGTATCATCAACGACGTCGTCGCGGCCGTCCTCGCCGTCGCGACCTTCGAGTTCGTCGTCGCCGAGACCGCCTCGCCGCTGGTCGTCGTCGAGGCGTTCCTCGCGCGCCTGCTGGTCGGCGTCCTCGTCGGCGTCCTCGTCGGCGGGGCCGTCGCCCTGCTCCCCCGGTACGTCTCGCTCTCGCAGGACAACGCCACACAGAACGCCCGACTGGTCGTGCTGACGGCCGCGCTGGTCGCCTACGCCGTGGGCAGTAGCCTCCTCTCGGAAGCCGGTATCGCGGCCGCGGCCGTCGCCGGCGTCGTGCTGGGCAACGCCGACATCCCCCACGAGTCCGACGTCGCGGAGTTCAAGGGCGGCATCACCGTCTTCGTCCTCTCTTTCGTCTTCGTCGTGCTGGCCGCGCTGCTCTCCTTTTCGGACCTCCGGGCGCTCGGGCTAGGCGGTGTCGCCGTCGTGGTCGTCGTCATCGCCGTCATCCGGCCCCTCGGCGTCGCCCTCTCGACTATCGGCGGGTCGATGAGCGCGCGCGAGCGGGTGTTCGTCGGCGTGATGGGGCCCCGCGGCATCATCCCGGCGTCGGTCGCGACCCTCTTTGCCATCGAGCTGCGGCCGACGAACCCCCGCGCCGCGACCGTCCTCGTGGGGACGGTGTTTCTCGTCATCTTCGCGACCGTCATCTTTCAAGGCGGGCTGGCCCGTCACATCGCACAGGGGCTGGACATCTTGCCTACACAGACGCTCGTCGTCGGCGCCGGTCGCGTCGGCACGGAACTGGCCGACCGCTTCGAGGCGCGCGGCGAGGAGGTAACCCTCGTCGACACCGACACCGACGCCGTCGAGCGCGCCCGCAACGAGGGGTATCGCGTCGTCAACGGGGACGCGACCGACGCCAGCACGCTCGAATCGGCCGATGCGGGCCGCGCGGGGGTCGTCGTCGCCGCGACCGCGGACGACGACGTGAACCTGCTTGTCGCCCAGCTCGCGACCACCCGGTTCGACGTCGACACCGTCGTCGCGCGGGCCAACAACCCGGACAACGTCGAGGCCTTCGCGGACCTGGACGTCGAGACCATCTCGGCCGGCTTCGCCGTCGCCGACGCCATCGACGACGCCATCGAACGGCCGGCGCTGTCCCACTGGCTGGCCGACGCCGGCAAGACCGGCGACGTGCTGGAAGTCGAGTTGCGAAACGAGTCGCTGGCCGACCGGTCCGTCGACGCGCTCACCGACTCGCTGCCCGACGGCTGTCTCGTGGCGATGGTCAGCGCCGGCGGGGAGGACCGGGTGCCCGACGGCGAGTTCGTCGTCTCGCGTGGGGACCACCTGACGCTGGTCTGTGAGACAAACACGGCGATGCAGTCCGCGAGACGAGTGTTACGAGGAGATTAGACGTTCGCGACCGAGTGGAGGATGTCCTCGGCGTCGTCCAAGGCGTCGTCGAGTTTCCCGCCGTCGGGGCCGCCGCCCTGGGCGAAGTCGGCGGGGCCGCCGCCGCCGCCGCCGACCCGACCTGCGAGCTCGCCCACTACTTCGCCGGCGTCGACCTCGACGCCCTCGGGGACCGCGACGACGAACTGGGCGCCGTCGGCGCCCGAGCCCAGCACGGCTATCCGGCCCTGCTCGACGACGGCGTTGGCCTGGGCGCGCAGTTCGTCCATGTCGGCGTCGATGCGCTGGACGACCGCCGTCGTGTCGGCCACGTCGACCTCCTCGGAGTCGCCGCCGCCGGAGGCGCGCGCCTCCGCCAGCTGTTCTTTCAGCTCCTCTATCTCCTTGCCCCGGGCCTTCCACTCGTCGAAGAAACGGGCCGCGGTGTCGGGCACTTCGGGGGGCGCCACGTCGAAGGTGTCGGCGGTCTCGTAGAGGGCGTCCTCCGTGCGGTGGGTGGCCTCGATTGCCGCGTCGCCCGCGGCGAAGGTCAGCCGGATGACCCCGTCCTGAATCCGCTCCGTTCCCAGTAGCTTGATGGTCCCGATGTCGCCGGTCCGGGCGACGTGGGTGCCGCCACAGGCCTGGATGTCCTCTCCGACCTGGATGAGGCGAATCTGCTCGCCGGCCGGGATACCGCCCTGATAGAGGTCGAAGCCGTGTTTGGCCTCGGCCTCGTTGCGGTCGGGCCACTGCTGGGTCACGGTGACGTTGTCCTGGACGAGGTCGTTCGCCGTGGACTCTATCTCCTTGACCTGCTCGCGGGAGACGGAGTCGTAGTGGCGCACGTCGATGCGGGCGGAGTCGACGCCCTTCTGGGCGCCGGCCTGGCGGACGTGCTCGCCCAGCACCTGCCGGGCGGCGTGGACGACGATGTGGGTCGCCGTGTGGTGTTGCATCAGCCGCTTGCGGCGGGTGGCGTCGACCTGGCCGCGGACGAACTCGCCCTTGCCTGGGTCGCCGTCGACGGTGTGGAGGATGACGCCGTCGTACCGCTGTACGTCTTCGACCTCGACGGTGTTGTCGTCGGTCGTGAGGTGGCCGTGGTCCGGCGGCTGGCCACCGCCCTCCGGGTAGAACATCGTCTGGTCGAGCACGACGTCGTAGCGGTCGTCGTCGCGGTCGAACACTTCGAGGACGACGGCCTCGAACTCCATGCGCTGTTGGTCCTCGTAGTAGAGCCGGTCGGTGTCGGGCAACTCGGCCAGCCGGTCGGCGTAGGGCGTTCCCTCGCCCTCCCCCTCTCCGGCCGTCTCCCCGCCGTGGCGGTCGGCGACGACGGCGTAGAAGTCGTCCGGAACGTCGACGTCGACCCCGCGCTCGGCCGCTATCTCCTCGACCATGTCCGGCTGGATGCCGTGTGAGTCGTACAGCTCGACCAGCTCCGCGGTCGGGATGGGCTCGCCGCGCTCGGCGTAGTCGTCGGCCAGCTGGCGCACTCGCCGGCCGCCCCTGTCGAGGGTCTCGCGGTACTTCTCGACCTCGGTGCGGACGATGTCCCGGACCGTGTCGCGGTTCTCGTAGCCCAGCCGGTCGGCCTGCATGTCGACGAGCTCGTCCAGCGGGGCGTCCACGCCGACGCTGTCGACCAGCCGCTTCGTGCGCCGGAGGACCATCCGCGCGAGATAGCCCGTCCCGACGTTCGAGGGGACGATGCCGTCCCCGAGCATGTACGCCAGCGTGCGGGAGTGGTCGGCGATGGCGTAAATCTCTTCCAGGGGGCCGACGAGCTCGCGCAGCTCCGCGACGTCGACGCCGACCTGCTCGGCGATGGTGTCGCGCTCGGCCTCGATGTCCTCGGCCTCGTCGATGTCCATCCGGCCCGCCAGCTTGGCCGCGTTGTGGACGATTGTGGCCTCTTCGTCCGACAGCTCGATGCCGGCGTTGTCCTTCAGGAAGGATATCATCTCGGGGTAGACCGCCTCGTACACCGTCGGGGTGCCCTGGGAGACCCAGGTCCACCGTTCGAGCCCGTAGCCCGTGTCGACGATGTAGGTGTCCATCTCCGAGTAGCGGTTGCCGTCCTTCATCTCGTACTCGCCGTCGGGGTCCTGTTCGAGGGACATGAAGACGAGCGTCGCCAGCTCGGCGCCCTGGTAGATGACCTCGAAGGCGGGGCCGGCGTTGCCGCCGCCGACCCACGGGTCCTCAATGAGGGTGAGCTCGTCGACGTCGGCGCCCAGCTCCTCGAACAGCTCGACGCAGTACTGGACGGTCTCGTCCTTCCAGTACACCTCGCCCTGGTAGGCGTACTCCTCGGGGTCCTCGATGTCCTCCTTCGCGTTGAAGGCGTGGTGGGCCATCATCTCGAAGGCCATCGTGTGCCGGCCCGTCTTCCCGACGTTGTCGATGTCCTGCATCCGGATGCAGGGCTGGGAGATACACAGCGGGTTCGCGGGCGGGGGCGTCGTCCCGCTGGTCACGAGCGGCTGGAAGTCGTATATCGAGGCCTGCGTCAGCAAGACGTCGTCGCGCCACCGGTTGGCCGCGACCGGGTACGGGTCGACCCGCGTGTGGTCGCGCCCCTCGAAGAACGAGAGGAACGCCTCACGCATCTCCCCGAGGGCGTACTCCTCGTCGAACCCGGGGTTGTCGATGAAGTCGTACTCGGCACACGGGGGCTCGCCACAGGTGTCGCGGTCGGCCCGCGACCAGAACATATCGCCACACTCGCCACACTCCTGGCGGGTGAATCCCGCCTCGTCGAAGTAGTCGAGTTGGTAGGCCTCGTCGAGGTCGCTCATTGGCGTAGTGTTGGCCCAGCAGCGGGTAAAACAGTTCCGAAGGGGTCATGCAGCTTCTCACAGCGCCCGGACGGGAGCGCCGCCCGTCCCGGTAACTGGCCGCAAACCCCCGACAGCGGGCGACTACAGCTGTACCGCCGAGGTGCCGGAGATGGTCTTTGGCACGAGTATCTCCTCCGTCGTCTGCGAGCCGGAGGAAGTCGTGATGCGGACTGTCGCGCTTTCCCCTTCCCCTAGCTCGTTGCCGAACTTGTACTTGTCGTCACCGAGGATGGTCTCCCCGTCGTTCTCGCCCAGCTCCAACCGGATTCGGAGACGGTCTTCCTGGTCGTTCAGTACCGGAAGGGAGCCGTCGGTATCCTGTACTGCCTCTATCGCGAAGTAGCCGTCGGGGTTGCCGGACTGGGTCCCGGCCAGCTGGTAGAACGAGCCGCTCGGACCGATCCATTGTATCGTCATCGTCGAGAGGTCGACGTTGCCCGCGCCCGGGCCGCGTTTTACGAGGATGTCGACGATACCGACGGCATCGTTGTCGAGGTCGCTCCCCGTCGCGCTGACTACCTGGAGGCGGTTCGAGGTCGCATCGGACGCACCTTGCCCGGTCGCTTCGCTCGAACTCTGCAGGAACCCGGCCGTGTTGATGAGGACACCGGCCGCGATAGCGGCGACGAGCACCATCGCGATGAACACGATGAGGGTGCCGATACCGACCTGCCCGCGGTCGTCGGCTGCGTGGTCTTTCAACCGATACATTTCACTTACTGATAGCTAGCCGGTCACTCGGGTATAAACTTGCGTGAGCAATTATCGGCGGTGAAAACGGGCCGTGAGGGCCACTGCGCCCTACTCGGGGTTGGCCAGCGAGGCCAGCATCGCTTCCAGCTGCACGCGCTCGTTTGCGCCCTGCGTGATTCGATAGTCGGTTTCGCCCACCCGTTCGAGGATGCGGACCGCCGCCCGGTCCTCGACTTCGAACTCCCAGATGGAGCGGTGGAGCTGGTCGATGATGTCGCCGCCGGCGATACCCTCCTCGGTCAACAGCCGGTCCAGCGTCGCCCGCGCCGCCGTGAAGTCCCCGTCCAGCGCCGACTGGACCATCCCGTGTATCTCCTCGGGTCGCGCGGTCGAGGTGATGGCGTACACCGCCGCCTCGTCGACCACGTCGCCGCTGACCGAGGCCGCCTGCAGCCCGTTGATCGCCTTGCGCATGTCGCCCCCGGCGGCGTACACCAGCGCGTCCAGCCCGTCGTCGGTCAGCTCGATGTCCTCCTCGCTCGCGATGTGGCGTATCTCCGCCTCGACCGCCTCGTCGCTCAGCGGCGAGAAGCGAAAGACCGAACACCGCGACTGGATGGGGTCGATAATCTGACTGGAGTAGTTACACGAGAGGATGAACCGGACGTTGTTCGAGAACTGCTCCATCGTCCGGCGCAGCGCCGACTGGGCGTCGCTCGTGAGGGCGTCGGCCTCGTCGAGGAAGATGATGCGGTACTCGTGGCCGCCGAAGCTCGTCCGGGCGAAGTTCTTGATGCGGTCCCGGACCACGTCGATACCCCGCTCGTCTGAGGCGTTCAGCTCCAGGAAGTTGTCGCGCCAGTCCTCGCCGTACAGCTCGCGGGCGATGGCCGCGGCGCAGGTGGTCTTTCCCGTCCCCGCCGGCCCGCTGAACAGGAAGTGGCTCAGGTCGTTGCGGTCGACGTAGCTCTGCAGGCGCCCGACGATGTCCTCGTGACCCTGCACGTCGGCGAGGGACTGTGGGCGGTACTTCTCTATCCACACTTCCTCCCGTCCCGCCCGCGACTCGGCGTCGGCCTCACTCATGTATCAGCGGTGGCGTGGGGCCGGCATAAACGAACCGTTCGCGCCCCGGCGGGCTACGCCAGTAGCCGCGTCGGGTCCGCCAGGTACGACTTCAGCGTGTCGACGAACTGGGCCGCGTCGGTGCCGGTGACGACCCGGCTGTCGACGGCGAGCGACAGCGTCAGCGTCGGCTTTGCCGCCACGGTCCCGTCCTCGGCAATCGGTCGCTCCGTCAGCGCCCCCACGCCCAGAATCGCCGTCTCGGGGACGTTGATGACGGGGTCGACGTACTCCCCGCCGATGGCGCCGAAGTTCCGCACGGTGAAGACGCCGCCCCGCGTCGCCTGGCTGTCGATGTCGCGGGCCCGCTCGGCGAGGCCGCTCACCTCGTCGGCCAGTTCCAGCAGCCCCTTCGCGTCGACGTCCTCGACGACGGGGACGACGAGCCCGTCGTCGGTCGCCGTCGCCACGCCGATATCGCGGTCGCTCCGGTAGACTATCTCCCCGCGCTCGGCGTCCAGCTGCGTCGCGAGAACCGGGTGGTCGTCCAGCGCGGCGGCGACGCATTTCAGCACGAGCGGCGTACTGGTGAGGTCGACGCCCCGTTTCTCGGCCAGCGGCTGGAGCCGCTCGCGGGCCTCGACCAGTCCGGGGACGGCGACCTTGTCGTGGTGGGTCGCGTGGGGGACCTCGCGCCGGGAGCGGGCCATCCGCTCGCCGGCGGTCCGGCGGGCTCCGCGGTAGGGATCCCGCCGGTCCCCGTCGCTCACCTCGACGGGCGTCCCGATGTCGTCGGCCGTCTCCCGCAGCGCCGAGACCACCCGCTCGGCGACCTCACGTACGTCACCGTCCGCGATTTCGAGCCCCTCGCCCGCGGCTTCCTCGCCCGAACCCGACTCGGCGCCGCTCGCCGCCGGGGCGTTTCGCCCCTCCGCCACGGCCCGAACCGCCGCGGCGTCGACGTAGGGCTCGCCGTCGCGCGTCTCGTCGGTCGGCACCGCGTCGATGTCGACGCCCAGCTCGCGGGCGAGCCGACGGGTGGTCGGCGTCGCCAGCGTGTGGTCCCGCCGTTCGGCCATCGGCTCGGGGGACACCCGCCTGACGGCGGACTTGACCGCCGGCTCGTCGGCGTCGTCCCGAGTGTCGACGACGACGGTAGTGGTGTCGTCCTCGTCGTCGCTCACCTTCGAGATTACAGCGGTCGGGCTACTGTCCTCCTCGTCGTCGTCAACTTTCGAGACCACGGAGGTCGGGCCGCTGTCGTCCTCGTCGTCACTCACTTTCGAGACCACAGAGGTCGGCCCGCTGTCGTCCTCGTCGTCGCTCTCCGCTGTGGGGCCGTCGTCGGCGGCCGCCGCCACGTCGGCCTCAGTGATGCGACCGCTCGGTCCCGACCCTTCGACGGCGGTGATGTCGACGCCCGTCTCGCGGGCGAGCCGGCGGACGCTCGGCGGGGCGAAGACGCGGTCGGTGGCGGGCGAACTACCGCTCTCGGCCGCCGGCTCGCTGTCGGGTGCGTCCCCGCTGGCTTCGTCATCGATGGTGACCAGCAGCTGGCCGGTGGCGACGACCTCGCCCACGTCGGCGTGGCGCTCCCGAACGACGCCGCCGACCGGCGCGGACACGTCGACGACGGCCTTGTCGGTCTCGACGTCCGCGAGCACCTGGTCCTCCTCGACGCTGTCGCCGACCGCGACGTGCCAGGACAGCACCTCTCCCTCGGCGACCCCATCGCCGAGGTCGGGCAACTCGAACTCGAACATGCCTAGAAATCGACGGCCCCGGTGATACCGTCTTTGATGCGGGCGGTCTCGGGTACCAGCCCGCGGGACGCCCTCGCGGTCGCCGTCCGCTCCGGGCTCGCTACGCGAGCTCGCTCTCCACGAACAGCTCGCCGGCCCGGTACGACGACCGGACCATCGGGCCCGAGGCACAGTAGCGGAAGTCGAACTCGTCCTCTGCGACGCGTTGCCAGGTGTCGAAGACGTCGGGGTGGACGTACTCCGCGACTTCCAGATGGGAGCGGGAGGGCTGGAGATACTGGCCGAAGGTGACGATGTCGGTCCCGACCTGGCGCAGGTCGGAGAGGGTCTGGTACACCTCGTGGGCGTACTCGCCGACGCCCAACATCAGACTGGTCTTGGTGAAGACGTCGCTCTCGCGGCTCGCCTGTCGCAGCACCGACAGCGACTGCTCGTAGCCCGCCCGGCGGTCACGCACCGGCCACTGGAGCCGGTCGACGGTCTCGATGTTGTGGGCCAGCACGTCCGGGCCGGCGTTGATTATCTCTCGCACGAGGTCGGGTTCGCCACGGAAATCCGGGATGAGACACTCGACGAGAACCGACGGGTCACGCCGTTTTATCTCCCGGATGGTCTCGGCGAAGTGGCCCGCCCCCTGGTCGGGGAGGTCGTCGCGGTCGACCGACGTGAGGACGACGTAGTCCAGGCCGATGTCGGCGACGGCGTCGGCGACCTGTGTGGGCTCGTCCGGGTCCGGCGGCTCCATCCCGCCGGTCTCGACATCACAGAAGTTACACCCCCGCGAGCAGCGGTCGCCAAGCAACATGAACGTCGCCGTCCCCGGGCCGCCGTCGGCCGCGTCCCCGTCGCCCGCGGCTCCCGACCAGCACTCGCCCAGGTTCGGGCAGTTGGCCTCCTCACAGACCGTGTGGAGGTCGCGTTCGCGGAGCGACTGCTTGATGTCGCTGAACCGCTCGCCCGACGGCGGTCGGGTCTTGAGCCAGTCGGGCTTGCGCGCGCGACTCATTACCCCAGCGTTGGACTGTGCCCGCAAAAGCCGTTGGGTTCGCCCGCTGTGACGGTCAGCCGTTCAGCGGGCTCGCGTTGTCCGACTTGCAGTTCGGACAGGTAAACGGCGGCGAGTCGTTCCTGTTCGCGTGGAACGCGTTCCCGCAGTCGTCGCACTCGTAGTTCGCCTCCGCGTCCGCGGTGTTCTGGTCTGACATTGGTTCCACTCCGGCTATCGGGCCCGCGAGTTGTGACACCGCGGCCGGCGAGTGCAAGCCCCGCACGACAGCGCGCCGTCGTTTCGGCTGGTGCCGGAGCCCGGTGATAGAAACGCCTTTGCCGTCACGGCGACGCCCATTCCACGTGCCAAGCCGAGCCGACAGCGAGCCGACGGTGGCGGTCACGGAGGTCCTCCCGGACCTCGCCGACGCCTTCCCCTTCGAGCGGTTCAACGAGATGCAGTCGGAGACGCTCCCGGCTCTGCTGAACCGCGAGGACAACGTCGTCGTCAGCGCGCCCACGGCGAGTGGCAAGACCGCGCTGGCGGAACTGGCCATCTGCAAGACCCTGCAGGCGGGCGGGACGGCGCTCTTTCTCGCGCCGCTGCGCGCGCTCACCAACGAGAAAGAGAGCGAGTGGGAGCGCTTCGAGGACCTGGGCTACTCGGTCTACGTCGTCACCGGCGAACGCGACCTCTCCCCCCGCCGGGCCGAGCGGGCCGACATCCTCGTGATGACCCCGGAGAAGGCCGACTCGGCCACCCGGAAACACGAGACCGCGCGCTACTCGTTCATCACGGACGTGGACTGCTGTGTCATCGACGAGGTCCACCTGCTGGACTCGGACCGCCGCGGGGCGGTGCTGGAAGTGACGGTCTCGCGGCTGCGGCGGCTCTGTGACCCCCGCGTCGTCGCGCTGTCGGCGACGATGCCCAACATCGATGACGTGGCCGACTGGCTCGACGCCCCCGAGGAGACCACCTTCGCCTTCGGCGAGGACTACCGGCCCGTGCCGCTGAACGCCGACGTGAAGACCTACACCCACGGCGAGAACGCCTTCGCCGACAAGTACCGGCGGCTCTACCGGGCGCTCGATTTAGCCGAGCCACACATCCGCGACGAGGGCCAGTCGCTCGTCTTCGTCTCCTCCCGGCAGGACACGGTCCAGGCCGCCAAGAAGGCCCGCGACGAACTCACCGAGCGGGACATCCCGATGGGCGCCCGCGGGGACTACGACTTCCACAACGACGCCGCCGACTTGAGCAACGACACCCTGCGCCAGTCCGTCCTCGACGGCGTGGGCTTTCACCACGCCGGCCTCTCCCGCGAGGACAAGAACCGCGTCGAGCAGTGGTTCAAGGAGGGGAAGATTCAGCTGCTCTTCTCGACCTCGACGCTGGCGTGGGGCGTGAACCTCCCCGCCCGCTGTGTCGTCATCCGGGACACGAAGCTCCACGACCCCCTGGAGGGCGAGGTCGACATGAGCCCGCTCGACGTGCTCCAGATGCTCGGGCGGGCGGGCCGGCCGGGCTACGACGACATGGGCTACGCCTGGGTGGTCTGTGACCGCTCAGACGCCGACAAGTACCGCCGCCTGCTCCGGGACGGCAAGGAGATAGAGTCCCGGCTGGCGGGCGAGCTCGACGCGCATCTGAACGCGGAGATCGCGCTGGGTACGATACGGGACATCGACGACGTGATGAGCTGGCTGGAGACGACGTTCTACTACGCCCGCGCGAAGTCCTCGCCCGACGCCTACGACGCCGGCAGCGACCTCCGCGAGCGGGTGTCGAACACGCTCTCGGAGCTGGTCGGGTGGGGGTTCGTCGAACGGGACGGCCTCCGCATCGAGGCGACCCGGCTCGGGCAGTTGGCCTCGAAGTTCTACCTCCGGCTGGACACGGCCCGCCGCTTTGCCGACCTCGCCGAGCGCTGCGAGGCCGCGGCCGGCGAGGGGGACGACTCGATAGACGCCGACGACCTCCTCGCGACGGTCGCGGGCGCGACCGAGTTCGACAGCGTCAGCGCCCGCTCGGACGAGCAGGACGCCGTGAACGCGGTGGTCGGCGAGGCGCCCGACGAACTCGACGCCGGCCAGCGGAAGGTGCTCGCGATACTTCGCTCGGGGATGACCGGCACGACCCCGACGGAGCTCAAGAGCGACGCCTGGGTCATCCGGCAGAACGCCCTGCGCCTGCTGGCCGCGCTGCGGGAGTTCCTCGACAACCTCGCGCCCGGTCGCTTCGCCAACCTGGCCTGCCGGGTCGAGGCCCGCGTCGAACACGGCGTCAGCGACGACGCGGTCGGGCTGACGGCCATCGACGGCGTGGGTTCCGGGCGAGCCGGCAAACTCGCCGCCGCGGGGCTCTCGACCCCGGGCGATATCGTCCGGGCCGGCGTCTCGGGGCTCGTCTCGGCCGGGCTCTCCGAGGGCGTCGCCGAGCAGGTCGTCTCGAACGCCCGGGACCTCCCCGTCGTCGTCATCGACTGGGGCGAGTTCCCCGAGACAATCGCGGCCGGCGACCACGACATGCGGGAGGTGACCGTCGCGAACAACGGCGGCGGCGCCCGGGCGGGACTGCGCGTCACCGTCAACGGCCGCGAGATGACGGCCAAACCCGCCTACCTCGGCCAGACGACGCTCCCGGTGGGCGTCTTCGGCGCCGACGCCGACGAGCTGACCTTCACCGTCGAAGTGGCGTTCCCGAACCAGCCCCTCGACCCGGTCACCTCCTCGCGGACGGTCAGGGTCGAGTGAGGCCCGGACTGCCGGTGTCGCCCGGCTCCTCACCTTGAGTCAGATAACGAACTCTAACAGCCGGATAAAATTTATGCCGCTGTCTGAGGGGGTCTAAATGGACAGCATCGACGCCGGTAAAACCGGATAAAATCAATCAAACGAAACGTATCCGCGCGAATTGACCGCAACCGTCTCTCGTTTATATGGGGGTATGGGGCATACACTCGCGTGAGGAGGAACCCAATGTCCAGTGCTTCGCCCTTTCGGTCACCGACCAATGCACTCCCCAGTGGACGTGCCGACGCCCGGACCCTAGCCGCTCGGTCAGTCCAGTTCGTCGGCTTCTGGACCGCCGTCGTAGCGCCCCTGGCGTATCCCGCACTGTTCGTGAGCGGCCTGGGCGGACGGACGCTCCTCCTCCTGTTAACCAGTGTGTTCTTCGCTAACGTCCTCGGTCTCATTGTGGGCCGGGGTTATCGTGCGGATGCCTGACTCCCCCTCGGGCACCGCAGGATTTCGACTCCCTCTGACCTACCCGAGCAGAATCTCGCGTAGCTCCGCGGCGTCGCCCGCCACGTGATGGACCATCGAGAGATCCGTCTCCGCGCCGTCGCCGCGGAAGCCGACCGTCGTCATGCCGGCGGCCACCGCGGCCGTGGCGCCCGCGTGGGAGTCCTCTACGGCCCAGCAGTCGGCCGGGGCAACGCCCAACTCCTCCGCCCCGCGCTCGTAGATGTCCGGTTCCGGCTTGCCCGGGCCGTCGACGTCCTGTGCGCTGACGGCGGCGTCGAAGTGATGCAACAGCCCGAACCGCTCCTCGATGACGTCTATCCAGTCCCACGGCGCCGAGGTCGTCAGCGCAAGCGGTATCCCCGCGGCCCGGAGGTCCGCGAGCAGGTCGTCGACGCCGGCAAGCATCGTGGCGTGTTCGCCGTATATCTCCCTGCCGGCCTCCGCAAAGAGCCGTTCGTACTCCTCGCGGTCGACCGCCATCTCGTACTCGGCGGCGAGGTCCGGATACACCTCGGTGTAGTCCCGGCCGGTGATGGCCGACAGCGGGATGTCGTCGTCGGGCGCGACGGTCGGGAGGATGTGCTCGCGCTGGATGCGGGCCCAGTGGTCCTCGGACTGGACGAGGACGCCGTCCATGTCGAAACAGATTGCAGTCGGCGCGTCGCTCATTGTCTGCCTTCACTCGTCCGAGGGGTTTGCCTGTTGTGTTTGCGCCGCTCGTCCGGGACAGCGCTCGCGGTGAGTGTCGGGTCCGGTAAAACGTAGCGCCGCTTTCGCCGGGCGGTGACCGACGGGGGCGACCGTTCAGTCGTCCCCGGCGGCCGGCTCAGTGCCGTCCGCGTCGAGCGACTCCGGCCCGCCCGTGCGGTCCGTGCCGTCGCTGACCTCGAACTCGTCGACCAGTTCCTCCAGGTCGTCCGCGAGGCCGGCGACCGACCGGACGTTCTCGGAGACGCTGGTGAGCGAACTGGACTGCTCCTCGGAGGCGGCCGAGACGTTGCTCGCCTCGGCGGCCGTCTCCTCGCTGACGCTGCTGACCTCGTCGACCATCGCCACGACCTCCTCGGTGGTGGCCGCCTGGTCGTCCGTGGCGTCGCTTATCTCCGTGACGCCGCGCTCGGCCTCCTGGACGACCTCGGTGATCTCGTCGAACAGGTCGATGGCGTTTTCGGTGGTCCTGACGCCGCTCTCGACCTGGTCGCGCATGTCCTCGATGTCATCGACCGTCTCGTCCGTCGAGTCCTGGACCTCGGTGATGAGCGCCTCGACCTCCTCGCTTGCCTCGCCGGCTTCCGCCGCGAGGGACTTGATCTCGTCGGCGACGACGGCGAAGCCCTCGCCCGCCTCGCCCGCTCGTGCGGCCTCGATGGAGGCGTTCAGCGCCAGCATGTTCGTCTGCTCCGCGATGTCGGTGATCATCGCGACGATTTCGCTGATTTCCGCCATCTCCGTCTGGAGGTCCGAGACCCGGTCGACCGCGCCGTCGGCCCCGTGTTCGATCTCCTTGATTTCGGCGGACGCCTCGGCGGCCTGTTCGCTCCCCATCTGCGCTCGCTCGGCCGCTTCCTGGGCCGTGTCGGCCACGTCGACCGACGAGGAGGCTATCTCCTCGATGGTCGCCGACATGTCGTTCATCTCGCCGGCGACCTCCTGGAGGTTGTCGGACTGGGTGTCGGCCCCGCTCGATATCTCCTGGACCGACCGGGCGACCTCCTGGCTCGCCTCCTCGATTTCGGTCGTGCTCGTGGCGACCTCGGTGCTCGCCTCGCTCACTTCCTGTGCGATCGACTGGACCTGCGCGATGCTCTCGTCGACCGCGTCGAGCCCTTCGTCGATATTCGCGAGGACATCGCCGTAGGCCCCGGGCAGGTCGGTGTCGAGCTCCTGCTCGAGGCGTCCCTCCCGAAGCTCCGCACTCACGGCCCGGAGCTGTTCGAAGCTCTCCGAGAGCTGCGTGAGGCCGGCGTTGAGCTCGCGCATGATTTCACCGTAGTCGCCGGGCAGGTCGGTGTCGAGCTCCTGGTCCAGCTCCCCGGCGCCGATGTTCCGGCTCGCTTGGCTGATCTCGGCGAAGCTCGCGCCCAGCTGGCTCATCCCGTCTTCGAGCCCTTCCATGATCTCGCCGAACTTCCCGGGCATGTCGGTCGCTATCTCGTCGTCGAGATGCCCGTCGCTGAGCGAGTCGCTGACGGACTCTATCTGTTCGACCTGCCTGTTCAGGTTCGCCTGCATCTCCTCGAAGGCCGTCACCATCTCGCCGATCTCGTCGTCGCCGGTCGAGATGTCGTCCGTCTCGTCGAACTGCCCCTGCGACAGCGCCATCGCCCGGTCGCGGACCTGTTCGATGGGCTTCGAGATGTACCTGGCCGCCCCGTATCCCGTCACGGAGACCACGATGGCCGCCAGGACGAACAGCCCGAGGACGAGGGTCTGTGCCGAGTCCGTCGTACTCTGGAGGGTCGCGCCCAGCGCCGCAATCGGTTCGTCGATGTCCTGTTTGGGGACGGTGGCGACGAGCGTGAACTGCTTGTCGCCGAGTTCGAGCGGCGCGAAGCCGACGTATCGCGTGGCGTTGCCCTCGCCCTCGACCTGTTTCGTGTGGGTCGTCATCCCCGACTCACCGGCGACCATCCGGTTCTGTGCAATCGTCCCGAGTTCGGTGCCGTACTCGCCCTCCGCGGCGTTCGTCCGCTGTTCGATTTCGGTCCGGTCCGGGTGGCTGACTATCTCGCCGCGGTCGTTGAGGATGTAGAGGTAGCCGCTCTCCCCGACCGTCACGCGGTTCGTCGTCTCGGTGATGAGCGAGTAGTTGAACTGGGCCGCGACGACGCCCCGGAACTCCCCGTTCCTGTAGACCGGCGTCGAGACGTACTGCGTCTCGTGACCGTCCGCGGTCCGGACCTCGCCGAAGTACGCCTCGCCCTCGCTGCCGGATTCGGCGCCGGTGAACCAGTCCGCATCGGCGTAGGACTGTGAGCTGTCCGAGCCGGTCGTCACGTCCTGGCCCGACCGGTCGGCGTGGAGGATTTCGTCCCCGTTCGGCCCCGCAAACGTGATGTGTTCGTACGCCAGGTGTTCCTCGTCACCGACGGTGACCGACCGCGTCAGGAGGTACCGCTCGAAGGCATCCGCCATCTCGCCTCTGGTGTCGTCGACGGCGGTCTGTTGGAGCTCGTAGTAGTAGACGCTCGGCGCGATGACCCAGTCGAAGGGCTCGTAGTAGGTGTAGGCGATGAACTTCGTCATCTCGGGGTTGCCCTCCTGGGTCGTGTCCTCCCACTCGTACTCGGCGATGCCCCACTCCTCGCCGTTGCGGATCGCCTGGTTGGACTCGACTTCGGACTCGATGTCCTCGAAGACGACCAGCGTCCCGCCGCTGTCCTCGACGAGGTTGTGCCCGTCGTCGAGGCTGTGGTGGACGACGACGTTGGAGTCGCTGTCGGTGATGTACGCGTACCCGGTGTCACCCATGTAGCCGGGCTGGAACGAGTCGTACATCGTCCCGGCCGAGTTCGTCCGGTCCCCGGCCGTGCCGCCGATCATCGACTCGACTTCCCGTTTGACATCCTCCTGCTCGGACGGTGAGAGCTCATCCCAGTCCCGCCCGTTGTACTGGTTTTCCAGCACCGTCTGCATCGCGTTGTCGATGCTCGTTCGCATCTGGAGCGACATGTACCCGAGCTGGCGCTGACTCGACTCCTGGACGAGTTCCATCTCGCCGTCCTGTGCGGCCTGGTAGTTGTTCATCGTCGAGGAGTCAGAGAGCGACCGGACGTCGACTTTCCGTTGGTTTATCTGGTTCTGAATCCCCTCCTGTCGTGCTTCGACGCTGTTGTTCAGCTGGTCGGTCATCGCCCCACGAAGGTAGTTGCCGCTCTGGGTCTGTGCTTCCTGGTTCAGCTGGCCCATACTGTTGGCCGATAACAGACCAACCGCGGTCAGCGGGACCAGCGAAATTGTAAGAAGTAAAACTATTAGCTTTATCTTCAGGTCCATACCAACGGTCGCATAATTCGTAACTTAACCCTTATCGTTGGATTCTCTCTGTTGATAACCAACGGCCATAACGCTAATAACGGCGGAATTTCCGATTCTCATTCTGTATAACGTCAGACTGACGAGCGGCTGTTATATCCCTGTGTGCCGCGTTCTCAGACATCATTCCTATCTACCAAGTTCGACCCCCGCGTGGGAACGTTCAAATACCAGCACGCGACCACCCCGGCCCATGCACGACGGAACGCGCGTGATGGCCGGTGAGTGTACGACTGTCTTCGAGGGGTCCCGCGAGCGCGAGCAACGGGGCGACGTGCTGGTCGTCGTCAAGCCCGACAACACCGTTCTGGTCCACGACGCCGGGGGGTACCAGCCCGTCGCGTGGCTCACCAGGGCCGAGAGCGTCGCCGTCGAGGACGGCACCGTCACCGCCCGCGACGGCGACCAGTTCCTCCGAGTCGTCGCCCACGAGGAACACGGAAGCGCCCGGTTTCCGGCCTCGCAGGCCGGCGTCCCGGTCGGCGACTGCCGGGACTGTCCGGGGACGCTCGTGCGTGCGCAGGGCGAGGTCACCTGTACCGGCTGTGAGACACGCTACGGCCTGCCGACCGACGCGACCGTCACCGGGGGCCGGTGTGACGCTTGCGGGCTCCCCACGATGCGGGTCGAGCGCGGCGCGGCCATCGAGTGTTGCATCGACCGAACGTGTGAGTCCCTCGACGACCGGGTCACGGCGCTTTTCGACCGCGAGTGGACCTGCAAGCACTGCGGCGGTGACCTCCGGATTCTGCGGCGGGGCGGCCTCATCGCCGGCTGCGAGCACTACCCCGACTGCGACACCGGCTACGCGGTGCCGTCCGGCGTCGTCGTCGACCGCTGTCCGTGTGGCCTGCCGACCTTCGAGACGAGCGGCGGCCGGCGCTGTCTGGACAGCGGCTGCGAGCACAGCGGCTAGCCCGCCGTCGTCGACCCGCAGGGGATTTCACCCCGCGCCGACCACTCACGGGTATGCAACTCACGCTAGACGGCGACGTCGTCAGGGCCGGGTCCCGCGCCCGCGAGCGGTTCTACGACTCGCGCGGTTACGGCCACGCTCGCAACGGCGACCTCGACCTGGCGCCGGTGGAGGCCGCACATCTCTGTTACCGCGGCGACATCGACGCCGTCGACGGGATGGCTGTCGACGAACTCCTCGCCTCCGGGGCCGTCTCGGCGATGGAGTTTCTGGTCTACAAGGACCTCCGGGACCGTGGGTTCTATCTCACGCCCGCCCGCGAAGGATGGGTCGACGACCCCGCCGGCGCGGACTTCGTGGTCTACCCCCGCGGCAAGGGACCGTGGGACGACGAAGTCGCCTACCGCGTCACCGTCGTCGGCGAGCGCGACGACGTGCCCGCGGCGTCGCTGGGCGACTGCGTGCTGGCCGTCGTCGACGAGGAGAGCGAACTGACGTATCTGGACACCAGCCGTCGGACTGTCGAGGGCACCAGCGCGGCCGAGGTACCCGAGGTCCACGGGACCCTGCTGTCAGAGCGGGTGCTGTGCTGGGAGCCGCCCGAAGCGCTGTATCAGCAGGCGTTCTACGGGCAGCAGCTGGACGAGGACGCCGTTCAGCTCTCGCTCGTGGAGGCGGCGTACCTGGCTCGCGAGGGGACGCTGACGGTCGACGGCGGCGAAACCGCTGTCGTGGAACGGGGCCGCGACGTCGAGGGCGACCGGTTCGACCGCCGGCTGCGGGTGTACGCCGCGTTGCGGGACGCGGGCGTCGTCCCCAAGACGGGGTTCAAGTTCGGCGCCGACTTCCGGACCTACGCCGACGTCGAGTCGGTCGAGGACCTGGGCCACTCCGAACTGCTCGTCCGGGTCCTGCCCGCGAGCCACGCCTTCGAACCGCGCGACCTCGCCCTGGACGTTCGGCTGGCCCACGGCGTCCGGAAGACGATGGTGTTCGCCCTGGTCGGCGACGGTGTCGAGTGGGTGCAGGTCGAACGGCTGACGCCCTAGCTGTCGAAGCAGCGTCGACTCACGTTTTTGCCTGCTCTCTTGACAGCCAGAAAGCCCCGGCTGGCTGAACTCGGGGCCTCGTTGCGCTCCTCACTCGCTTCGCTCGTTCCGGTGCTTACATCGTCCGCCGTCGTTCAGCCAGCCGCCCCTTTCAGTCCCGCCCAGCGCTATTTGCCTAACCAGCTACGGGAGGGACTGAAAGGGGCCGACCGCTCGATGAGCGAGACGACGTAAGGACCACAGCGAACGCAGTGAGCAAGGACCGCAGCGAGTCGCAGCCATCGAGCGGTCGGGGGCTTTCTGGCTGTTCAGGTCAACCGTGCCGGTCGTGGTTGCGGTTGCTAGCGGGGCTTTCTGGCTGTAACCAATCGCTGTCCGATTCAAGCCAACACAGAACGCTAGAAGCGAACCCTTTTTGCGCCGACCGGAGCCAAGGGTGTACTAACACGGCCTGTCCGTGTCTATCACTATGACAGACCGCGACTCCCACCACGACGATGCATCGCCCGACGAGGACCGCCGCCAGTCGGGAGCGGCGTGGCGGGAGTCCGAGCCGACCCCCGTGACCGACGGGGGTACCGACGCCGCCGGCGCCGACGAAGCGGTGCTCGACCCGTGGGGCTCTTCCACCGTCGAGGACTACCGCAAGCTGTTTGAGCAGTTCGGTATCGAGGAGTTCGACGACGTCCTCCCGGAGGTCCCGAACCCCCACTACCTGATGCGCCGGGGCGTCATCTTCGGCCACCGGGACTACTCGCCGGTCGCCGAGGCCATGCGCAACGACGACCCCTTCGCCTCGCTGTCGGGCTTCATGCCCACCGGCGACCCCCACATCGGCCACAAGATGGTGTTCGACGAGATAATCTGGCACCAGCAACAGGGCGCCGACGCCTACGCGCTCATCGCCGACCTGGAGGCCCACGCCGCCCGCGAGCTCTCGTGGTCGGAAATCGACGAACACGCTCGCAGCTACGTCCTCTCCCTGCTCGCGCTGGGCTTCGACCCAGAGGAGGGCGAGCTCTATCGCCAGTCCGACAACCGACAGTTGCAGGACCTCGCCTTCGAACTGGGCGCCGAGACGAACTTCTCGGAGCTACAGGCCATCTACGACTTCGACGGCGAGACCGACGTCTCGCACATGCAGTCGGTCGTCACGCAGATGGCCGACATCCTCTACCCGCAACTGGACGAGCCGAAACCGACCGTCATCCCGGTTGGCCCGGACCAGGACCCCCACATGCGGCTCGCCCGTGACCTCGCGGCGCGGATGCGCTATTTCGGCGTCACCGAAGCGTTCGCCAGTTTCGAGGCCGACGCCGTCGAGCGGACGCTGCTCCGGCAGGCCTACGACGCCCGCGAGGAGTACGCCGAGGACCCGGAGACGCCCCGCTGTGTCGAGGCCGCCGACTACCTGCGCGAGCGGGAACCGGCCCCCGCCGACGCCCGCGAGTCGGTCGCGAAGAAGCTCGACAACGCCGGCAAGGAGCCGCTTCGACCGCGGACCCGCATCTTCGACCGCAACGCCACCGACGAGGCCTTCGAGGCGCTCATCGAGGCCGTTCCCGGCGAGAAGCGCGTCTACGACGAACACGTCGACGCCTTCGAGCTGGACCGCGCCGATGCGGACGAACTCGCCCGCGAGGTCGAACTCGACACCGGCGGCTACGGCTTCCTGCCGCCGTCGTCGATTTACCACCGCTTCATGACCGGCCTCACCGGCGGGAAGATGTCCTCCTCGATTCCGGCCTCGCACATCTCCCTGCTCGACGACCCCGAGGACGGGTACGACAAGGTGAAATCCGCCACCACCGGCGGCCGGACCACCGCCGAGGAACAGCGCGAGAAGGGCGGGAAGGCCGACGAGTGCCCCGTCTACGAACTGTACGCCTACCTGTTGTCGGGCGACGACGACGAGTTCGCCGAGGAGGTCTACGAGGAGTGTGTCGGCGGCGAGCGCCTCTGTGGCGGGTGCAAGGAGCAGGCGGCCGAACTGATGGAAGCCTTCCTCGAAGAGCACCAGGAGAAACGCGACGAGTGGGAGGAGAAACTCGACGAACTGGATATCGACCTCGATTCGGACCGGAAGCGGGCGTAAGCGAGGGGCTATTGCATCCGGGGCTGTTCCGTCCCGCTGTACCCGTAGACGTAGCCGTTCGAGACGAGATACAGCACGCCGTGCCCGTACAGCGCCGACCCGCCGCGGATGTCGAGGTCCGATTGCTCCGGGACCGGGACCGAGCGGTACGGCCTGGGCTCGTCGGCGGAGGCCGGCGTCAGCAGTGTCCCGGCCGGCGAGGCGATGTCGAGGCTTCCCTGGTTCGCGAACCCGTAGGTCAGTCTCCGACTGGCCACGACCTCTCCGGCCCCGAGCGTCTCAGGGATTCCGGCTTCGGTTAGCTCTCCCGAGGCAACGTCGACGAAGCTGAGCCCCCGGTTCGACCGGAAAAACACCGCGCCATCGGCGACTCGGAGGTCGCTGAGGCCGGGCAGTGCGGAGAAGCCGCCTACCTGTCTCGTGCGGCTCGCGACGACGGACCACTGCTCCTCGCCGGTCGCCGCGTCGTAGGCGAACAGCTCGATGCGCGCGTCGTCTGCGTTTTCGTAGCCGGCTGGTGAGCTCACGAACACGGTACCGTTCGCGACGGCTCCAGTATCGCCCGTTCCGGTCCCCGTCGATGGCCGGGCGACCCACTCCGGTTCGGTCCCGCCTTCGAGGGGGAATTTCGCCAGTGGGACCTGTCCGCCGTAGGTGAACAGGCCGTCCTCGCCGACCGCCGCGAACGATCCGGGCAGCGTACGCTGTACGTCTCCGGAGTCCGGGTCCACCTCCTTGACGCCCTCCTCGGTCCCGACAAACAACGCCCCGTCGGTCGGCACCATGTACGTTGCCGTCTCGTCAATCTGGCTCTCGTACTCGAACGGTGCGACATCGTTCTCCCAGCGCACCGTCCCGTCGGCCCTCTGCGCCCGCAGCGTCCCGCCGTCGAAAACGTACTCGGTGTCGCCGATGACGGCGACCTCGCTGGGTTTCGAGAGCACTTGCTGCCACTGCTCGGCCCCGGTCCACCGGTCCAGCGCGGCGATGGAGCTTCGCTCGCCGTTCGGCGTGTCCCACCGGACTCGGACGTAGAGCCGGTTCTCGCTCACCGCCTGGAGCTGCGCCGTTCCGCTTCCGGACTGGTCAATACCGGCCGGGCTCTGCAGTGAGAACTGTGTCACAAGCTCCGGTTCGACGCCGATACCGTTGTTCGGGAGCGTCGGACCCGTCCGTCCGGGGTTCCCTTCCATGTACGTCGTGTCGTCGGGGTGCAGCGCGACCGTGGTCACTTCTTCGCCGTCGAGTGTGACCGCGTGGTCGTCGGCCGACACCGTCTCCGTCGCTTGGAACCGACGCTGCTGGTCCGGGGCCACTCGCATATCGTCAGTCCCGTCGCCGGCCGACACCGGCCGCAGTCCCGTCACGTCGGTGTCGCCGATACGGATGTTCGGGCTGAACTCGACGCGACTGTCGTTCGGGTTCTCGACGAGGACGTTGACCGTCACTCGGCCGCGGTTGTCCCCCTCCCTCGCGACGGCTGTCGCTTGGACGGTCGCTTCGGTGTTCAACTCCGGTTGTGGAGTATCGGTTCCGCGCTCGGCGCTCGTCCCGCTGCGGTCGAACATGGAGCTACACCCCGACAGCGCTGCCGTGCCGGCGGCCGCCGTCGAAAGCAGGCCTCGGCGGCTGTACTTCTGCATCTGCGTTCCATACCGCTTTTCGCGTATTAAATCTACTCGGACACTAGCCCGGTCGTGTTCAGTCAGACACCGGGGACTCCGAACAGCCGGAACCCCCTGGCGGGCCGAACTCTGGGGCTCGCGTGCTCACGTCGCCCGCCTTCGCTCAGCCACTGGGACGATTCCGACCCCGATGGCGCGTGCGCTTCCGCAATCCTTTTTCTACCGCACGACAATCGGTCGCACCTGGCACCCGAATCCCACGCTGCCAGTGTCGCCGTCCAGCCGCCGCGCAGTCCGGGGTTCGGATTTTTCTTCGCGGCCTGACGGGCGGCGGACTCGGGGCCGGCGTGACCCGGACGAAATCGCCCGGTGCGAGGGGCGCCCCTCACAGCAAGTGAGAACCGTTAACTGAGCGACCCGCGGTTATCACCACAACGACCGAGACATCTCTATGAAACGACCACAGGCACAGGTCGGCGTGTTACACGCCGCCGACGCTGACACACCCAGTCGCATCGACGAGGTGGCCGAGGCGGCCGACCTCAAACCGGAGACGGCCACGCGGGCCGCGTTCGAACTCGAAGACGACGGCCTGGTGTCCGTCACCGAGGAGACCCTCGAACACTACACGCTGACCGACGAAGGCACCCAGTACGTCTTCGAGAGCCTCCCCGAACAGGACCTCTACGAGGCCGCAATCGACGCGGGCGCCGACGAGGGCCCGGTCGCCATGGGGCAGGTTATCGGCGCCTCGGGACTCGAGGGCGGGGCCGTCGACGTGGCACTGGCGAACTACGCCCGCAAGGGGTACGGCGAGATAGACAGCGGCGAGATAACCGCGGACCCCGACGCCGACACCGGGTCCGACGCCGAGATGTACGCGCTCGAAGCCGTCGCCGACGACCGCCTCGACGAGGCCGACGCCGACGCGCTCGACCAGCTCGAACGGCGCGGCCTGCTCTCGGTCCGCGAGGAGACCGTCCGCTCGGTCCAGCTCACCGACGACGGCGTCACCGCGCTGATGGGCGGCGTCGAGGCCGCCGAGACCGTCGACCAGCTCACCGCCGAACTGCTCACCAGCGGCGAGTGGGAGGACGTGGAGTTCACCGAGTACAACGTCGAGGCGGACGCCGAGGACGTGAGCCACGGCAAGGAACACATCCTGCGCCAGACCGCCAACCGCGTCAAGGACACCCTCGTGGGCATGGGCTTCCAGGAGATGGACGGCCCCCACGTCGACGCCCAGTTCTGGATCAACGACTGCCTGTTCATGCCCCAGGACCACCCCGCGCGAACCCACTGGGACCAGTTCGCCCTCGAACAGCCCGACGAGATACGGGACCTGCCCGACGACCTCGTCGACCGTGTTCGCTCGGCCCACAGAGAGGGCGTCGGGCCCGACGGCGAGGGGTACCACTCGCCGTGGGAGGAAGAGGTGGCTCGCGGGCTGGACCTGCGGGGCCACACCACGTCGCTGTCGATGCGGTACCTCTCGGGCGAGGAGATAGGGGAACTCGAACCGCCCCAGCGCTTTTTCAGCGTCGAGAAGGTCTACCGCAACGACACGCTCGACCCGACGCACCTGCTCGAGTTCTTCCAGATAGAGGGGTGGGTGATGGCCGAGGACCTCTCCGTGCGTGACCTGATGGGCACCTTCACCGAGTTCTACGAGCAGTTCGGCATCACCGACCTGGAGTTCAAGCCCCACTACAACCCCTACACGGAGCCGAGCTTCGAACTGTTCGGTACCCACCCCGAGACCGGCGAGGTCGTCGAGGTCGGCAACTCGGGCATCTTCCGCGAGGAGGTGCTCTCGCCGCTGGGCGTCGACTGTGACGTGATGGCGTGGGGCCTCTCGCTGGAGCGCCTGCTCATGCTGATGTACGGCTTCGAGGACATCCGGGACGTCCACGGGACGCTGTGTGACCTTGAACTGCTGCGGACCACGGAGGTGCTTCACTGATGCCAGTCGTCGACGTCGACCCCGACGAGCTTCGCTATCTGACCGGCCACGACGAGAAGGACGACGACGAACTCAAATCGGACCTGTTCGACCTCGGCCTGGAGTTCGAGGGCTGGACCGAGGACGACGAGTTCCAGCTGGAGTTCGCCCCCGACAGATTGGACCGCCTCTCCGTCGAGGGCGTCGCCCGCTCGCTGCGATACCACTACGGCGACGACCGCGGCGTCTACGTCCCGAACACGAACAGCGCCGAGTGGACCATCGAGGTCGAGGACCAGCCGCCGGAACGACCCTACGTCACCGGCGCCGTCGTCCGCGGGCTGGACCTCTCCGACGGCGCTCTGGAGTCCCTGATTCAACTGCAGGAGAAGCTCCACGCGACGATGGGCCGCAAGCGCGCGAAAGGCGCCATCGGGGTCCACGACCTCACGATGCTGAAGGGGACCGACCTCCGGCCGTCCGACGGGGAATCGAGCAGCCTGGACCTGACCGGCGGGCAGGACCCGACCGAAGCCAGCGAGGAGCCCCAGGACGAGATGGTCGGCGACGCCGCCGTCGAACCGGTCGGGGGCAACGCGATTACCTACACCAGCGCCGACCCCGACGAGGCCACTTTCGTCCCGCTCGACAGCGACGCCGAGATGACGCCGGCCGAGGTCATCGAGGGCCACGACACCGGCCAGACCTACGGCGACCTCGTCGCCGACTTCGACCGCGTCCCAGCCATCTACGACGCTATCGGGCTGTTCTCGTTCCCGCCGGTCATCAACGGCCGCCGGACCGAGGTCAGCGAGGACTCCCGCGACCTCCTCATCGAGATGACCGGGACCGACCAGTGGACCATCGACCACATGTGCAACATCGTCTGTTACGCGCTGGAGGCCCGCGGCGGGACCGTCGAGCGCGTCAACGTCGAGTACGCCGACGACGCGCCCGGCGAGTACGCCGGCCGGACGCTGTCGCGCCCGGACTTCGGGACCCGGACGAAGACGGTCACGCAGGACCGCATCGAGTCGCTGCTCGGCGTCGACCTGGAGCCGGAGCGGATAATCGACTACACGGAACGCGCCGGACTGGACGCCACGCGGGTCGTGACCGACGACGGCGTCGCCTTCGAGGTCGAGATTCCGCCCTACCGGGTCGACATCATCCACCCCCTCGACATCGTCGACGACATCGGGCGCGCGCTCGGGTTCAACAGCCTCGAACCGACCTATCCGGACGTCTCGACCGTCGGCGGCCGCCACGACCGCTCCGTCCTGGAGGACGCCGCCCGCGATACCCTCGTGGGACTCGGCTTCGAGGACCTGCTGAACTTCCACATGACCAACGAGGCGGAGAACTACGGTCGGATGAACCTCCCCGACCCCGGAACGGCGGACGCCGACGACTCGCTCGTCGGCCTCGCGGACCCGGTCACCATCCAAGAGCCCTACAGCGAGGACTACACCATCCTCCGCACGTGGGCACTCCCGTCGCTCATGATGGTCCTGGAGAACAACACCCACCGGCGCTACCCCCAGGACATCGCGGAAATCGGGCTCGCCGCCGGGCTGGACGACAGCCACAACACCGGCGTGGCCGAGCACCGGACCGTCGCCGGCGCCCTCGCCCGCACTGACGCCTCCTACGAGGACGCCAAGGCCCGCCTGCAGGCCATCGCCGAGGCCTTCGACAAGGACCTCGAAACGCCCGCGACGGAGCATCCGACGTTCATCGGCGGTCGGGCCGCCGACGTCGTCCTGGACGGCGAGACGGTCGGCGTCATCGGCGAGGTGCATCCGAAGGTGCTCGTCGAGCACGACCTGGAGCTACCGGTAGCTGCCTTCGAGTTCCGACTCGACGCGCTAGAGTGACGCGAGCGACTTGATGGAGTGAGCGCTTTTTCGCCCACGTTTTTCGAGGAGTGGTGGTCGAGTACAGCGAGACCACCCGACGCTGAAAAAGGTGGTAGCAGCACGACCTAGAGCTACCGGTAGCTGCCTTCGAGTTCCGACTCGGCGCGCTGGAGTGACGCGAGTCCGGTCGACCGGCGTAACCGTCCGGTAACCCGATTACCGCCCCGTTACAGGGCGCTTTTGCGTTATTGCCACGTACTAGCACACAGAGGGACAATGACTGCCTCCGAGCGACACTCCGACTGCGGCGACCCGGACCGCTACGGCAACCCGGCCTGTGAGACCTATCCGTGGTTCGCCCTCGACTGGGTCGTCGACGACCCCGACGCGCCCTCGGTGCTCACCATCGTGCCGGGTACGGGCGACAGCCGGACGGCGTGGCTGTCGGCCGACATCCAGGCCGCGATTCCGATAGCGGAGTGTCGCTAGAGGTCCGCACCGACGGCGTCTTCGACGCTGTCGAAGCCGTCCCGGTCCAGCAAGTCCACCAGCCCCTCGTTGATATCGCGGGCCAGCGACGGCCCCTCGTAGACCAGCCCGGTGTAGAGCTGGACGAGCGACGCGCCAGCGCGGATTTTCCGGTAGGCGCCCTCGGCCGAGGCGACCCCGCCGACGCCGACGACGGGCACGTCGACGCGCTCGGCGACGAAGCGGACCATTCGCGTCGCTCTGTCTTCGATCGGCGCGCCCGAGAGCCCGCCCGTCTCGCTCGCGTTGGGCGAGCGCAGCCCTTCGGGGCGTTCGGTCGTCGTGTTTGTGGCGACGACGCCGTCGAGGTCGAGTTCGGTCACCAGCTCCAGCGTGTCCTCGACCGCGGGGTCGGGGAGGTCCGGCGAGAGCTTCACGAGGAGGGGGCTGGCGCCCGCGTCCTGAAGCTCCTCGAAGATGGCCGTCATCGCCGCCCGGTTCTGGAGCTCCTCGAACCCCTGTGAGTTGGGACAGGAGACGTTGACGACGAAGAAGTCGCCGCCCTCGGCGACCCGTTCGTACGTCTCCCGGTAGTCCGCCGGCGCCGCGTCGGTACCGACGTGTTCGCTCTTGGCGATGTTGACCCCCAGCGGGAACGGGGCATCGGTCGCCGCCAGCCGTTCACCGACGGTCGCCGCGCCCTCGTTGTTCAGCCCCATGCGGTTGATGAGGCCGCCGTCCTCTCGCAGACGGAACATCCGCGGGCGGGCGTTGCCGGCCTGTGGCTCGGCCGTGACGCCGCCGACCTCGGCGAAGCCAAAGCCCATCGACGCCAGGGCGTTCGGTATCGTCGCGTTCTTGTCGAAGCCCGCGGCGACGCCGACGGGATTGTCGAACTCCCGGCCGAACGCGGAGACGGCGAGCCGGTCGTCGCCGACGGTGTAGCGCCGGGCCATCGCAGTCGCTATCGGGGTGCCCTGTGCTGTCTTCAATAGGCTGTGAACGGCACCGTGTGCCGTTTCGGCCGGGAGCGAGAACAGAACCGGTTTGGCGATGTCGTAGAGTCTCATTGGGGCGTTCGAACCGACCCCCGACGATTGCCGGGGGTTGGCGACGGCACGTCAGAAATCGTGTTCGACCTCTTCGGGGTCGGCCTTTTGAATAATGATCTTGTTATCACGAACCCGAACGAACACCTCGTCGCCGATCTCCATGCCGGCGACGGCGAGTTCGTCTTCGTGGATGTTGATATGTACGTTGTGGTACTCGCCGTTCTCATCTTTGGCGCCACTCGGGCTGAGCTTCTTCTTTCGCACCATCGCGCTATCCTATTCCGTGCATCGCCGTAGGATACACTTAAGTCTACCGTGCGGCGGGCCGATTGCGGCCGCGCGTCGGGGCGGCGATTTTCCCCGAATCGTGGCCGGATACGGTCGCGCTCGGCTTCCACTATATAAACGTACCCCGGCAGGGAGCCCGATTCGGGGGGTATATTTATGTTGTGCCATGTTTTGGGTTGACATGGAGCGGAGAAAACCATGGCACGCGACAGCGACAAGCGCAACTTTGCGCTCCGTGAGGATGGTGACGAATCGAGCGTCTTCTCAGGCGGGACACCCCGGCAGGCTGCGTTGAAGGCCGCCCGGCGTCTCGACCCGGCCGACAGCGAGGACGCAGCCGACCCGGAGGAGATTCGGCTCCGGGAGAAAGGCACCCACAAGGTCCACATCTACGAGGCGTGGGCCTGGGTAGAAACAGCGCCCGACGACAAACCGGACTGGATGCCGGGCGACATCACGAAAGGGAACGTCTCGAAAGAGGGCGTCGAGCACCTCGACGACATCTAGTTCCCCAGCACGCACTTTTTGCCGACGACCCGGCCGGTTGCTCCGCCACACAGTTCCTACTCTTCGGGCGCGCGTGAACGCGCACACGCACGACCCACGCATATGCGGACTTGCCACCAGCTCGTCGCCCGCGTCTCATGTTCGATGTGACTGTCCACCCCATGAGAGTCACTACCCCGTGTAATCGCCTGCCGAAGCGGCCTCGGTCCGACGAGGTTAA
The DNA here is from genome assembly GCF_025457605.1 of Haloarcula laminariae. Taxonomy (NCBI): domain Archaea; kingdom Methanobacteriati; phylum Methanobacteriota; class Halobacteria; order Halobacteriales; family Haloarculaceae; genus Haloarcula; species Haloarcula laminariae. The sequence goes on along the minus strand of NZ_JAMZFY010000002.1, from coordinate 1,410 downwards.
GTGTGACACTCCCATCGACTCTGATGCGAAGGAGGTCGGGGACGACACTTCCCCGGTCGGGCCTCGTACCAACCGACGCCCTTAAGTGTAACAGGGTGTTCGGATGGAACGCGAAGGTCGCTCACGTCGTGCGGTTCGACGCGACCCAACTCCGATGCCCTTAAGTGTAACAGGGTATTCGGGTTGAACGCGAACGAGGCCTGGCCGGGGCCGACAAAACCCGGCCACACACTGCGGCGACACCGGGTCGCCATCGGAACTCGAAGCCTTTAAGATGGCTTCGGGACAATATGCAGGTCCGAAGAAATGAGGATTCCACCCCTGCGGTCCGCCGTCAAGATGGGATCTGATGTGAGCCCTGATAGTTCGGTGACACTCGGTCGGCGAGTGTCCTCGAACACCCTTCGATAGCGACCACACTCCATCTGGAGTGTGACCCGCCTAACCCCCCGGCCTTGTGCCGGGAGACATTCCGGTTGATCCTGCCGGAGGTCATTGCTATTGGAGTCCGATTTAGCCATGCTAGTCGCGCGGGTTCAGACCCGCGGCATATAGCTCAGTAACACGTGGCCAAACTACCCTATGGACAGGGACAACCTCGGGAAACTGAGGCTAATCCCTGATACCACTCTCATGCTGGAGTGCAGAGAGTGAGAAACGCTCCGGCGCCATAGGATGTGGCTGCGGCCGATTAGGTAGATGGTGGGGTAACGGCCCACCATGCCCATAATCGGTACAGGTTGTGAGAGCAAGAGCCTGGAGACGGTATCTGAGACAAGATACCGGGCCCTACGGGGCGCAGCAGGCGCGAAACCTTTACACTGCACGACAGTGCGATAAGGGGACTCCGAGTGCGAGGGCATATAGTCCTCGCTTTTCTGTACCGTAGGGAGGTACAGGAACAAGTGCTGGGCAAGACCGGTGCCAGCCGCCGCGGTAATACCGGCAGCACGAGTGATGACCGATATTATTGGGCCTAAAGCGTCCGTAGCTGGCCAAGCAAGTCCATTGGGAAATCGACGCGCTCAACGCGTCGGCGTCCGGTGGAAACTGTTTGGCTTGGGGCCAGAAGACCTGAGGGGTACGTCCGGGGTAGGAGTGAAATCCTGTAATCCTGGACGGACCACCAATGGGGAAACCACCTCAGGAGGATGGACCCGACAGTGAGGGACGAAAGCTAGGGTCTCGAACCGGATTAGATACCCGGGTAGTCCTAGCTGTAAACGATGCTCGCTAGGTGTGCCGTAGGCTACGAGCCTGCGCTGCGCCCTAGGGAAGCCGAGAAGCGAGCCGCCTGGGAAGTACGTCCGCAAGGATGAAACTTAAAGGAATTGGCGGGGGAGCACCACAACCGGAGGAGCCTGCGGTTTAATTGGACTCAACGCCGGACATCTCACCGGTCCCGACAGC